>JAHCJW010000290.1 GCA_026126125.1 Devosia sp.
AATGCGCCGGCCTTCGACGATCGGTTCTACGTTCCAGAACATGGCCGCGTGGATCGGGCGCTGGTCGGCGGCGCGGTGCTGTTCGGACTTGGCTGGGGACTGGTCGGCCTTTGCCCCGGGCCCGCCATTGCGGCCCTGACGACGGGCCGCTGGGAGGCCACCCTGTTCGTCGTCGCCATGTTTGCCGGCATGATCCTCTATCGCTTGACGGTCGGCCGACCCGCAGCGGTGATCCGATAATCCGCAAACAGTGTTATCGCCTTGCACGCTTTTCGACCACACCGAACCAAGGCCGCCTGAACGCGCGGCGAAAGGTGCGCCATGCTTCTGGAACCCATTCAATACGGCCTCGGCGCGCTGTCTGGCGGAGTTGTCGGCTTTACTCTCGGCCTTTTCGGCGGGGGCGGCTCCATTCTCGCTGTGCCCCTTATGGTCTATATGGTCGGCGTTCCCAACCCGCATCTCGCCATTGGCACCAGCGCCTTTGCTGTCGCCGTGAACGCGTTTGCCAACCTTCTCGGCCATGCCCGCTTCGGCAATGTCAAATGGCGCTGCGCGGGTCTCTACAGCCTCGCTGGAATCATGGGCGCGTTTGTCGGCTCCTCCATCGGCAAGATGATCGATGGGCAGCACCTGCTGATCCTGTTTGCCTTACTGATGCTCGTCGTCGGTGCGTTGATGTTCATAAGGCGCGGCGAAGAGGGTGACCCGAATGCGCAATGCTCCCGCGAGAATGCCCCGAAGGTGATCGCTTTCGGCGGACTGACCGGAGCCTTTTCCGGCTTCTTCGGTATCGGCGGCGGCTTCCTCATCGTGCCTGGCCTTATCGCCGCGACTGGCATGCCCATCCTCTTCGCCGTCGGCTCCTCTCTCCTCGCTGTCACCGCCTTCGGCCTGACGACATCCCTGAACTATGCCTATTCCGGCCTGGTTGACTGGGTACTCGCCTTTGTCTTTATCGGTGGCGGCGTTGTCGGCGGCCTGCTGGGCGCCTTCGCCGCACGAAAACTCGCCGCCAGAAAAGGCGCGCTCAACACCGTCTTCGCCCTGCTCATCCTCGTCGTGGCAGGATACATGCTCTTAAAAGCCTACGAGCAGTTGACCATCTGACCTGCGTCACTTTCCGCACGTGCGACCAAAGGAGCTTGAAAGGCAATGGCAGGGGTCTAAATCCGTCGATGACACGCACTTGAATTGAGGTCCGCGGCACATGACGCAAGGCAATCCCCATTTTTTCCGACACGTTGACGGAGAGCCACCCCCCGCGTCGTTACAGCGAAGAGCTCGACAGGAACCGACGAGAGTTCTCCGGGGAACTCTGATCCCTCAATGCTATTCCACTCAATAGGATTTCTGCTTCCTCACGAATTGTGTTGTCGGCTGCCTAGCTGCAACTACGTTACCGGCCTAAAGCGTCGGCAGCATTTAAACCACGTTGTCATCAGTATCCGTTCATCGCATTCAAGCATCGAATAAGAAACGCAGAATCCACGCTTGCTTGACAAGCTCAATATATCCTCTATTCTGGATATATGGATAACATCACAGCAATCGCGGCGCTCGGCGCCTTGGCACAGACCACGCGACTGGAGACCTTCCGTCTCCTTGTCCGCCACGAACCCAATGGCATTCCAGCGGGCGAACTCGCCCGCCTTATCGATGTGCCGCAAAACACCATGTCAGCGCATCTCGCAACGCTTTCGCGGGCAGGCTTGGTTACGAGCGAGCGGCAGAGCCGGTCGATCATCTACCGGGCAGACCTCAACGGCCTGAGGGAATTGACGCTATTCCTCCTGAAGGACTGCTGCGGCGGATCGACAGAGCTTTGCGCTCCGCTGATCGCCGAGCTGACGCCCTGCTGCGCCCCGGAGGCGAAGCTGTCATGAGCGCGATCAGGTTGGAGCAAATTGAAGGCAA
>JAHCJW010000291.1 GCA_026126125.1 Devosia sp.
CGCCGCCGGCCCAGCTATAGGCCCAATAGGGCGACGCATCGGCCAGGCCCTGCTCGGCCAGCCAGGCGGTAAGGCCCGAGCGCGGCGTCGGGCGATAGAGCGAAAGGTCGGGCCGGAAGGCGAGCGGGCAAAGCTCCAGTCGGGTGCGGATGAAATGGGCGGCGTCGGCCGCGTTCACTCCGGCAATTGGCACGCATCGACCCATTGATTGCCGCAGAGCTCCGCCAGCCGCTCAACGGAGAGGCTGACGGAGGAGTGCGTATCGCCGCCGGCGGGAATGACGATGTCGTAGACCTTGAGCGACACATCAAGGAAAATCTTCATCGGTGCGGGCAGGCCGAAGGGGCAGACGCCGCCGACCGCGTGGCTGGTGAGGCGCAGCACATCCTCGGCCCCCAGCATGCGCGGCCTGCCACCGAAGGCAGCCTTGGAGCGGGCATTGTCGAGCCTGGCGTCGCCGCGCGTCACCAGCAGGAATTCTTCGTCCTTCACCCGAATGCAGAGAGTTTTGGCAATCTGCCCCGGCTCCACGCCGTGCACATCGGCCGCCAGTTGCACGGTGGCGGTGGAGGCCTCGGTGACGATGAGGTGGAGGTCAGGGGCGCGGGCGGCGAGGTCGTCGCGGACGGAGGCAAGGCTCATGAAAAAGGCTCAAAACAGGCTGGAGAGACGGGTTTCGTATTTGAAGCGGGTCTTTTCGCGGATGGGCGTGGTGACGGCGCGACGCAGAAAATCAAGCGGCAGGTCCTTGACCCCATCAAACCCCATCAGCTCGGCGACACTGATGCGCTCGCCGGCAAAAGGCACGATCTGCACGGCCATGCCGGCCTCGACCGTTCCCGGCGTGAGCACGCGGCAATAGGCGCCGGGGCGGCGGGCGCGATGAAAGCGCTTGGCCCAGCGCGCATCGCCCATCTTGGCGGAAAAGGTGAGGCAGGGCGTGCGGTGATAGCTGACTTCGAGCAGGCACGTGCCCAGGACAAAGCGGTCGCCGATGGCGGTATCGGCGCTGGTCGTGCCGGCGATGGTGAAGTTCTCGCCAAAAAGGCCCGGCGCCGGCGTCTGGCCCAGTTCTTCTGCCCACCAGTCGTAATCTTCCTGGAAATAGACATAGATCGCCTGATCCCGCCCGCCATGGTGCTGGCGGTCGAGAATGGCGTCCTCGGCGATGCCCTGCGCGGTGATGGCGACGGGGCCGGCAGTCGGCTCCTTGTAGATGCCGGTCAGGGCCGTCATGCCGGGAATGGGGCGAGGCTTGCCGATATTGACGCTGATCAGCTGTCCGGGGCTCATTTCTCGCGACTCCCGAAAAAGCGGGCGGTGGCGCGCAGGCCGTCGGCGCGCGGTCCGAAAGTGCGCAGATAGCCCTGGGCCTCGGCGATGGTGGCGTCGAGCATCTTGCGGGCGCCGTCGAGGCCGAGCTGGGCGACGAGGGTCTGCTTGCCCTGGCCCTCGTCCTTGCCGGTGGCTTTACCCATGGTCTCGGGCGAGGCGGTGACGTCGAGAATGTCGTCGGCCAGCTGGAAGGCGCGGCCGGCCGCTTCGGCATAGGCGGTGAGGGCCGAGAGCGGGCGCGGCTCGACCCCGCCCAATAGCGCCCCCATGCGCACGCTGGCCCGAATAAGCGCGCCGGTCTTCATCGCCTGCATGGTGGCGATGTCGGCTGCGGAAAAACCGCCCTTTTCGCCCTCGATGTCGCGCATCTGCCCGCCCGCCATGCCGCCGGCGCCGCTGCCGGCCGCAAGTTCGGCGACCAGCGCGATGCGGATGGCCGGATCGGGGTGGGTGACCGGATCGGCCAGAAGGGCGAAGGCCTGGGTAAGCAGCGCGTCGCCGGCGAGAATGGCGGTGGCCTCGTCATAGTGCTTGTGCACGGTGGGGCGGCCGCGGCGCAGGTCGTCGTCGTCCATAGC
>JAHCJW010000292.1 GCA_026126125.1 Devosia sp.
GGTTCGTCTTCCGACGCCGGCTGGGCTGCGGCCTCTTCGCCGGCCGGAGCCGCCTCGGCAACCACCTCTGCAGCGACCGGCTGCGGGGCGGGCGCGGGCGCCGGGGCCTCGTCTTCGGCGTCGCCGCCGACCGGCTGCTGCACCGGCTGGGGCGAGGAGAAGCGCGAATTCAGCTCGGAGACGTCGTCGTCGAAATCGCTGTCATCCTGGCTCTGACCATCGCGCGGCCCGTTCATGGCCTGCTGGGCAGAGGAGACAATGCGGAAATAATGCTCGGCGTGCTGGAGATAGTTCTCCGCCATCACCGAATCGCCGGACGACTGGGCATCGCGCGCCAGCTGCAGGTATTTTTCAGCGATATGGGCCGCATTGCCGCGAACCTTCACGTCCGGGCCGTTGCTCTCATAGTTCCTCGACAGCGGATTGACATGCTTGCGTCCGCCATTGCGGCCACGCTGCCGATTCTTGTTCTGGTTGTTTGGTCTCATCGGGTCGCTTTGTCTAACTCTAAAAGTTAAGCGTCACATCGGGGCGGACCGGAATCCTGTCCGGTCTGGCCGCTCATCCCGGCGATCAATCGCTGCGGATGGGGTTATACTGGTTTCATGAAAACCGTATGCGGTCAGGCAGCGCCCCCGGAAAAATCCGCCCGGATCATCCCTTCGCCCCGGTCCCCTGGGGAACAAGCACGGCACGACGCCGCAGGATTTCAAAATCGGGTGTGGTCGCCGCGGCGCCCATGATGCGCCAGTGACAGCACGATCAAACTAACGGTTTTCACCGGCCTTGACCAGCAAAATATAGGAAATGCCGGATTTGAACGCTTATGCAGCTCCGATGTGGTGCGCGCAAACCACACGATCAAGCCCGGCAAGGTCCTTGTGAACCGCAATTTCGACCAGGCCGGCCGCCGAAAACAGCTTTGCCACCGCCTGACCCTGGTCATAGCCGATCTCGACCACAAGCCGGCCACCGGGCGTCAGCCAGCGCCCCGCCTCGGCGGCGATGATTCGATAGGGCCCAAGCCCGTCCGGCCCGCCATCGAGCGCCAGGCGCGGATCAAACTCCCGGACCTCGGGCGCCAGGCTCTCAACGATCTCGCTGGCGATATAGGGCGGATTGGAGGTGATCAGATCGAACCGCGCCGTCTGATCGGCAAGAGCGGCGAACCAGTCGCCTCGCGCCAGACGCAGCCGGTCCGATACCTGGTGGCGCCGTGCATTGTCCTCCGCCATCTCGAGAGCCAGCGGGCTCAGATCGGTGGCAAGGCCCGTGACATCGGGCCGATTGACGAGGATGGCGATGGGGATGCAGCCGGTGCCGGTGCCCAGATCGAGCATGCTCGCCGCCGGTTTGAGCCCCGACAGCACCAGATCGACCAATAGCTCAGTATCGGGACGCGGCTCGAGCGTGGCGGCGTTGAGGCCGAAATCGAGACCGTAAAACGCCTTGTCTCCGATGATGCGCGCCACCGATTCGCCCCGCAGGCGCCGCTGCAGCAGCCGCTCGACCGCCGCGACCTGATCACCCGGCACCGGTTCGTTTTCGCGCAGGGACAACGCCAGCGCATCAAGCCCCATGGCGTGGCCGGCCAGCAATTTGGCGTCGAGCGCCGGGGTGGCGAAACCCTGCCGCGCCAGCGCGTCGCGCCAGCCGCGCCACAGGGCGCCGATGGTGACGGGCTCGGTCAGACCCCGCTCTCCATGGCCGCCAGCTGCGCCGCCTGGTTCTCGGTGATCAGCGCCTCGATCAGCTCATCGAGCGCTTCGCCGGCAATAACCTTGTCGAGCTTGTAGAGCGTGAGATTGATGCGGTGATCGGTG
>JAHCJW010000293.1 GCA_026126125.1 Devosia sp.
CTTCCAGCTCCTTCTTCGACATGGATTCCTCCATGCTTTGGGAGGCGCCCTTCAGCGCGCCCTTGCTGATATCGCCGCGCTTGGCTGCAAGCGCGGCGCCGGCGGCCTTCTGTTGTGCTTTCGATTTTGCAGGCATTGAACGATCTCCTTCCGATGGTCATGCCTAATCGTCGGCGCCCCTCGATGTTCCATCGACGCATGGCCCGATCTGGAACCAATCGCGCCCTTAGCGGTTCCTACCCGGCGTCACTCGGGAGTTTTGCATGACCATCGGCGATATCATGACCCGCAACGTTCATCTCGTCCGCCCGGAAGAGACCCTGCAATATGCCGCGAGCCTGATGGCCGACTGGGATATCGCCTTCCTGCCCGTCGCGGATGCCTCCGGCCTCGTCGGCACGCTGACGGATCGCGACATCATCCTGCGCGCCGTCGCACCTGGCCTCGATGCCGAGACCACCAGGGTCGGCGACATCATGACGACCAACATCACCTATTGCTACGACGACGAGGACCCCGCCGGCGTACTCGCCAACATGCGGTCCCTCCACCTTCGCCGCCTCGCCGTGCTCGACCGCCAGAGCCGCCTAGCCGGCGTGGTCTCGCAGACCGATTTCAAACGCCACGGCCTGTAGAAACCGGCCGCCCCAAGAGAGCGGCCGGGATTGTTTGCGGTTACTCCACGAGATCGTAACTGATCAGGTCAAATTGCGGCGTATCGCCGTTGAGGAAGCTTTCACGCACCACGAAGGCGGGAGCCTCTTACGAACTCTAGAAGCGGACCTTGAGCATACCTTTGAAGACCCGGCCCCAACCGTTGAGTTCGGGCGTTACCATGAAGTCTTCGTCGAGCAGGTTGTAGGCGCTCGCCTCGAAAACCATGTTCTTGCCGAACGGCTCCCAGGTCAGCTGCGCATCGAGCGTCCAGTAATCATCGAGCTTGGGCCGCGTGATGTCGCCATACCGCTCGCCGATATAGTTGGCGGCGACGGTCGCCTTCACATTGGCTTCGCTGACATAGGTAACGGCAAGCTGCCCGGAATGCTGCGGCATGAAGGGAAGGTCGCGGCCACTGCCGGTTTTGTCATCGGAGAAGGCAAGCGCATAGGTTCCCGAAAGGCCGAAACCGTATCCGAGCGCCAGATTGGCGGTGACCGCCGCGCGATCCGCCTGCGCCTCGGCGAAATCGAACTTCGAAGCCAGCAGGGCGTCGCTGATCGACAGATCCTGGAACCTCTGGTGCTGATAATCGACCGTGGTGAAGAACCTGTCGGTCCATTCCGCATCCCATTTGAAGGCCAGCGTATCCGAGTAGCCTTCGGCGCCCACCGAGAACTCGTTGGGTTGCAGGCCGACGATGCCGATCGGTGCGAGCGTCGGCGTCGTCGAATCTATGCTCTTGCGGATATAGCCGGCACGCAGCCAGTGCCCATCGGCCGGGGCGAAGGCCAGTCCCACGCGCGGATCAAGATGCCTGTTATCCTCGCCATCGGCGCCCCATATCGTCCCGAACAACCCGTACTCGGCTTTCAGGCCCGGGGCGATGTCATGTGTCAGATCGACATAGGCTTTGGCGAAATAACTGTTTTCCCTGTCGGCGGCATAGCCCTGGAGGCGTGGTATCGGCGGTATGAAAATATCCGTCGCGATGCTCGTCACGCTGTCCAGAAGCCCACCCTCGACACCGTAACGCCAGGTCAGGTCCCCGTTTTCCACCGTATGGTTGACCGCCGCGACATAGCTCTTCTGTGCGAGCCCAAGGGTCGTCCCAATATAAGCCGGCGGGATCG
>JAHCJW010000294.1 GCA_026126125.1 Devosia sp.
CGTAGCCGGCTTCCACCAGCGTTTCGAAGCCGGCGCGGATCAGCTCGACCAGACCACCGCACAGCACGGCCTGCTCGCCGAACAAATCGGTTTCGCATTCTTCGCGGAAATTGGTCTCGATGACGCCCGAACGGCCGCCGCCAACGCCCGAGGCATAGGCCAGCGCGATGTCATGGGCATTGCCCGAGGCGTCCTGATGCACGGCGATCAGGCACGGCACGCCGCCGCCCCTCTGATATTCGCCGCGCACGGTGTGGCCCGGGCCCTTGGGCGCGATCATAATCACGTCAACCGTGGACTTGGGCTCGATGAGGTTGAAATGCACGTTGAGGCCATGGGCGAAAGCCAGCGCGGCGCCGTCGCGGATATTGGGCTCGATGTGTTCCTTGTAGATATCGGCCTGCAATTCGTCGGGCGTCAGCATCATGATGACGTCTGCCCACTTCGAGGCATCGGCCACCGACATGACCTTGAGCCCCTCGCCTTCGGCCTTCTTGGCCGAGGGTGAGCCCGGGCGCAGGGCGACGACCACATCGGTCACGCCCGAGTCGCGCAGGTTCAGCACATGGGCATGGCCCTGCGAACCATAGCCGACAATGGCCACCTTGCGGGATTTGATGATGTTGAGATCGGCATCACGATCGTAATAGACGCGCATTGGGGGTCTCCCTCGGAAAAGCGGTTTGTTATGGGTTTGCCTTGGGCCCGTAGAGCGCAAGGAACTGGTCCGTCGCAACCTTGACGTCGGCATCGACATTGGCTTCGACATTGGATTGGGTCAGCGCATTGTCGCCGAGCAGCAGACGGATCTGCACATCGCGCACGACAAGGCCGTAAAAACTGCGATAGGCCTCTTCGCTGGAGGTAAAGCGCAGCAGGCGCGCGTCGCGCGCTGCTTCCAGAATGGGTTTGAGGCGGCGGCGAATGGCCAGCGGGCCATTTTCGAGCACGATATTGCCCAGACTGTCCTTTTCCTGCGCCGCATGCGTGATGGCGGTGCGGTTGAGGGTGATCGAGACTTCGCCGATAATGGTGGTCAACAGGTCGCGGGCGAACTGCTCGAGGCTCTCGCGCAGGACCTTGGTGGTCAGATGGCTGCGGTCGACATTGGGCATGCGCACCTTGGCCGCCTGCCACTGCACGGTCGCGGTCAGCAGGCCATCCCGGTCACCGAACCACTTATAAAGTGTTTCCTTGGAGCACGAGGCGCGGCGGGCGACCGCCGTCATGGTCAGGCCATCGCCATTCTCGACCAGAAGATCGAGCGCAGCCGTCAGCACCGCCTGCTGGCGGGGCGTGAAGGTTTCTTCGCTGATCTTGATCGGCAAGGGCAAGGGGCCAACCTCGCAAAGCTGACGGCCGAACGGTTTCGGCCATTTCCGTCCGCATGGCGTACCGTACGGTACGGTTCAGCGCAAGAGGGAATTTGCGCCCCACGGTATTTTTCAACGCCCCGGCATGAGCGCGCGGATTTGCCCTGTCCGGCCAGTATCGAGGCAGGCCAACACCTGGTCGCGCGGAAAACTCTTTCATCGGCACTTGCCGATGAAGTGGCGAATGTGCATCTATGCGTCGTTCACCCCCAGCGCCAGCTCCCCTCGCGAGACAGTCATGATCAAGCTTTTTTCTCCCATCACCCTGCGTGACCTGACCCTGCGCAACCGCACGGTCGTGGCGCCGATGTGCCAGTATTCGGCACGGGATGGTTTTGCCAATGAGTGGCATTTCGCCCATCTGGCGCGCTTCGGCATTGGCGG
>JAHCJW010000295.1 GCA_026126125.1 Devosia sp.
GAGCCGGTGCCGTATTCCTTGCCGGCGAAGATCACCAGCGGCGTGCCCTTGGCCTGATAGGCCATGGCGGCGTCATAGATCGGCATTTGCTCGCCCGAAGGCCCCTTGGTGAAACCGCCCTCGACCCCGTCGAGCATCATGTTCTTGATGCGGATATTGGCGAAAGTGCCGCGCATCATCACTTCGTGATTGCCCCGGCGGGCGCCATAGGAGTTGAAATCCTTGGGCGCCACCTGGCGCTCGGTCAGATATTGGCCGGCCGGGGTGCCAGCCTTGAACGAGCCGGCGGGCGAGATGTGGTCGGTGGTGATCGAATCGAGGAACAGCGCCAGTACCCGCGCCGAAACCACGTCCGTCACCGGCTTGGGCTCCATGGTCAGGTCGTCGAAATAAGGCGGGTTCTGCACATAGGTGGAGGCGCCGTTCCAGCCATAGGTCTCGCCGCCTTCGACGGCGATGCCCTGCCAATGCTTGTCGCCCTTGAACACGTCCGAATAGCGCGAGCGGAACATCTCGGCATTGACGTGGCGGCGCACGATCTCGGCAATCTCGTGATTGGAAGGCCAGATATCCTTGAGATAGACCGGCTGGCCATCCTTACTGGTGCCGAGCGGCTCGGTGGTGATGTCGATATTGAGCGTGCCGAGCAGGGCATAGGCGACGACCAGCGGCGGAGAAGCCAGATAGTTGGCGCGCACGTCGGGGTTCACCCGGCCCTCGAAATTGCGGTTGCCGGACAGGACCGAGGCGGCGACCAGCTTGTTCTCGTTGATCGTGTCGGAAATGGCCTGCGGCAGCGGGCCGGAATTGCCGATACAGGTGGTGCAGCCATAGCCGACGAGATTGAAGCCGAGTGCGTCGAGATCGTCCTGCAAGCCGGAGGCGGTCAGATAGTCGGTGACCACCTGCGAGCCGGGCGCCAGCGAGGTTTTGACCCAGGGTTTGGATTTGAGCCCGAGGGCGCGGGCCTTGCGGGCGACGAGGCCGGCGGCGACCAGCACCGAGGGGTTGGAGGTATTGGTGCAGGAGGTGATGGCGGCAATCACCACCGAACCGTCGGAAATGCCGTAATCCTGACCCTGAACCGGGCAGGCGGCTTCTTCGGGAATATCGTCGACCCCGGTGGCGCCTTCATCGACGAAACGGGATTCCTGCTTGTCCTTGGGCAGCTTGGTGCGCTCGATGCGACCGCCGGACAATTCGGGCAGCGCTTCGGCGAAGGAAGAGGTCACATCCTTGAGGGCGACGCGATCCTGCGGGCGCTTCGGCCCCGAAAGCGAGGGCACGACGCTCGACAGATCGAGTTCCAGGGTCGAGGTGAAGACGGGGTCGGGCGTCTGGGCGGTCCGGAACATGCCCTGTGCCTTGGAATAGGCTTCGACCAGAGCCACGCGGTCCGGATCACGGCCGGTCGTGGAGAGATATTTGAGCGTATCGGCGTCGACCGGGAAATAGCCGCAGGTGGCGCCATATTCGGGCGCCATGTTGGCGAGCGTCGCGCGGTCGGCGAGGCTCAAGGAGGCGAGGCCGGGGCCGAAATATTCGACGAAGCGGCCGACGACGCCCTTCGCGCGCAGCATCTGGGTGCAGGTGAGCACGAGGTCGGTCGCGGTCACGCCTTCCTTGAGCTTGCCCGTGAACTTGAAGCCGACGACTTCGGGGATGAGCATCGACACCGGCTGGCCGAGCATCGCCGCCTCCGCCTCGATGCCGCCGACGCCCCAGCCGAGCACGCCGAGGCC
>JAHCJW010000296.1 GCA_026126125.1 Devosia sp.
CTGCTGCACTGCGACAGAAAGCGCGCCCCGGTCGGCAGGAACCAGCGGCATTTGCCGCGGGGATTCGCTGCTAACCGCTTGACCTTCCGGGCGCTGCCCACTAGTTTCCGCGCCACTTCAGCAGGACCGAGCGGGGCACCGGCTTTGCCGTGTGGCGGCCGGTCCTGCGGCTGTTTTTATAGATCAGTGTCTCACGCCCTGAAATGTGCCCCCTAGGGGGCCTCCAAGTGAGGGGCGGCGCTGCACCGGCCGGTGAAAGCCCACAAGGCTTTTCGGTCGGTCTTTTTGTCGAGCGTCCGCCCGTGCGAACGCGCGCCAAGGCGACGGAGACGCCGGCTTTAAGAGACAGCGAAGGGCAGGGCCGGGGGACCGGACCCGCCACCGGCGAAAGTTCGACGACCAAAAGTCC
Source organism: Devosia sp. (assembly GCA_026126125.1). GTDB lineage: Bacteria > Pseudomonadota > Alphaproteobacteria > Rhizobiales > Devosiaceae > Devosia. Next base: position 410 of record JAHCJW010000296.1, read on the forward strand.
GAAGGGCAAAGGAATGCCGACGATCAACCAGCTGATCCGCAAGTCGCGGACGGCGCCGAAGTCGCGGAGCAAGTCTCCCGCACTGCAATCCGCCCCGCAAAAGCGTGGCGTGTGCACCCGCGTGTATACCACCACGCCGAAGAAGCCGAACTCGGCGATGCGCAAGGTGGCCAAGGTCCGTCTCACCAACGGCTACGAAGTGGTGAGCTACATCCCGGGCGAAGGCCACAACCTCCAGGAACACTCGGTCGTCATGATCCGCGGCGGCCGCGTCAAGGATCTGCCCGGCGTGCGCTACCACATCATCCGCGGCACGCTGGACACCCAGGGCGTGAAGGACCGCAAGCAACGCCGCTCCAAGTACGGCGCCAAGCGACCGAAGTAGGAGCCTGCCATGTCCCGCCGCCGCCGCGCCGACAAACGCGAAATCAATCCTGACGCCAAGTTCGGCGACCTCGTGCTCAGCAAGTTCATGAACACGCTGATGTTCGACGGCAAGAAATCGGTCGCCGAAGGCATCGTCTACGGTGCGCTGGACCGCATTCAGGAGCGCGCCAAGCAGGAGCCGCTGCCGGTCTTCCACGAGGCAATCGAGAACGTCAAGCCGGCGGTCGAGGTGCGCTCCCGCCGCGTCGGCGGCGCCACCTACCAGGTGCCCGTCGAGGTCCGCCCGGAACGCCGCCAGGCACTGGCGATCCGCTGGATCATCCAGGCCGCCCGCGACCGGTCGGAGAACAGCATGGTCGACAAGCTGTCAGCCGAGCTGCTGGACGCCGCCAACCGCCGCGGCGCCGCCGTGAAGAAGCGCGAGGACACCCACCGCATGGCCGACGCCAACAAGGCGTTCGCGCACTACCGGTGGTAGTCGGCCGCGCCCCCTCGGATCGCGAAGCCCTTCGCCAATAAGGTTTTCCCCCATGGCCCGCACCACCCCCATCGAGCGCTACCGAAACATCGGGATCATGGCGCATATCGACGCCGGCAAGACGACGACGACGGAGCGCGTCCTCTACTACACCGGCAAGAACTACAAGATCGGCGAGGTTCACGACGGCGCTGCGACCATGGATTTCATGGAGCAGGAGCAGGAGCGCGGCATCACCATCACGTCGGCCGCCACCACCTGCTTCTGGAAGCCGGCGGAAGGGCCGTTCAGCGGCGAGATGTACCGCGTCAACATCATCGACACGCCGGGCCACGTCGACTTCACCATCGAGGTCGAGCGCTCGCTGCGCGTGCTCGACGGCGCCGTCTGCGTCTTCGACTCGGTGGCCGGCGTGGAGCCGCAGTCGGAGACGGTGTGGCGCCAGGCC
>JAHCJW010000297.1 GCA_026126125.1 Devosia sp.
ACAAGAAGATCATGGTGCCGCATGATGAGAAGTCCAAGCTCGTCGTCATCGAGCCGTTCCTCACCGATCAGTGGTGGGTGAAGGCCGATGTGCTGGCCGAGCCGGCGCTGGCCTCGGTGCGCGAGGGCCGGACGAAATTCGTGCCGCAGCAATATGAAAACACCTATTTCGCCTGGCTGGAGAACATCAAGCCGTGGTGCATTTCGCGCCAGCTTTGGTGGGGGCATCAGATCCCGGCCTGGTATGGCCCGGACAACGAAGCCTTTGTGGCTTATGACGAAAACGAGGCCAGGGCGGCGGCCGAGAAGCATTATGGCAAAGCGGTGGAGCTGACGCGCGACCCCGACGTGCTCGACACCTGGTTCTCCTCGGCCCTGTGGCCGTTTTCGACGCTGGGCTGGCCGGACGAGACGCCGGAACTTCAGCGCTATTATCCGACCAGCGTGCTGGTCACCGGCTTCGACATCATCTTCTTCTGGGTGGCCCGCATGATGATGATGGGGCTGGAATTCCTCGACAAGGAGCCGTTCCACACCGTCTACATGCATGCTCTGGTCCGGGACGAGAAGGGCCAAAAGATGAGCAAAACCAAGGGGAACGTCATCGATCCCCTCAAGCTCGTCGATGAGTACGGGGCCGATGCGACCCGGTTCACGCTGGCGGCGATGGCGGCGCAGGGACGGGATCTGAAGCTGGCGATCAGCCGCGTCGAGGGCTATCGCAACTTCGTCACCAAGCTGTGGAATGCGGCGCGGTTCCTCGAGATGAACGAGGCCCGCCGCGTGGCCGGCTACGACCCCAAGGCCAACACGCTGCCGCTCAATCGCTGGATCGTCGGGGCGACGGTGCGGGCGCTGGGTGCGGTGCGCCAAGGCATTGAAGATTATAAGTTTAATGAGGCCGCCAACGCCGCCTATGACTTCGTCTGGGGCACGTTCTGCGACTGGTTCGTCGAGTTCGCCAAGCCGGTGTTCAACGGCGAGGACGAGGCGGCGAAAGGCCGAGACGCGGGCCACCGCGGCCTGGGCGCTGGACCAGATCCTGATCATGCTGCACCCGATGATGCCCTTCGTCACCGAAGAGCTTTGGGCCGAGACGGGCAAGGTCGGGCCGGCGCGCGAGGACCTGCTGATCCTGACGGAATGGCCGCAATATCAAGGGCTTGAGGATAGTTCTGCCGATGCCGAACTGGCCTGGCTGATCGAGGTGATTTCCAATGTGCGCTCGGTTCGGGCCGAGATGAACGTGCCGGCCAGCGCCAAGCTGCAATTGGTGGTGACCGGGGCCGGGGAGGAAACGCTGCGGCGGCTGGTGTCCGGCACGTCGCTGATCACCCGGCTGGCCCGCCTCGAAGAGATTTCGCCGCAGAGCGAAGTACCTGGAGAATCAGCGCAATTTGTCGTCGGTGACGCCAATTTCGCTCTGCCTCTGGCCGGGGTGATCGACCTTGGCGTGGAAAAGGCGCGGCTGGAAAAAGAGGTCGGCAAGCTCGATGGCGAGATCGCCCAGATCGACAAGAAGCTGGGCAATGAGCAGTTCGTCGCCAAGGCGCCCGAAGAAGTGATCGAGGAGCAGAAGGCCCGCCGCGAGGCGGCCGTCGACCGGCGCGACCGCATCATCGAGGCGCTCAAGCGCCTGAGCTGACCTCGGCTTCCCGCGTGTTCACCTCGCGGGGGAGTTGGTTAGCGCACTGT
>JAHCJW010000298.1 GCA_026126125.1 Devosia sp.
GCGCAGGGAGCGAATCTGAAAGAAACGCGACGCGCTTTAAAGCCCCGGACCCGAAAGTGTATTCGAAAATTCGAGGATGAAGACCTCGGCGCAAGGCTCGGCGCTGAGGCAAACCCTCGTGCCGCGCGTCAGGTCCAGCGCGGCGTCGAGCGTTGAAAGTCGATAGGACCTGGTATCCACCTCCAGCAGGAGGGGCGCCGCCGCGACGAAGAGGGTGGTGTCGGCGGTGCAGTGAAAGTCCGTCGGTTCGGCGATGCTGAGGCGGCGCATAGCGTGGGTATACGCGCCCCGGCGCGACATGGCGTTGAGGTCGGTGGTTTCGCCAGCCACGACGTCGGCAAAGATCGGGCTGGCACCATCGAAGCGATAGGGCGGGGAGGTGGTGGTCAGCATTATCTCCTCGCCGTTCGCGTGGCAGAGGCGAATGCCGTTGCCAAACAGAACGGCGATGGTGCGCTCGATGCCGTCAAAGCGCGAAAAGGGGCCGGGCGCGCGCACGCTGGCGATACTGACCCGCCAGAGGAAGTCGGAAGTTCCGGCAGGGTCCGGGGCGAGTGCGATCTCGCGCGTGATGCCGCCGCCGTTTTTCCACGGGACGGCGACATGGTCGGCGCGGCGCAAAATCCGCATGGCGCTCACCCCAGAATGCCGGGCAGGTCGAGCTGTTTTTCGCGGGCCCAGTCGAGTGCGATGTCGTAGCCGGCATCGGCGTGACGCATGACGCCGGTGGCTGGGTCGTTCCACAGCACCCGCTCGAGCCGGCGCGCGGCGTCCGCGGTGCCGTCGGCGCAGATGACCATGCCGGCATGCTGGGAATAGCCCATGCCCACGCCACCGCCGTGATGCAGCGACACCCAGGTGGCGCCCGAGGCGGTGTTCAGAAGGGCATTGAGCAAGGGCCAGTCGGAAACGGCGTCGGAGCCGTCTCGCATGGCTTCGGTTTCGCGATTGGGCGAGGCGACCGAACCACTGTCGAGATGGTCGCGGCCAATGACGACGGGGGCTTGCAACTCGCCGGTTCGCACCATCTCATTGAAGGCGAGGCCGAGGCGGTGGCGGTCGCCGAGGCCCACCCAGCAGATGCGCGCCGGCAGTCCCTGGAAGGCGATGCGCTCGCGGGCCATGTCGAGCCAGTTGTGCAGATGGGTGTTGCCGGGGGTCAGTTCGCGCACCTTGGCGTCGGTCTTGTAGATATCTTCCGGATCGCCCGAGAGCGCCGCCCAGCGGAAGGGGCCGACGCCGCGGCAAAATAGCGGGCGGATATAGGCGGGCACGAAGCCGGGAAAGGCGAAGGCGTCCTCGAACCCCTCGTCCTTGGCCACCTGGCGAATATTGTTGCCATAATCGAGGGTGGGGATGCCCCGGCGATAGAAGGCGACCATGGCCTCGACATGTTCGCGCATCGAGGCGCGGGCGGCTTTCTCGACCGCCTTGGGATCGGTTTCGCGCTTCTCGCGCCATTGAGCCAATGTCCAGCCCTTGGGCAGATAGCCGTTGAGCGGGTCATGGGCCGAGGTCTGGTCGGTGACGAGATCGGGGCGAATGCCGCGCCGGACCATTTCGGGCAGGATGTCGGCGGTATTGCCCAGAAGGCCGACGGATTTGGCTTCGCCCGCCCTGGTCCAGGTTTCGATCATGGCCAGCGCCTCGTCGA
>JAHCJW010000299.1 GCA_026126125.1 Devosia sp.
GACCCCACGCGTTTGACGCGGCGGGGTTCCCCCCCACCCCCCGCCGCTTCAGGGATATAGTTCTCATTGCCTTTTTCGTCCGTTGGGCGCTTTAGCCCAGCGGTCAGCCCCTGCGTCTCACCGGGGCATGTCCGGACACACGAATGGCACTGCCGCCGGCGTGAAGCGTTGTTCCAGTACCTCGGCGCCGAGCTTGATGTTGAGCAGCAATTCTGTGTCCGACAGGCCGGCGATCTCGGCGGTGATGGTCATGCCGTCTTCTTCCCAGGAAATCTCGGTGTCCGAGACCTGTTGCCAGCGCGACAGGCGATAGGTTTCCCAGCAGCTGTCGGACACCAGCGTGCCGTCCTCAAGAAAGATCTGCAGGCTGCCCAGCGGCACCGCCTCGTCGCCCTGCCGCACCCAGACGCGGTTGAGGAGGGGATTGTGCCGGCCTTCCTCGTCGTCCGCAACGACCCGGTCTTCCGCCATGATTGGCGTTGCCGAAACGGCGCCGACGCCCCAGACGCCGAGCAGTGCGATGATCGCAGTCTTGGTATCCATGGTCTTCTCCCTTGCCGCGCGCCGGATGCGGAACGCATCGGCACGGGGCAAAGGTTGAGCGGAGCAAATCGGCGAAATTGCGTTTGCCGCGCGGCGGCGGTGAATTATTCCGCTGCGGTTTTGGTCAGGCCCAGGGCGCGGTCGCGATCGGCCACGCGTTCGGCTTGCTTGGGCCAGAGGCTGTAATCGGTGATGCCGAGGGCGCGCTGCGCGTGCAGGGGCCAGTTGGGGTCATCGAGCGCGCCACGCGCCAGGGCGATGAAATCGGCCTCGCCCTTTTCGATGATTTCGGCGGCGCGGCTGAAATCGCCGAGCAGGCCCACCGCCATGGTGGCAATGTCGGCCCCGGCCCGCACCGCTTGCGCCAGAGGCACCTGATAGTCGGCAGCGACCGAAATTTTCGCGCCGGCGAAACCGCCGCTGGAGGCGTCGATGGCGTCGACGCCACGGGCCTTGAGTTCTTTGGCCAGCACCACGCTGTCCTCGATCTGCCAGCCCTGCGGGTGCCAGTCGGTGGCGGAAATGCGTACCAGCAGCGGCTTGTGCGCCGGCCAGACGGCGCGCACCGCCTCGACCACCTCAAGCACGAGACGCATGCGGTTTTCGCGGCTGCCGCCATAGCGATCGGTGCGCTTGTTGGCGAGAGGGGAGAGGAACTGGTTGAGCAGATAGCCATGCGCGGCGTGAATTTCGACCGTGTCGAACCCGGCGGCGTCGGCCCGCCTGGCGGCGGCGGCGAAGGCGTCGATGACATGGCGAATGCCGGCTTCGTCGAGCGCCGTAGGCACCTGGTAATGAGGATGGCTGGGCGCATGCGATTCCGCGCTCGGCGCCACCGGCACCCAGTGCTCGAAGCCGACCAGCGGCTTTTCCGCCTCGGTTTCATCGAAGCCGTCGCGCCACATCACCGGGGTGGAGGCCTTGCGCCCGGCATGGGCGAGCTGAATACCCGCCGCGGTCCCCTGCGAGTGGAGAAAATCGACGATGCGCTTGAGCGGAGCGATCTGCTCGTCCTTCCACAGGCCAAGATCGGCAT
>JAHCJW010000003.1 GCA_026126125.1 Devosia sp.
TGATCCAGGAGGTATGGGTGCTGCTGGCCTTGGATGGCTAGGTTGCGGGGGCGCTTGAGATGGCGGATGCGTTCGCGAGGCGCCGGCGCGATGGCGATGTGATTGTCGCCATCGCGCTCGCCCAGGCCCAAACGGGCGATGTCGAGGGTGGCATCGCCACGGCAGCGGCAATGGAAGACCCCGAACTGCGGGGCATCGCCCTTGCCGCCATCGCCCCCTTCATGTCGAGTCCGGAAGAGAGCAACTGAGCTTTGCGGTGTTTCCGGCTCGCGACCGGGAAAAACCGAAAAGCGCGTCGCGTTTCTTTCGGATCAGCTCCCGGCGCTTTAGCCGTTTGTTTTGCCGCATGTCTTTATCCCGAAATCGGGACCACTTTCGGCAGACAGGCTCTAAATCTCTATTGTCGAACCATCCGGGCGGAACAGGATGGCATTGGAGCCCGGATAGGCATCGAGCAATGCGCGGGCGCGGGCCTCTCCGGCAACATAGATGGCCGTGGACAGGGCATCGGCCCAGCTTGCCTTTGGCGACAATACCGCAACCTGGGTGAGCCGGCGCGGGCTTTCGCCGGTATGGGGATCGAAGATGTGGTGGCGGCCATCGGCAAAGGTCAGGCCATAGCCGGCCGAAACCGCCAGGGCGCGGCTCGATAGCGCCAGGCTGCGCTCGACATTGGCGGGATTGGCCGGGCTCACCAACGCGACCGCAAAGGGCTGGCCGTCTGGTGCCGACCCGAGCGCGCGCGTCTCCCCGAGTTCGATCATCGCGCTTTCGAAGCCTTCATTGCCCAGAATTTCGGTGATGCGGTCGGTGATATAGCCCTGGGCGATGCCATTGAGGCTCATCGCCATGCCCGCTCTGGCAAAACGGATGCGTTTGGGATCGACATCGACGCTGCGATAATCAACCAGGGTCAGCGCCCGGTCGATCCTGCTCGGGCTCGCCAGGCCGCCGGGCGAGAGCAGCCGCCACAGCGGCTGGATGGTGGGATCGAACGCGCCGTTGCTGACCTGGGCTATTGTGTGGCTCTGCTCGAGCAGGGCGACGAATTCGGGCGAGGGGGCCGGCAGCGTCCCGTCCCGGTTGAGGCGCATGATTTCGCTCTGGGGGCGATAGAGGCTGAAGATGTTTTCGAGCCGGTCGATCTCGACGCGCAGCCGCGCGATCGTGCGTTCGGCAACTTTGGGGCTGGCGTGCCACAGCGTCATGCCCGACAGCGCGCCCAGCACCTCGCCGTGCCATTGCACCGGCCTGGGCGCATCGCGAATGAGCCCCAGCCCGAGCGCTCCGAGGGGAAGCGCGGCGCCGGCGGCCAGAATGCGCAGCGCATCGCGGCGTGTCAGGCGGCGGTTCACGTTGCCGCTCCTGTTGCTCCGTTGCGGGTGAACACCGGCATGTTGGGTGCCGATTTTGCCGCTGCACGCAGGCGCTGCTTGCGTGCCTTGGCCAAAGGCGGGCAACGCTTGTCGTCGTAATATTCCACCTGGCAATCCAGGCACTGAAAGCATTCGGCCATGACGATCTTGCCCGAGGGCCGGATGGCGCGGACCGGGCAGGAGCGTTCGCACAGATGACAGGGATTGCCGCATTCGGGCCGGCGCTTGAGCAGATCGATCAGATGCAGCCGGTCGAGGATAGCCAGCGATGCGCCGAGAGGGCAGAGGAAGCGGCAGAAGGCGCGCTCGGTAAACAGGCCGATGGTCAGCAGCGCCAGAGCATAGATGACATAGGGCAGGCCGCGCACGAACATGGCGGTGATGGCGGTCTTGAAGGGCTCGATCTCCTCGGCCACGGCGGCGGCGCTCGGAGCGGTGAACACCAGCACCATGATCGTCGCCAGCGAGATATATTTGCCCATCCACATGTGCTGTTGCACGCGATCGGAAGGGTTCCACTGCGGCAGTTTGAGGGCTCGCGCGATATTGGCCAGCAGTTCCTGCAAGGCGCCGAACGGGCAGAGCCAGCCGCAGAACACGCCGCGCCCCAGCAAAATCAGGGAAATGGCGGTGTAGATGGAAAGAATGACGATCAGCGGCTCGGCGAGGTAAAAGGCCAGGCCGAGATTTTCGAACGGCGCTTTGACATAGTTTACCACATGGACGATCGAGAGCTGGGCGCTGGCGATCCAGCCGATCCATACGAGGGTAAAGGTCAGGAAGCCCAGCCGCAAATAGCGATGCAGCTTGCGGATGCGGCTGATCTGGGCCTGGAAAACCAGAATGGCGGTCAATGCCACCAATGCGGTGCACAGGATGGCGATGTCGAGCCAGCCCTCGATCCAGGGCTCGGCCCAGGCCGGGGCCTGCTCGGGCTCGGGCATCAGAATGTAGTGCGCGGGCAGGGCATAATCGAGCTCGGCCAGCACGAAGGGCGCAAGGCTGCCATCGGGCTTGAGCGCCGACGCATGGAATTGCACATGCCAGGGCAGCATCGGGTCGAAGCCGCTCTCGGGCGGCAGCAGCAGCAGGTCGCTCGTCCTCTGCCAGGACGGGATCATGGCGGATTTGTCGAAAGCGTAGACGCGCGCGCCTTGGGAAACGCTGATGCGATCGAGCTGGAATTGGTTGGCGATATTGTTGAATTTGGTGCCGCGATAGTCATAGGCTCCGCCCAGGGAGCCGACATAGATCGCCATGCTGCCGTCGGTCGTACCATTGATCAACTGGTCATAGGGCTCCAGCCCCACGCCGTTGCGGCCGATCTGGGGCGGGTTGCCATAGCCGACGACGAAGTCGGCATAGGTGGCGTCGGCGCCCCCCAGGATGGCAATCTCGGGCAGATAGTCGCCGAGGCCGGCCGCGTTCATGGCGCTTTCGAGATCGGCATTGGTCACGCGGACCCGTTCCAGCCCGCCGTCATCGACCAGTTCGAGCGGGCTCATCGGCTTGAACCCGACCATGTCGATCGTCGGCTCCGTGACGAGGCTCTCCTCGGTGCGGAACCGCAGCACCATGCGGCCGCCTTCGAGAACGGCGTTTCGCATCGCGCGGGCCGAGATGGTCGCGCCGGCGACGAAGGACGGCTCGTAGCGGCCCTGCGCTCCGAGGCGCGCTTCCACGCCCCGCAGCGAGGCGAGAAACTCGACGAGATAGGCGCTCCGCCGTTCGTCGTTGATCAGATATGGTTCGCGGTGAAACAGCACCACGGCGCCGGTGATTTCGCCCTCGAGCGACACGCCGGCAACCACGTCGAAGGGCGTCGTCGAATAGCCGGGGGCCCGCAACACATCGAGAGTAGAAAACACATAGCCCACCAGCTCGTCGCCGATATAGGCCGCCGCGGCCACCGGGCCGTCATCCTCCACCATTTCGAGGCGGCTCACGCCGGCATAAATTTTCGCCAGCACGTCCGGTGTCACCCGCTCGAGGAGGGGGGTGCTGGGCTGTGGGTAGCCCACCGAGCACAGGACGAGCCAAAACACCATCGCCAGGCCGGCCAGCCAGCGGGCGGGAAGAGGCAGGCGGTTGGGCGCGCTAGCAGTCATCATTGGCCACGCTTCCATTGGGCATGATGGTTTCACAAAAGACGGCACCTTCGAGACGCACATCGGTGAAGCTGGCCGCCGCGAAGCTGGCGCCATGCAGAAAAGCGCCGCCGAGATCGGTTCCGTCCAGTTTGGCTCCACTGAGATCGACCCGGAAGAGATTGGCGCCGCTGATATCGGTACCGGTGAGATCAGCGGCGTTCATGCGGGCGCCGACCAGGTTGGCGCCGGTCATGTCCGCCCCGGCAAGGCTGGCGCCGGAAAGATCGGCGTAGAACAGATTGGCGCCGCGCAGATCCGCCTTGCCCAGATTGGCTCGTGTGAGCGTCGTGCCGATGAGATTGCTGTAAAAGAGATTGGCGCCCGTCAGGTCGGCTTCTTCGAGGTTGGTGGCGCGAAGGTCAGCCTTGATCAGATTGGCCCCGGACAGATCGCATTGCAGGCACACATGCAGGTCGCGCAGCTGACGCAGATCGGCCGGGTCCCAGGCCGAAACCGGGCCGGCGGCCAGAGCGAACAGGGTCAACGCCGCCGCATGGCCGATCGTTCGCGTCGATGCGCCTCCGGTCCGCATGTCTAGGCAGCGACGACGAACGCGTCGGCGGTGTAGACATCGCTCGAGGTATCGACCCACTCGAAATGCAGCTCGGTGGTTTCCTTTATCACCATGTTGAAGGTGAAATAGGGATTGGCGGCAATGGCCGGCTCGAGCTTGGCCGAGAAGATCAGGTCATCGCCGGCATAGCAGCGGAACCACTCGATGATCCGCACGGGAATCAGCAGCCCGTTTTGGTTGTGCCGGAGCCCGGTTTCCATCGGATGATTGATGATGGTGCGGATATCGATCTGTTCGCCGGCAGTGACCAGCTTCGGGGTCGACACTTTTATCGACGGCGACCAGCCGGGCGGAAACTGCTCATAGGCGATGGCTTGCTCGCAGGCGCCATAGGTGACGTTGACCTTGCGCACGCCCTTGAAGATTTCGCCCGAGGCCATTTTCACCACCACGGTGATGTTCTGGAACGAGTCGATGCGCACGCGGGTGGAGAATGTCGCCTGGCCGCAGGCCGGCGTGAAGAAGACCTTGGCGATCCGTGGACGCGGGTTGCGCTCCGCGTAGATGGCGACGACCTCGGGATAGTCGAGCCCTTCCATCGTGCATGGAATGCTGACGCCCAGCGGAACGGATTTGCCGGAGTCGGTGAAGTCAGGCAGATCGATCAGCACATTGCCATCGACCGGATCGGCGACGCCGAAATCTTCCAGAATCGCGGCCTCGACGTCGTGCTGCGCGGCAAAAGTCGGGCGAATGAGGGCGAGGCCCACCAGTGACAACGCTCCGGCGCAGAGCGCGCGCCGCGAGATCTGTTTTGTCGACAATTGACTGAGACTGCTCACCTACTCACCTCCCGTGTGATTGCAGGGGCGCATCCCGTCCATGTTTTTCGAGAGGGTGCCCAGGGACGTGGACAGCGATCCTGTCCAGGTCATGAAACTCCGCGCCATGCGCATTGAAGGTGGTCCAGGAACCGATTGCAAGTAAAGAAAGCGGGACTTGGGGTGCCGGTTCCGTCACGCGGGGACGGAGCGGGGCGGCAACCTGGCCCCAGTAAGGGTGTGGGGCCCTTTCGGGCCCCACATTTGCGTCAGACCGCTGCCTTGGAGAAGGGCGTCGAGCGGATCCGGGAGCCGGTGGCGTAGAAAATCGCGTTGGCGATTGCCGGCGGGGTCGGCGGGCCTGCGGGTTCGCCGAGGCCACCCCACCACTGGTCTTCCGAGTTTTCCTGGTGAACTTCGATGTCCAGCGGCGTGTCGGGCAGCCGGATGATGGAATAGGAGTCGAAATTGGTGTTCACCACGCGGCCGGCGCGGATGTCGAGGCCGCCGAAGAAGGCATAGCCCATTTCCCAGATCGCCGAGCTTTCGGCCTGTTCGCGGGCGTTGAGCGGGTTGATCGTGTAGCCGCTATTCATGAAGTATTGCAGCTTGTCCACGAAGATCTGGCCGCGGCGGCTGACCGTCACCGTGGCGACGCAGCCGGCAATGGTACCGTGCGATTCAACGATCGCGCAGCCCATGCCTTCGCCATTGCCCAGGTCGGTGGTCCAGCCGGATTTTTCCTTCATCGCCTTCAGCACGCGCTGATACGGCTCGAGGCCTTCCGTCATCTTCAGGCGCCACTCAAGCGGATCCCAACCGCCGGCCTGGGCCAGCTCGTCGACCATCTGTTCGACGAAGAAGCCGTTGGCGTTGGCGCCCGGGGCGCGGTGATAGCCGATCGGCATATGGCTTTGGACCTGGCTCGATTCATGCCGACGGTTCGGAACCTTGTAGGGCATGTCGGCCACGTAGCTGAGCGAGAAGCCCGGCTGCTTTTCTTCACCCACGACGTGGGTGAGCAGGGCCACCGGCAAGCCATCGTCGCCCAGACCTGCCTTGTAGGTGCTCCAGACGGGCGGACGCATCGAGTCCTGCGCGATGTCTTCTTCACGGCTCAAGATGAGCTTCACCGGCTTGCCGACTTCGGCGGAGATCGCCGCGGCCTGACGGTGAATGAACATGTTGTAGCCGCCGCCGAAGCCACCGCCCATATAGGTCTGGTGCAGATAGACATTGGCGGTGTCGCGGCCGAGCTGGTCGGCAACTTCGGTCAGCGAACGGCCGATGTCCTGGGTGAAGGTCCAGATGTCGACGCGATCATCCTTGACGTCGGCCACGGCAGCCGGCGCCATCATGGTCGCATGGGCTTCATAGGGGCGCGAGAAGACTTCGCCCGTAACCACCTTGCTCGAGGATTCGATCAGCCCAGGCACCTCGTCCTGATTGACGCCCTTGTCGCGCTTGTTGCCGAGATTGCCTTCCTCGTCCTTGAGCACGGTGCCCGGCTTGCCGAGCAGGCTCAGGGCCTCGGCGGTCTGGCTCTCGTAGCTGATCGAGGCGCCGCGGCCCAGATCCCATTCGATGGGCAGGCTGGCGAGGGCGTTATTGGCCTGGTACCAGCTTTCGGCGACGACGGCGACGGAGTCGCGCATGTCGGTGAAGGCCGGGACGTCCTTGGTCTGGGTGAGCTTGACCGCGGCGATGACGCCGGGCATGCCCTTGATGGCCTCGAAATCGAAGCTGACCAGCCGGCCACCGGGGACCGGGCAGGCCTTTACCGCGGCGTGGACCATGCCATCGACGGTGACGTCGATCGGGTACATGGCCGAACCATTGGTCTTGGCGGCGACGTCGAGGCGCTTGACCTCGGTGCCGAGCAGCCACCAGTCGCCATAGGCCTTGATCGCCGGTTCTGTTTCCAGCGTGATGCCTGCGGCGTCGGCGGCGAATTCGCCATAGGTGCCGCTATTGCTGCCGGCCGTCAGCGTGCCCTGCTTGGCGACCACGTCTTCCACCGGCACGCCCCAGCGGGCGGCGGCGGCATGGCGCAGGCGTTCGCGCGCCGAGGCGCCGGCCTGCATGATATAGGGGTGACGGCGCGAGACCGTGGTCGAGCCGCCGGTCGAGGTCGACACGTAAAGATTGTCATTGTTGACGTGGCGGTTGGCGTCGGCAAAGACGTGCCGCACGCTTTCCCACGGCACGTCGAGTTCTTCGGCGAGCATCATCGGAACGGCGGTAAAAGCGCCCTGGCCCAGTTCGGACTGGGGGGTGACGATGCTGACGATGTTGTTGGCATCGATGGTCAGCCAGGCGTTGATTTCGGCACCGGCTGCGCCAGCGGCATCAGCCCCTGCGGCGCCCTGAGCGCGGGCCGCCATGGGGAAGCCGATCATCAGGCCGCCCGCTGCGGACGCGGAAATCTTGAGAAAATTACGTCTCGTGAAAGTCTTGGTCATGACATCTCTCCCTCAAGCTCAGCCGAGTTCGGCGGCTTTGTGAATCGCGGCGCGAATGCGAGGATAGGTGCCGCAGCGGCAGATATTTCCGGCCATGGCCTGGTCGATCTCATTGTCGGAAGGCTTGGGATTGCGCTCCAGAAGCGCAACGGCCGACATGATCTGACCCGACTGGCAATAGCCGCATTGCGGCACTGTCAAATCCTGCCAGGCGAGCTGCACCGGGTGATCGTTGTTTTCCGAAACGCCTTCGATCGTCCGAATGGCTTTGCCCGCTGCTGCCGAGACCGGCATGTTGCACGAGCGCACGGCATTGCCGTCGATGATGACGGTGCAGGCGCCGCACTGGGCAATGCCGCAACCGAATTTCGTACCGGTCAGACCTGCCTTTTCGCGGATGGCCCAGAGCAGAGGCATCTGCGGATCGGCATCCAATTCGTGGTCTTGACCATTTATGTTGAGCTTGATAGTCATGTAATCCTCCTCGCGTCTGTGTAGGCAGCCAAGTCAAGGAATGTGACAAGGCGGAGTTTGGAGGGAAGCCTAGCGCGATAGACGCTGTCCGCAAGGTCATTGTCCACCGCTGCTGCCCGAATTATCATTTGATATTCTTGGGTGCAGGGTCTATTTTACAATGGCAAGGCGCCGTTATGTTCTGTTAAACATAACGGTTGCTTGGGAAAAAGCGCCCGGCATTTTAGCTTCTGACAGCGTTGGATTTTGTTCTGACCGCAGAGAAAATTCAGCCATTTTCGGCCGGAAGCGCGGTTAGAGCATAGAGCCGAAAAGTGTCCTCACGGTTTTCGGGTCATCCGATGCGGCAATTTGGTGTTCGACAGAACGCACGCCGCTTTAGACGAGGGCGATGTCGGCGGCCATGCGGGCCTGCGAAATTTCCGATAGAATCGACAGCGCCAGAACGCCGGGCTCGCGCGCGCGGTCGACAAGGCCGATCGGCCCGCGAATGCGATCGACCAGCGCTTCGGGTATGCCTCTGGCGAGCAGGCGCTCACGGCGCTGGGCGTGGGTGCGTTGACTGCCCAGGGCGCCGACATAAAACCCTTTGGCGGCAACGGCGCGGGCCAGGATGTCGTCTTCCCATTCATGTTCGTGAAACAGCAGCACCGTCGCCGTCCAGGGGTCGATGGGCATGTCCCAGATCTCGCCGGGGGTCTGGAGGCGATGGATGGGAAATCCGAGATCGGCGACGGAGGTCATGGTGTCATTGCTCGGCGTGGCGATGCTGACCTCGAGCTCGGCCGCCTTGGCGACGCGCGCCGCGACTTCGAGATCGGCGCCGCGACCAATGAGCAGCAGCCGGCTGCGCGGCAGGTAGCGCCGGTGGAAGACGCTATCGAGATAGCCGGTGGCCGGGCCGGCGCCTTCGGAGAGGTCCAGCGCGCCCGTATTCATGTCGAAGCGCAGGCCGAAGGGGCGGCGCTGGTCGAGGCGCAGCAGCGCTTCGCCCAGGATGGCGGGGTCGGGGTCGACCTGAATATGCACGTCGATGCCGCCGCCACAGGGGAAACGGATATCGATGAAGCGCGAGCCGCGGCCGAAGGTCAAAATCTCGTTGCGCCCGCGGGCGATGACCGCCGCCACCTCCTCGGCGATAGCGGGCTCCACGCAGCCGCCCGACACATAGCCGATATGGCGCCCATCCTCGAGCACGCCCAATTGCGTGCCCAGCGGCTTGGGGGCGCCGCTATTGAGGGCGCAAATGGTGACGAGGGCGCCGCGCACGCCAAAAGTCTGGGCGGCGCGCAAAAAGGCGAGGGGGGCCGCATCGCGGTTCATCCCGGCAAAGCCTGCACTGGTCAGGCACTCGCTGCCTTCTACAAGCTTTTTCAACACCGGAACCGCCCTCCTCGTCTGCTGCTGAAGTCGCGGGCAGCACTGTAAGAGGATATTGGCACTATAGACAAGGCGGAAGCTTGCGTCCGGCGCGCGTGGTGTCTAGGCTGGTCCAGAGGGGAAGTGATCGAGAATGACATCCACCATTGAGGCGCGGCCGCTGATCGACACTTTCGGTCGTCGCATCTCCTATCTGCGAATATCGGTGACCGATCGCTGCGATTTCCGCTGCCAGTACTGCATGGCGGAAGATATGCAGTTCCTGCCCAAAAAGGAGGTGCTGAGCCTCGATGAGCTGGATACGATCGCCTCGGCCTTTGTCGCTCGCGGTGTCGCCAAGCTGCGTTTGACCGGGGGCGAACCGCTCGTCCGCCGTGGCATCATCGAGCTTGTCGAGCGGCTGTCGCGCCATTTGAAATCGGGCGCTTTGGGCGAATTGACGCTGACCACCAATGGCAGCCAGTTGCGTGAGCATGCCGCGGCGCTGGCCCGGCATGGCATGAAGCGCATCAATGTTTCGGTGGATACGCTCGATTCGGCCAAGTTCACCGAGATCACCCGGCGCGGCCGGCTCGAACAGGTGCTCGATGGCATCAGCGCGGCGCAGGAGGCGGGGCTCAAGGTCAAGATCAACGCCGTGGCCCTGCGCGGTTTCAACGATCTCGAAATACCGTTCATGCTGCGCTGGGCGCATGAGCGGAATATGGATCTCACGCTGATCGAGACCATGCCGCTCGGCGAGGTCGATGTCGACCGCACCGATCAATATCTGCCGCTGAGCGAGATGCGTGAGCGGTTGCAGAAAGACTTCACGCTGGTTGCCGACGATTATCGCTCGGGCGGGCCGGCGCGCTATTACCGCGTGGCCGAAACCGGCGGCCGCCTCGGCTTCATCACCCCGCTGACGCATAATTTCTGTGAGAGCTGCAACCGCGTGCGCCTGACGGCGACGGGTGAGCTCTATCTGTGCCTGGGGCAGAACGACAAGGTCAATCTGCGCGACGCCCTGCGCTCGGGCGGCGCTGCGGCGCTCGATGAAATGCTCGATGTGGCGATGCGGATCAAGCCGAAGGGCCATGATTTCATCATCGACCGCGCCCATTCCGGGCCGGCCGTCGCGCGCTTCATGTCGACCACCGGCGGGTAAGCCGGCGTTTCAGCGTCGGGCCGCCGGCGTCTCGATCGGCAGGCCCGACGAGCGCCAGGCGGTGTAGAGTTCCAGGCTGAGATATTCGGGCGAGCCGAGGGCGTAGGGTTCGGCGCGGATCGACGTGTTGCACCACTGGAACATGCGGTGGCGCGAGCCCATCGAGTCCCACAGCAGCCGGAAAATCGGAAAGCCTGTGACGTGCCCCTCGCTGATCACGTCGCCGCGCAGTCTTTCCCCGGCCCGGTCGTCGTGGCACTGGCTGCAACTGAGATCGAGCTGTCCGAGGCGGGTGAAATAGAACGCTTTGCCGGCCTCGAAAAACGGCGCGGCCGGGCCGTCTATGGCCACCTCGATCGGCATGCCGCGCGACTGATGGCTGATGAAGGCGGTAAGGGCCAGAAGGTCGTCGGATTCATAGGCGAGCGGTTCGGCGCCCATGGTTTGGGTCAGCATCTGGTTGATGCGCAGTTCCAGATTGACCAGGCCGCCGCTGGCGGGGTCATAGACCGGATAGCGGGCGGCGACGCCGCGCATGCTGGTTTCGGCGTCCTCATGGCAGGAGGCGCAGGATTTGCCCGATACCGGATCGGGCCGCTCCCACAGCACCCGTCCCGCATCGACCGCGAACATGCCGGGATTGAGGAAGTCGTCGTCCTGCAACTGGCGGGTGGTCTCGTCCATATAGAGATAACCCGATTTCTTGCCCGCTACCTCGTAGCGCGCGGTGTCCCAGCCTTGCCCCAGGACGATGCCGGTGCCGAGCAGCGCCATGGCGCCTGCAACCAGGCAAATCGAGCGCCATTCGGGCATCATGGTGCGCTCCCTTCGGTGTCATCGGTCAGGGTCAACAGATAGGCGATGACATCCTCGATCTGCTGGGCCGAATAGATTGTCCGCCCCTGATAGGGGAGGTCGACCCGGTGCAGCCCGTCGAGCCAGTAATAGGCGGGCATGATGGTGTCGGGATCGATCGCCTTGGGATTGACCAGCCGCAACCGCAATTCGGCGGCGGAATAGCGCGACCCCACGCCGGCCAGAGACGGGCCGATATTGCCCGGGTCCGGCTCATCGGCGATGGGCAGCGCGTGGCAGATGAGGCAACTGGCGATGCGGCTGTCGCGGACCGTGCGCTCTCCGGCCGCCGGGTCGCCCGGTGTCTGCGTCAGCGGCTCGGGGATCGAGAAGTCGATGATCGTCACCGGCGCCAGCCCATCCTGCGCCAGCGCGGTGGCCAGGGTGAAAAGGCCCAGAGCCAGAGCGGCCAAGGTGCGGCGCCCCGGGCTCGCGGAGCGCCTTGCCTGTATCGGCTTTTTCAAAACCCGCCAAGACACGTTCGTATCCGATGCTCTAGCCGAACAGATCCGCCGTCAGGCTCTGATACTGCCCGCGGGCGTAATTGGCCTCGTCCTGCCGGAAGGCGCGGTCCGCCGCAAGCGGCGAGACGCCGCCGGCCCCGTCCACCTTCTTGATCGCGCCGGTCGCATCGACGCGGAACACGTCGGAAACGGCGATGCCGTAATCGGCGGCGACGAGGCTGTAGCAGGTGTTGATCATGGAGGGCGAGGGCGGCGCCTGGTCGCGCAACAGCGCGGCGATGGCATAGGCGCAGACACGGCCCTGGGCGCTGGCCGAAAAGCCCGATTTCGGCATGTCGCCCGACATGATGGCGTCGCCCAGCAGATGAATGCCGGGCGCGACCCGCGATTCGAACGTCCCGCCATCGACCTCGCACCAGTCGCCGCCATTGCTGAGGCCGGCGGCGATGACCAGACTGCCGGCGCGCTGGGGCGGGATGATGTTGATGACATCGCCGCCATAGCTGTCGAACAGCGTTTCCACCGTCATGCCGGCGGGGTCGACCGCGGTGACTTCCCCGCCATCGGCGAACGACACCCATTCGATCATGCCGGGATAAAGCTCTTCCCAGGCGGCGGTGAACAGGGCCTGCTTGGAGAACGTGTCCTTGGCGTCGAGGATGATAACCTTGGATTTGGGCTTGCTGGCCGCAAGATAGCCGGCAATCAGGCTGGCGCGCTCATAAGGGCCGGGCGGGCAGCGATAGGGATTGCCGGGCGCGGCGATGATGACGGTGCCGCCATCGTCCATGGCTTCGAGCTGCGCGCGCAGCAGCGCGGTCTGCGGCCCGGCCTTCCAGGCGTGGGGCATGATTTCGGCTGCCGCCTCGTCATAGCCGTCGATGGCGCCATATTTGATGTCGATGCCGGGCGATACCACCAGGCGATCATAGCTGAGCGTGGTGCCATCGGCGAGGGTGACGGTGCGGCTGGCGGGGTCGATGCCCTCGGCGCGGGCGGTGATCAGGGTGATGCCATCGGCAGCGAGCGCGTCGAAGCCGAAGGTGATGTCCGTCATGTCGCCGATGCCGCCGAGCACGGTATTGCTGAACGGGCAGGTGACGAAGCTGCTATTCTGCTCGACCAGCGTCACCTCGATCTCGGGCGCGATGCGGCGCAGGTATCGCGCGCAGGCCGCGCCGCCATAGCCGGCGCCGATGACGACGACCTTGGCGGAGGCTTGCGCCCAGGAAGGCCGGACGAGCAGGCCGGTGAGAGCTGCGGCACCGGCAAGCCGGAGCGTGTCGCGGCGATTGATGGGGCCGGTCATTTGCGCTCTCCTTCACCCCAGCTGGCGATTTCGGCCGCCAGCGCGTCGATCTCGGCGTCGGTATAGCCCTTGGCGAGCTTGCCCATGATGGTCGAGGGCATGGTGTCGGCGCGGAAGGCGAGCAGCATCGTCTTGATCCGCTCGGCATCCGTGCCCAGCCGCGGAATGGCGTTGCCTTTGACCGGATTGTGGCAGGCGAGACACTGGCTGGCGAGCAGTTGTGGCGCCGTCTCGTCGGCCATGATGGGGCTGCCGGCCCAAAGGCCGACAGCGAAGGTGGCCCAAAGGCCCATATGTTTCAGCACTCTATCCTCCTCCGGTGAACGCGCGGTCGTCGTTGGAGGCGGCCGCTTAGTGTGAGCCCATGGCCCTCGAGCGTGCGATGGCGTCTTCGACGCCGGTCCAGGCCGGCAGGTCGGTGAAGCGCCAGCGCACGTAATTGACGAGATCGACCATCACATCGTCGCTGATGGCGTCGCCCTGGGCGGGCATGGTGAACTGCGGCGCGGCGCGGGACGCCTTGATGCCATGGATGATCGTATGCAGGGCATTGTCCGGCGTCGGCGCATTCATCGCGGCGGTGAGGCCGAGCGAGGTGGGCATCGAGGACGAGATGCGCTCCTTGTGGCACCTTACGCAGGTGTCGAAGAATTTCTGCTCGCCGCGCAGCAGGCCTTCGTCGGTGGGGGCGTTGGCGCCGCCAGGGCGTTCGGCCTCGGTCCAGTCGAGCGCGGCGACGCGGGTGACCACTTCCTTGGTCGCCTCGGCGCTGGGCTCTTCCTTGAGCGAAGTCAGATAGGCGGCAATGGCGAAGATGTCGTCTTCGTCGGCTTCCAGCAACGAGTCGATAACCGGGCCCATCGGGCCGCCGGCGATGCCGTGGTGTTCGTCCCGACCATCGAAGAGATAGTTGAGATAGGCGTCCATCGTCCAGCCGGCTGGCGAGTGCGATGCCGCCCCGATCGCCGGCACATACCAGCCTTCGGCCTCCGAGCCGCCGAAGAACTTGCTGGTGTCGCTGGCGCCCAAGGCATTGCGCGGCGTATGGCAGGCGCCGCAATGGCCGAGGCCCGCGACCAGATAGGCGCCCCGGTTCCATTCCTCATCCCGTTCCGGATCGGGCTGATACACCTGCGGGCGGTGGAACAGAATCTTCCAGCCTTCCAGAATGGGACGGAAGCTGAAGGGGAACGGCATGTCATTGGCCGGCTGGGTGTATTCGACAGCCGGCTGCGTCATCAGATAGGCATAGAGCGCGGCCACATCGTCCTCGGTGACGAGCGCGAAGTGGTCATATGGGAAGGCCGGGTAGAGGTGATTGCCTTCGCGGTCGATGCCCTGATGCATGGCGCGCTGGAAGGCTTCGCCGGACCAGGCGCCGATGCCGGTTGCGGGGTCGGGGGTGATATTGGTGCTGTAGATCGTGCCGAAGGGCGTCGGCAGTGGCAGGCCGCCGGCATAGGGCTCGCCCCCAGGCCGCGTGTGGCAGACCTGGCAATCGCCCACAGCGGCGAGCAGCTCGCCTTTTTCGACAAGCTTGGCATCCAGCGCGGCGACTTCCACCGGGGTAATCGGCGCCATGGCCCCATAACGGGTCGCGATCAGATAAAAGCCCACGAGCCCGATTGCGCCGAGCGCCACCAAAACTCCAAGACCGACCAGTAGTTTTTTCACTGCACGTCATTCCACTTGTGCCGGCGCTGCCGGCGACAATACCCATACCCCCAGCGACGATCTCCCGATGCGCTCGCTAGGGTTCTCTTTGAAAACGTTTGTGGGGCTCTCGCCCTCCTCGGCGCCAGCATGACACCGCAAAGACATGAACACCAAACATTTTTTGTGGCATGAGCGGGAAAATGTATAACTGCTTTTCTGCCGGTCGGGCACTTAATTTCATAGGCGGTGCGCATGATGACTTATGAACGCGTTGATGCGGCGGAAGCGCCCCGCATCGTGGCTTTGGTTCTGGCGGCGGGGCTTTCGACGCGTTTCGGGGGCGACAAGCTTGTCCATCCCTATCGAGGCAAGCCGCTTGCGGCCCATATTGCCGATGTGATTGCCGCCATGCCGGTCGCCCACAGGCTGGCGATCTGCCCGAGCGAGAACGCGGCGCGACAGAAGATTTTTCGCGATCGGGGCTTTGACCTCATCGGCAATGACAATCCCGGTGTCGGGCTGTCGAGTTCGCTGGCTCTCGGCGCCGCCCGGGCGATCGAGCTGGCCGCGGATGTGCTGATCGTCTGCCTGGCCGACATGCCGCATGTGACCGCCGATTATCTCGCGCTGTTGGCGGACGAGTGCGGGGCGGCCGCCGCGATCGTCGCCTCCCAGACCGCTGCGGCGCGGCATCCGCCGGTAGCCTTTGCCCGCCCGGCTTTTGATCGCCTGCTGACGCTTGAGGGCGACGCGGGCGCGCGCCCCTTGCTCGCCGCAGCCAAGGTGCTGCCCATGCCGATCGCGCTTGCCGCCGATTTCGACACTCGCGAAGATTTCGCCGAGGCTCCGCCCGCGCAAGCGTGACGATTTTGGCGCCCGGAAAGTCTGTATTCTTTCCCTAACCCAAATAAGTGCGCCGCTCACCCCAATGTCCGGCCGAGGTGGCGGGCAAATCACCCCATTGTTTAGGAATTTAGACACTTCCTTCGGGGCACGGATGAGCAATATCAACGCAATGGCGACCGCAGTGACCGGGCTCAAGGCGCAGGCCAAGGCGCTTGAGAACATTTCGGGCAATATCGCCAATTCCCAGACCGCAGGTTATAAAAAGGTCGATACCAGCTTCTCCGACCTCATCGCCGACGCCGGTGTCAAAAACGTGCGTTCCGGTGCCGTTGGCGCCTATGGCCGTTCGTCCAACACGCTGGGCGGCGACGCCCTGCGCTCGGACAATCCCACCTCCCTGTCGATCGCCGGCGAAGGTTTTTTCCCGGTCAGCGATGCGCAGGGGCGCATGCTCTACACGCGCCTGGGCGATTTCAGCCTCACTCTCGACCCCAAAAGCGGCGACCGCTATCTGGTGAACGGCAGCGGCTATCGCCTCATGGATGTTCAGTATCGCACCGGCGATGAAGGGGGGATCGCCAGCAGCAAGATCGTGACCATCCCCAACACGCCGCTGGCGCCGCGCAAGACGTCGCAGTTCGAGTACAAGCTCAATCTGCCCCAGTTCCCCATGACTGCGTCCTACGACCCAACCGTCCCCAATAGCGAGCTGCTCAACACCGGAGCATTGGCGAATGGGGCGGGTGAGGCGTCGCTGGTGACGCTGCCTTATGGCTATGCCGGCGGCGATCTGGCCCGCAACAGCATCAATACGGGCGAATATGTGACCGTGTCCTTCGATGGGCAGTCGCGGACCTATGTGTTCGACACTGGCGAAGCCACGCCCCCGACCGTCACCCCGCCATCCGTTCTCATCGACGCGACCGGGACCAATGACGCCATGATCGAGCAGATTGTCGCCGATATGCGGGCCAATTTGCCCGGCGCCGAGAACGCCGAAGCCTATCTCGATGACAATCTCAACCTGATCATCAAGATGTCCGCCGCCAATGCCGGCACGCTGTCGCTCACCTCCGACTTCGGCGGGGTGACGATCAGCCTGCCGTCCACCCCGATCAACGGTCCGGTGCAGCAGATTGTCGGAACCGACGCCCAACGCTTCATCTCGCAGAGCGTCGGCGGCGGAACGCTGACGGCGTATTCGGAAACGGGCGAGGCCATCCCGGTTCAGTTGCGCTGGGCAAAACTGCAGGGTGCCCCGAATGAGCAATGGTCCTTGTTCTACGAGACCAACAGCACTGCCAACGGAGCGCAGGCCGCCTGGCAGAAGGTGGGCGACTATACGTTTCGCAATGGGCAGATGACGGCGATGAAGGACGCCGGGGGAGCCGTGTCCTCAAACGGCGAAATCCTCGTCAATGCTCTCTCGGTCGATGGCGTCAATTTTGGCAATCTCCGCTTTATCCATGGCACTGACGGGATAACGCAATATGCCGACGCTTCGGGTCGCCCCGTCACGAGCGTGGCGCAGCAAGACGGCTATGCCAAAGGGGAGTTCGTCGGCGTGTCCGTCGATGACAGCGGCACCATTCACGCCACCTATAGCAATGGGAAAACCCAAGAACTGGGGGCGGTTCGCCTCGCCCTGTTCCGGTCGCCCGATAGCCTCCAGCGCGTTGACGGACAGGCCTTCGAAGCCACGCTTGCTTCGGGTGAGCCCAGGAAGTCGTCAACCTCGATCATGGCGGGCTGGCTGGAAAGCTCGAATGTGGAAATCTCCGACGAGTTCGCCAAGCTGATCGTTACCCAGCAGGCCTATTCCGCCAACACCAAGATCGTCACTGCCAGCGATGAGATGGAAAGGGAACTGCTCAATCTCATCCGCTGAACCCGATCATATTGCCAATCCGGAGCGGCTGTTTGAGCCGCACCAGTTTTTCACGGTTCGTCACAGGCGACGGAACGCCAGCGCAAACCGCGTGCGATTGTCCGTGTCGTATTTCTTGAGCAGCGCCTTGACGTGAACCTTGACCGTGTTGAGCTGGATGTCCAGCCGCTCGGCAATTTCCTTGTCGGCAAAGCCTTCGGCCAATAGTTCCGCCACCTCGATTTCCCGCCCGGACAGGGGGATCGCGGGGGCCGCGCGCAGCAGGTCCGCCGGCACGAAGCGCTCGCCACTCAGCATCAGATGCAGGGCATGCAGCAGGGGCTGGCCGGCAATGGTCTTGGGCAGCCAGCCGATGGCGCCATGGTCGAGGGCCTGGGCCACAACACTGGCATCGTTGAGGCCGGACAAGAAGGCGATCGGCACATTCGCATTCTGGTTCCGGATGGCGTCGAAGCCGGCAAAGCCGCTGAGGGGTGGTATCGAATAGTCGAGCAGTACAAGCTCAAAGCGATGCTGGCTCAGCATTTGCAGGGCCGTGCTGATCGATGGGGCCATTCGCGTAACAAAATCGGCGTCGAGGGCATGCAGCAAGAATTGCATGGCGTTGGCAAACAGAGTGTGATCGTCGACGATGAGAATGGATTTTGTCATGCGTCAGGTCGAAAGCTCCTCATGATTCCCTTCAGCCGGGCCGCTTCGCTCTTGTTGTTTTTTGCTTTGGGCGTGCTCTGGCTGGCCTCCTTCCGGATGGCCGATGCGCTGACCTTTTTCAAGACCTATTCCAGCTTCTGGTTCTTGCCGGCTGGGGTTACCATGGCCATCGTCATGGTCGCGCCCGGATGGCTGAAACTGGCGCCCTTGGCGGCCAATCTCCTGATTGCTCTGCCCGTGGTCCGAGCCGTGATCGGCGTTTCCGTGGTCAACGACTATGAACCGCTTCTGCATGGCGTGCGCCTCTTCGCGGTCTATGGCGGGGCGGGATTTCTGCTGGTCCGCCTTCTCAGGATCGAACTGCCCGCCACCAGTTTACGCGACTATCGCTGGATAACGGTGGTGAGCTTTCTCGCGGTGACGACGGCGACCGCGACCGGCATCGGCATGCATATGCTCTCGGGCAATATGACGCCGGCCGAAGCAAGAGATGTGGTCTGGTCGTGGTGGCTGGGGGACGCGATCGGGGCTTTTGCCATTCCTCCGATGCTGGTGCCGCTGCTGGGCCGCTGGTTGCGGGCCGATGGGGCGGAGTGGCATTGGCCGGCCCCGCTCCTCTGGCTTGAGCAGATCGGCACCATTCTGGTCATCTGCCTCGTCGGCACCATGGTGTGGCATCTCACCGGGGTTTTCCAGGTCTGGTATCTGCTTGTCCTGCCTCCGGTATTGTTTGCGTTGCGAGGCGGCCTGCCGATGTCGGCCACCTGTGTCTTTTTGACGGTCGTTACCGTGCCGCTGCTCGCCGGGCCCCTGGCGTTGCAAAACAACATTGCCGAGTTGAGCCCGCTCCTGCTGGCGACAACGGTCGCCGGCCTGCTGCTCGGGGCCGCCATGTCCGACCAGCAGAAAATGCTGGGCAGTGTTGAGCAACTGGTCGAGGATCGCACGCGCGAGCTGAAGGAGGCCCACGAATTTCAGCGCCACCTCATCCGCTCGATTGGCCACGATGTGCGCCAACCCATCGAAGGGATGAACATGCTGCTCGAAGGGCTGGCGATATATCCGCGCAGCCCGGAGGAGAGTGCCGCGATTTTGCGGACCCGCCAGATTGGCGCCCATGCGTCGCAGCTTCTCTCCAGCATCTTGACCTATGCCCGTTTCGAGGCCGGCGGCGTCACCGTGCAGGCTGAGGACTTCCCCATCGATCGCCTGTTCGGCGCTTTGGCCCAATTGTTCGAGCCGTTCGCGGCGCTCAAGGACGTGACCCTGGTCTGGCGTCACAACGCCGAGGTGTTGAACAGCGATGAAACCCTGCTGGGTCAGGCGCTGTCGAACCTGATCGACAATGCCGTTCGCTTGAGCGAGCCGGGCTCGGTTGTCGAAATCGGGGTCGAGGCGAGGCGGGATGGCGTTGCCATCGTTGTGAGCGACACCGTGGCGCCTCTGGCGGGCACGCCCGGCGCGGCCGGGTTCGGCCTCGGCCTTGTGGCCAAAATCGCCGATGTCCTCGGGGCGCAAGTCCTGGCCGAGCAAAATCGCAACGGGTTGGTCTTCGCTGACAAACCCGCTTGATCACCTCCTCCTGCCGAATTCTGCTTCTTGCCGGCCCTGAACCCGATACAGTCCTCTTCGTCATTCCTTGGTGAGAGGCTCGCAATGCGCCCGGTTCGCTATTCGATCAACATCACTCTCGACGGCTGCTGCGATCATGCCGTTGGCGTGCCCAACGAAGATACCCATCGCCATTCGGCCGATCTTATCCTGGCGGCCGATGCGCTGATCCTGGGCCGCGTCATCTATCAGATGATGGAAGCGGCCTGGCGCCCGGTGGTGGAAGGGGAGCGGCCCGATTGGGTGCTCGATTGGATGGTGCCATTCGCGCAGGCCATTCACGCCGTCAAGAAATACGTCGTGTCCGATACGCTCGGGACGGTTGACTGGAATGCAGAGATTGTCCGGGGCCGTGATCTCGAACAAACCGTGC
Source organism: Devosia sp. (assembly GCA_026126125.1). Taxonomy (GTDB): domain Bacteria; phylum Pseudomonadota; class Alphaproteobacteria; order Rhizobiales; family Devosiaceae; genus Devosia. The sequence continues at coordinate 19,978 of JAHCJW010000003.1, forward strand.
GCGCGCTGAAGCAAGAGCCGGGCAATGGCCTGTTGGCCGGCGGCGTGGCGCTGCCGCTGGCTCTGGCGGAGCATGGGCTGATCGATGAATACGAGTTCGTGGTTCAGCCGCGCATTGCCGGGCGAGGACCGACAGTGTTCGCCGGCCTGTCCTCCGTCGTCGATCTCCGCCTAGTGGGACGCAAGGAGCTCGATGGCGGCGTGCTGGCTCTGCGCTATCAGCCTGTCGCGGGGCGCAACGGCGGCTGATTTCGGCCAATATTGCGCCGAACTGCCCGCGCAGCGGCGTGTTTTTCGGTTTGGGACGGTAAATTAGGGGTTTGTTTACCATAATCGATCCTAGGCTTGCCCGGCATGGGGGAGCAGATCGATGTCCAGGGCTGGCAAAAGCGCGCTTGCATTCACTTTGGCCGTGCTGGCCTCGGGCGTGTCGATGCCGGTGCTCGCCGCCTGCGTCGCCGGTGCCAATGGCCAGATGAGTTGCAGCGGGGCCCTGGCCGGCGGGATCGCCCAGACCAATGGCCCGGTTCTGGTTCTCGACGTCAGCGCTCTCACCCAGGACATCAGTGTCAATGGCAAGGTCGGCGTCAGTTTCGTCTCGCCGCCGCGCAATGGCGCCATTCCGACCAAGGCCGGGCAAACCGGCGGCTATGCCCAGCCTTCGGGCAATGTGGTTCTCAATTTCAGCGGCGGCGCCTATTCGGTTCTGACCACTGGCAGCAAGGCAATCGGCATTTATGGCTCGAGCCTGGGCGGTTTCGGCGCCGATGGCTATGATGCGCAGTTTCTGATCACCAGCGCCGGCCATGGCGGTGGCGCGGCGGCTGGTGGCGATGTCGCCATCGTCGCGGCCGGAACGATCTCGACGCGGGGTGACGAGGCGCATGGCATTGTCGGCGAGAGCATCGGCGGCAGCGGGGGCAAGGGCGGCAGCGCCCGGGGGTTCCTGTGGGGAAAGGCGGGCGGCGGCGGCCCGGCCGGCAAGGGCGGCATGGTCACCGTCACCTCCTCGGCGACCATCACCACGCTGGGCGAAGACGCGGTGGGCATCATTGCGCAGAGCGTGGGCGGCAATGGCGGCCGGGGGGGCGACGCCAGCGGCTGGTTCGTGTCCTCGGGCGGCGGCAATCCGGCAGCTGACGGCAATCTGGTCAAGGTCAATCACGCGGGCCGGATCCTGACCAAGGGCGAAGGCGCCGATGGCATTCTGGCGCAATCCATCGGTGGTTTTGGCGGCAGGGGTGGCGGGGCCAGCGGGCTCGTCGCCTTCGGCAGCAGTGGCGCCAGCGCTGGCCATGGCGGCGCCGTCGACATCGTCAATAGCGGCAGCATCGAAACCGAACATGACATGGCGCGTGCCATCCTGGCGCAGTCGATCGGCGGTGGGGGCGGGCATGCCGGCAAGGCCTCGCGCCTTGTCGCGCACGGCGCCAGCGGCGTCCATGGCGGCAATGGCGGCGCGGTGAGCATCGCCAATACCGGCACGGGCAGCATCGTCACCCATGGCGAAGACAGCGATGGAATCTATGCCCAGTCGATTGGTGGCGGCGGTGGCGACGGCAGCCGGGCCAGCGGCCTCGTCGGAATTGGCGGCAAGGCGGGCGCGGGCGGGCATGGCGGCAGCGTGACCATCCAAAACGCCCAGTCGATAGCCACGCATGATGCCGAATCGAGCGCCATCTATGCTCAGTCCATCGGCGGGGGCGGCGGCGATGGCGGCAATGCGGGCGGGCTTGTTGCGCTTGGCGGCTCAGGCGGGGCCGGGGGCAATGGCGGCGCGGTGAGCATCGCGTCGTCCGGCGCGCTCAACGGCCAGGGCGAGCAGTCCTACGGCATTTTCGCTCAATCGATCGGCGGCGGCGGGGGCGATGGCGGGCGGACGATTTCGGGCGCTTTGGTGGTGCCGGTCAATGTGGCGGTGGGCGGCTCGGGCGGCGATGGTGGCGATGGCGGCGTGGTCAAGGTGACGACCACTGGAGCGAGGACTGCCATCAGCACCGACGGCGATGGCGCCAATGCCATTTTCGCCCAATCCATCGGCGGTGGCGGCGGCAATGGATCGATGACGGCCGCCATCGGGGTGGTTTCCCCCGTCAGCATTGCGGTCAGTGTCGGGGGCAGCGGCGGCTATGGGGGCAATGCCGACACTGTCACGGTCAGCAATGGCAACGCCCTCACCACGCGCGGCGCCAATGCTGCGGCGGTGCTCGCCCAATCGGTCGGCGGGGGCGGGGGCACAGGCGGCTTCAGCTTCGCCGGCACGCTCGGGGCGCTGTCCATCTCCACCGCGGTGGGTGGCACGGGCGGCTCCGGCGGCTCGGCCGAAGACGTCGTCGTCGACAATAAAGGCACCATTCGCACCTATGGCGATCTTTCCCATGGTCTGCAGGCGCAGTCCATTGGCGGGGGTGGCGGCTCCGGCGGCGGCGCGGTCGCCAGCAGCACCAGTGTCGCGGTGAGCAATCTCAGCGGCGCCATCGCCGTTGCCGTCGGCGGCAAGGGCGGGGATGGCAATCAGGGTGCTGCCGTCGAAATCACCAATACCGGCGCCATCCGCACCGGCCAGGCCGCGACCGGAACGCGCCCGGCGACGGGGGCGGGAGCCCACGCCATTTTGGCGCAGTCGATCGGCGGCGGCGGCGGTGCCGGCGGCTTTGCCGGTTCGGGGGCGCTGAGCGTGGGCTCCAAGGGGTTCAATTTCGCCCTGGCGCTGGGCGGCGAAGGCGGTGGTGGCAACAAGTCCAATTCGGTGGAAGTGGACAATGACGGCGATCTGGTGACCCGCGGCAAGGGGGCTCATGGCATTTTTGCCCAATCGATCGGTGGCGGCGGCGGCGATGGCGGTCTGGGGCTGACGGCGACGCTGTCGGTCGCCACAGATATTCCGACGGCGCGGGTCGGCATCGCGCTGGGCGGTTCGGGCGGTTCGGGCGGGGTCGGCGACCAGGTCTGGGTCGACAATTCGGGCAGCATCCGCACCAGCGGCGACGAGGCCTACGGCATCAAGGCGCAGTCCATCGGCGGCGGCGGCGGCGCGGGCGGCCTGGCGGTCAGCGGCATGCTCACCGCCTCTGGCTCGGGCGCCCAGATCGGCGTCGCGGTCGGCGGCAATGGCGGCAAGGGCGACAGCGCCGGTCTCGTCAATGTCAAGAACGACGCCGCGATCACCACGCAAGGCAAGGATGCCGTCGCCCTTCTCGCCCAGTCCGTGGGCGGCGGCGGTGGCAATGGCGGTGTGTCGGTCGTCGGCAGCATCATGAATACCTCGACCTCGTCGGCCCAGATCGGGGTGTCCGTGGGCGGCAAAGGCGGCACCGGCGGGGCGGCGGGGACGGTCGAAGTGGCCAATCTCGAAGATGGCGAGCTGATCACCGCCGGCTATGGCGCCCATGCCATTCAGGCGCAGTCGGTGGGCGGCGGCGGCGGCAAGGGCGGGCTTGCCGTTACGGCAATGCTGGGCCTCAGCGGCCAGAGCACCAGCGTCAATGTCGGCGTGTCGGTGGGCGGCAAGGGCGGCGCGGGCGGCATTGGCAACAGTGTCACCGTCGCCAATGCCGCCGATATCCTGGTCAAGGGTGGCGGCGCCTCGGGCATTTTCGCCCAATCGATCGGCGGCGGCGGCGGCGATGGCGGCGGCGCGTTCACCGGCCTGGCGACGCTCGCCAATGCCGAAGAGGCGAAGGCGAAAAGCGTCAATATTCAGGTCTCCGTCGGCGGCGAGGGCGGCAGCGGCAATGTTTCGGGCGCCGTCAGCGTGAAAAACACCGGCGATATCACCACCGGCTTTGTGTCGAAGGGTGTGGTCAGTGGCTCCGGCTCGCACGCCATATTTGCCCAATCGATCGGCGGCGGCGGCGGGATTGGCGGTCGCGCCAACGCGTTCAACCTGATTTTCGGAAAAAACTGCGAAAGCCCGGGCGCCTGCAAGGGCGTGGACAATGACAAGAACAATCTGGCCCTTGCTGCTTCTGTGGGTGGCAATGGGGGCGAAGCGGGGCATGGCGCGGCGGTCAGTGTCAAAAACGAGGGCGATCTGACGACCTATGGCGGGGTTGCGCATGGCATATACGCCCAGTCCATCGGCGGTGGCGGCGGCGATGGCGGCAACGGTACTCTGGGCCTTGATGAAATGGTGCCGGACTATGCCGAGGAGATCATCTCGAAGTCATTCGAGCGCTTCGACAAGCTGCCCAATTCGCGGCGTTTCGATATCGTGGTGGGCGGCAGGGGCGGCGCCAGTGGCGACGGGGCCGTTGTCGAGGTTCTCAATGCCGGCGAAATCACCACGCATGGCTTGAGCGCCAATGCCATTCTTGCTCAATCGATCGGTGGCGGCGGCGGCTCGGGGGGGCGCGCCGTGCAGGGGGAAACCGGCAAGATCGGGGTTGGCGGCGCCGGCAGTGGCGGCGGTGACGGCGCCGAGGTCCGGATCAGCATTACCGATGACGCGACGCTGACCACGCATGGAAATTACGCCGATGCCATTCTCGCTCAGTCGATCGGCGGCGGCGGCGGGATCGCGGGCTCGATAACCACCGCCGAAAATGCCGCCGATGTCAGGGGTGTGTCTCTGGTTCTGCGCGGTGGCGATGGCGGTGATGGCGGCGAGGTGATTATCGATGTCGATGGTCACATCGTGACCACGGGCAGGCGCTCCAACGGCATTTTTGCCCAGTCCATCGGCGGTGGCGGCGGGCTGGCCGGCGATGTCGGCTCGTTTTATTCCGGCTCGGCGGGCGATGAAGGCGAAGGCAGCGCCGTCACCATCATCCTCGATGGTACGATCAGCACCTCAGGCGATTATTCGACCGGCATCTTCGCCCAGAGCGATAGCGGCAGCGGCAGCGGCGGCGAGATCGACATCGAGGTGGCGGGCGTGATCGACACCGCCGTCACGGGGCAGGGGGGACAGACGCCCGTCGGCTCGATCGGCATTCTGGCGCAAAGCACCGGCCCGAAGGGCGGCGACAATATCGCCGTGCACATCGCCGAAGACTCGACGCTGCTCGCCGGGCGCACCCTGGCCGATGCCAGGCTCGACCAAACCGCCATCGCCCTTATGCTGGTAGGCGGCGCGACCAATACGATCGACAATCTGGGACGCATCGCCACGGCCGATGGCGTCAATGGCGGCTACGCCATCCATGCCGCCGCCGACCCCAGGAACACGCCGGCGACAAAGCCGACGCTCACCCTCACCAATGCCGGCACCATCACCGGCAATATCGCGCTGGGCGACAGCCTCGGCCGGCTGGTCAACGACACCCATGGCCTGCTCGAGACCGGCCGTATCCTGGCCATGGCCAAGGGCCAGATCGTCAATGCCGGCACCATCGCACCCGGCGGCGCCGGCGTGGTGATGACGACGGCCGTGGCGGGCGATTTCGAGCAGACCGCCAGCGGCCGATATGCGCTCGACATCGACCTGGCCAGCCAGGGCAATACCAAACTGTCCGATCGGCTCGACTTTGCCGGCAATGCCAGGCTCGCCGGCGTGGTCGAGGTGCAGTTCCTCAACACGCCCGTCACGCTGTCGGGCAGCTTCAGTTCCATCATCGCCACGGCCACCGGAACGCTCGATGCCTCGGCCCTCAGCGTGCTCGACCGTCCCGCGGTGGATTTCGTGCTCGATACGGAAGGTTCGCAGCTTCGGCTCGGCTATCAGGTCGATTTCCGCGGCCAGGCGCTGTTGACCAGCGCCGATACGCTGGGCGACTATCTCAATGGCCTCGCCCTGGCCGGGCTGCCGCCGGAAATCGAAACCTTCCTGCACGGCCTCGTCGCCATTGGCGATCACGCTGAATACGAAGCGGCCCTCGCCCGGCTCGAGCCGTCCGACTTCACCGCGACGACCCATTCCACCATGGCGGCAGGGCAGAATTTTGCCAATGCGATGATGAGCTGCAAACTGGCCGAGGCGCCGGCGCGCTTCGATGCCGAGGGACAATGCGCCTGGACCAGTCTTGATGTCACGCGGGTGAAGCAGGCCGCCTATGCCGACACCGAAGGCTTTTCCCAGACCAGTCTGGGGCTGATGGGCGGCATGCAGGCGGAACTGCGTCCTGGCATGCAGGCCGGGCTCGGGCTCGGGGTCGAGCAATATTCGACCCGCATCGGTACTGGCGGCCAGATGGACGGTATCCGGGTGCAGGCGGGCGCCGTGCTCAAGACCCAGATCGACAACACCAGTTTTTCGGCTGCGCTCAATGCGGGCCTTGCCCATGGCGCGGCCTCGCGTTTCCTCGCCTTGCCCGGCGTCGGATATGAGTTGACCTCCGATCAGCTGGTGAGTTTCGTCTCGGCCAGCGGGCGCGTCGCCCACACATTCGAGTTCGATGATGTCTATATGCGTCCCGGGCTCGATATCGGGCTGGGGCACATCACCCGCCATGCCTATACGGAAAACGGCGGCCCGCTGGCGCTCGATGTCAGCTCCGCCTCCACCACCTATCTGACGCTGACCCCGTCCATCGAGGTCGGTGGCGAATTCGCGCTTGGCGATGCCCTGTTGCGGCCATTCGCCCGGCTGGGCGTGGTCGAGACGCTGGAGTTGGCCGGCGCCGACGCCTCGGCGCGGTTCATCGGCGCCAACGCCGATGGCGACAGCTTTACGACGCCCGACCAGGTGGCCGGCACGCGGCTCGATCTCACCGCCGGCGCCAGCCTGATTTTCGACAATGGCGCGGTCCTGCGGTTCACCGGAGACCTCAAGCTGGCGCCCCATCTTGAGAGCTATGGGCTCAATGCCAAGCTCTCGGTGCCGTTCTGATGCCGGGGCGCTCTCAGCGGGCTCGCTCGAGCGCCTCGGCAAAGCCGAGCATGGCCACCGGCACGCCGACCGCCATGCGCGACACGTCCTCGAAGGTGACGGTCACCTCCCGCGCCTCCCGCAACCGGGCAAGCATGGCGTCATCGAGCGCCGCGATGCCGTAACAGCCGCCACCGTCGCAGGTCACCAGCGGAACCTCGAGCAGACTTTCCGCCCCCAGCGACACTGTTACTCCGGCCGGCAGATAGAGGCCGTGGGGAACCTGCACGCTCAACTCGGGCGTCGCACCTTCTCCGGCAAAGCGAATGGCGAGGGCGGTCAGCAACTGGCCGGTCGCGGCGAGGACCACGCGCTGTTCCATCTGGCAAATCGGGCTGGCGGTGCGTCCGGAGCTGACGCAATCGGCCGTCCACGGGCCGGCCCCGGGCGAGGCCGCCTCCTGGGCCAGGGCGCCAGCGGTAAAAATTCCCATGACGGTGATGAATGCGCCAATCCGTCTCAATTCCGGCCCCCCCAAATCATTCCATTTAGGCTAAGTCCTAACCCGGCGGATGCGCGCTGGAAAGTGTGGCGCCGCGACGAACGCCCTGCCGCCGCAACGGCGCTGGCAGGGCGCTGCATGAACAAGGATGCCCAAGCGTGGATATGCCGGACCAACGAGTTGCTCCCGAGCTGATGATGAGTGAATTTTGGCGGGGGCTGAAAGTGTCGCTGCCCGTCCTGCTCGGTTTTGTGCCCTTCGGGCTGGTGCTGGGTTCGCAGGCGGCGGCCAAGGGGCTCTCGACCCTTGATATCACGCTGATGACGGCGTTGAATTTCGCGGGCGGATCGGAATTCACCGTCATCGATCTGTGGACCTGGCCGCCGACCATTCCGCTGATCGTGGCGCTGACGCTGCTGGTCAACAGCCGCCATATCTTGATGGGCGCGGCGCTGGCGCCCGCCATGCGCCATCTGCCGGCGCGCAAGGTGCTGCCGGCGCTGGCGCTGATGTGCGACGAGAGCTGGGCGCTGGGTCTCGACGATGCGCGCAAGCGCGGTGGCGTGCTCAGCCTGCCGTTCTATGTCGGGCTGTCGCTGGGGCTTTATCTCTCCTGGCCGTCCAGCGCCGCCATTGGCAGCATTGTCGGGCCGATCCTGGGTGACATCACCCGCTATGGCTTCGACATGGCCTTCCCGGCGGTGTTCCTGGTCATGCTCGCCGGCATGTGGCAGGGGGTGTCGGCGGCGCGCCCCTGGCTCGTCAGTCTCGTGGTCGGCGCCGCGACCTATCTCGCCGTGCCGGGAGCCTGGTATGTTCCAGCCGGGGCGCTGTCCGGCATCGCCGCCGCCTATTTCTGGGCCCAGTCAAATGATTGAGCCGCTGACCCTTCTCACCATTGTTCTGATGGCCGGCGCCACCTATTTCACCCGCATCGCCGGCTATCTCTTCCTGCGCAATCGCACGCTGAGCCCGCGGCTCGTCACGGTGATGGAAAGCGCGCCCGGCTGCGTGCTCATCGCGGTGATCGCGCCCAATTTCGTCTCCGGGCGGCCGGCCGATGTCATCGCCCTCGCCGTCACCGTGCTGGCGGCGAGCCGGTTGCCGATTCTGCCGACTGTGGTAATCGCCATTCTGAGCGCCGGCCTGTTGCGCGCTCTGCTGCCCTGAGGCCGCTTGCCTATGGCGATGGCGACGTCGCCTATCGTCCTATGGCTGCTGGGTGCGGATCGATATAGTTTCGCTCTCCGCCCCAGTGGCGGCCTTGCAATGAAAATCTCGGGCACATGCCCGAACCGGGAGAACGACCATGGTCGCGGACAACAAAACGAGCCAGCACGCTGCGGCGCTGCATTTCCATGAATATCCCCGCCCGGGAAAACTGGAAATCGTCGCCACCAAGCCGCTGGCCAATACGCGCGATCTGTCGCTTGCCTATTCGCCGGGCGTGGCCATTCCCTGCGAGGAAATCGCCGCCGATCCGCAGGCAGCCTATAAATACACCTCCAAGGGCAATCTCGTCGCCGTCATCTCCAATGGCACGGCGGTGCTGGGCCTGGGCAATATCGGCGCCTTGGCATCCAAGCCGGTGATGGAGGGCAAGGCCGTCCTGTTCAAGAAATTCGCCGGCATCGATTCGATCGATATCGAGGTCAACGAGCAGGACCCCAAGCGCTTCATCGACATCGTGGCGCCGCTCGAGCCCAGCTTTGGCGGCATCAATCTCGAAGACATCAAGGCGCCAGAATGTTTCGAGATCGAGGAAACCCTGCGCGAGCGCATGAATATCCCGGTCTTCCATGACGATCAGCACGGCACCGCCATCATCGTGGCCGCCGCCGTCATCAACGCCATGAAGCTGGTCGGCAAGGATATCGGTTCGGCCAAGATCGTCACCTCGGGCGCCGGCGCCGCCGCCATCGCCTGCATGAACATGCTGGTGACGGTCGGCGCGAAACGGGAAAATATCTGGGTCGCCGACAGCAAGGGCCTCGTCACCCAGGCCCGGCACAACACGGTTGATCGCTGGCGCGGTGCCTTTGCCCAGGACACCGACAAAACGGAGCTCAGCGAGGTGATGGAAGGCGCCGACATCTATGTTGGCCTCTCCAAGGCCGGCGCGCTCAAGCCCGAGATGATGAAGGGCATGGCGCCAAACCCGCTGATCCTGGCGCTTTCCAATCCCACGCCCGAAATCATGCCCGAACTCGCCAAGGAAACGCGGCCAGATGCGCTGGTCTGCACCGGCCGCTCGGACTATCCCAACCAGGTCAACAACGTCCTGTGCTTCCCCTTCCTGTTCCGTGGCGCGCTCGATTGCGGCGCCACGGTGATCAACGAGCAGATGAAGGCCGCCGCCGCCTATGCGATTGCCCGCCTGGCGCATGAGCCGGGTCTTGAAGCCTCGGCCCATGGCGTGCCGGCCATTTTCGGCCCGGATTATCTCATTCCCAATCCGTTCGACCAGCGCCTGATCCTGCGCATCGCCCCGGCCGTGGCCAAGGCGGCGATGGAAACCGGCGTCGCGCGGCGGCCCATCGCCGATTTCGCCGCCTATCACGACCAGCTCAACCGCTTCGTCTTCCGCTCGGGCCTCGTCATGAAGCCGATGATCGAGCGGGCGCAGGGGCAGAACAAGCACATCGCCTTTGCCGATGGCGAGGACGAACGCGTGCTGCGTGCTGCCCAGGTGCTGCTCGAAGACCGCATCGCCCGCCCGATCCTCATCGGTCGCCCCCTGGTGATCGAGAGCCGGCTGGAGCGCTTCGGCCTCACCATTCGCCCGGGCAAGGATTTCGAGGTCATCAACCCCGAAGACGATCCGCGCTATCGCGACTATGTCGCCGATTTCCACGAACTGGTCGGCCGCAAGGGCGTCACTCCCGATACGGCCCGCACCATCGTGCGCACCAATACCACGGTGATCGGCGCGCTTGCGGTGCGCCGCGGCGAGGCCGACGCCTTGATCTGTGGCCTGCAAGGCCGCTTCATCAAGCATGCGCGCGACATTCAATCCATTGTCGGGCTGGCGCCCGAGGCGAGCCAGCTCTCGGCCCTCTCGATGCTGGTGATGGGGCGCGGCGTATTCTTCCTCGCCGACACCTATGTCAATATCGATCCAAGCGCCGACGAGATCGTCGAAATCACGCTCCAGGCGCGCGATCACCTCAAGCGCTTCAACATCGAGGCGCGCGCGGCGCTGCTCAGCTATTCCAATTTCGGCTCCCGCGAGGGGGCGACCTCGCTCAAGATGCGCGAGGTCTATGCGCGCCTCAAGCGCGTGGCGCCCGATCTGGTGGTCGACGGGGAAATGCAGGGCGATCTGGCGGTCAATGAATCGCTGCGCGACCGCTACGTGCCCAATTCGGTGCTGCGCGGAGAGGCCAATCTGTTGATCTTCCCCAATCTCGAGGCGGCCAATCTCTCCATGACCCTGCTCAAGGAGCTGAACAACGCCCTGCCGGTGGGGCCCATCCTGATGGGCACCAACCAGCCGGCCCATATCCTGGCGCCCTCCGCGACCAGCCGTGGCGTGGTCAACATGGCCGCCATCGCCGCCAGCGAAGCCATCGCCTAAGGCATGTCTGCCGAAATTGGCCCCGGTTTCGGGTCATCCGATGCGTAAACAAGGGATTGGAGCAGCGTGCGTTCGATAGAACGCGCGCTGCTCCAGCCGGAGTGATGCCTTCCTTCCGTTGACAGGACGATGACAGGGAGCCAGCCTAAGTTACTGGCTACGGACGCAACGACGTTCGCCTTGTTTCTGGGAGGATATCTTGAACAAGCTGCTTCTTGCGGCGCTGGTTTCCGGCGCCCTTTCGGTTCCCGCCTTCGCCGCCGATTATGCCATCGTGGCGCCTGCCGCGCCCGGCGGCGGCTGGGACCAGACCGCCCGCACCATGCAGGAGGCCCTGACGGCCGAAGGCATTTCGGGCAATGTGCAGGTCACCAACGTGCCCGGCGCCGGCGGCACCATCGGCCTCGCCCAGTTCGTCAATCAGGAAAACGGCAATCCCAACGCCCTGATCGTGGGCGGCTATGTGATGGTCGGGGCCATTCTCACCAATGCCTCGCCCGTTACCCTGGCCGAGGTTACGCCCATCGCCCGCCTGACCGGCGAAGCCATCGGCGTCGTGGTGCCGGCCAGCTCCGACATCCAGAGCGTCGATGATCTCGTCGCCAAGCTCAAGGAAAACACCGGCGCGGTGTCCTGGGCCGGCGGTTCGGCCGGCGGCGCCGACCACATCACGGCCGGCCTCATCGCCAAGGCCGTGGGCCTCGATCCGACCCAGGTCAACTACATCGCCTATTCGGGCGGCGGCGAAGCGCTGGCCGCGATCCTGGGCGGTCAGGTGACTGTCGGCGTCTCGGGCATCAGCGAGTTCGCCTCGCAGATCGAGGCGGGTGAGCTGCGCCTGCTGGCGGTTTCGACCGATACCCGCGTGCCGGGCTTTGACGCGCCGACCTTGCAGGAAGCCGGTGTCGACACCGCCGTGCAGAACTGGCGCATGATCGCCGCCGCTCCCGGCCTTTCCGACGAGCAGGTGGCGGCCATCAATGCCGATATCGAGGCCATGGTGAATTCGGCCACCTGGAAGACCGCTCTCGAAACCAAGGGCTGGGTCAATACCTATCTCGCCGGGGACGCCTTCGAGGCCCAGCTCGCTGCCGATATCGCGGCGACCGAAGCCATCCTGAAAGACATTGGCCTGGTGCAATGAGCGCCGGAGCTCCCAACCACACGCGCCGCCCCGATGGGGCGGCGCTCGTCATCGCGGCGATCCTGGCCGCCATCGCCATCGTCATTTTCTGGCAGACCAGCCAGATGCGGGTGCCCCCCGTGCAACAGCGCGTCGGCCCGACGGTATTTCCCTATATCGTCGCCACGGGTCTAGCCCTTCTCTCGGTCGGCACTCTGATCTCGGCCCTGCGCCGGGGTTTTCCGGCGCGGAGCAAGGATGATTATGGCCCCATCGCCTGGATCATCGCCGGCCTCGTCGCGCAGATCCTGCTGCTGTCCAGCGCCGGTTTTTCCATCGCCACGGGCGTTCTCTTTGCCTTCACCGCCAAGGGCTTCGGTCGCGGCCCGCTCTGGCAGACCATTCCCATCGGCATCGTCTTCGCCTTCATCGTCTGGTTCCTGTTCGCGCGCGGGCTGCAATTGTCGCTGCCGCGAGGGCCATTCGAGCGGCTGTTGACGACGGGGGCCTTCTAGAAAAATGGAAACCTTCGACCTTCTCGCCCAGGGCCTGCTCGCCGCCATGCAGGTGCAGAACCTGGTCTATGCTCTGATCGGGGTGACGCTGGGCACCGCGGTCGGCGTGCTGCCCGGCATCGGCCCGGCGCTCACCGTGGCGCTCTTGCTGCCCGTCACCTATCGGCTCGATCCGGCCGGCTCGCTGATCATGTTCGCCGGCATTTATTACGGCGGCATGTATGGCGGCTCGACCACGTCGATCCTGCTCAACACGCCGGGGGAGAGCGCCTCCATCGTCACCGCGCTCGAGGGCAACAAGATGGCGCGCAAGGGCCGGGGCGGCCCGGCTCTGGCCACCGCCGCCATCGGCTCGTTCGTCGCCGGCCTCATCGCCACATTGGGCCTCGCCTTCATCGCCCCCACGGTGGTCAAGTTCGCGCTGTCCTTCGGGCCGGCCGATTATTTCGCGCTGATGGTGCTGGCTTTCGTCACCGTTTCGGCCGCCTTCGGCGACAGCGCCCTGCGCGGGCTGACGGCGCTGTTCATCGGGCTGGGACTGGGGCTGATCGGCATCGACCTGCAGACCGGCCAGACGCGTCTCGCCTTCGCCATTCCCGATCTGCTCGACGGCATCGAGGTGACCACGCTGGCCGTGGCGATGTTCGCCATCGGCGAAACCCTCAAGACCGCCGCCGATCGTGAACAGGTCGATGCTCAGGTGATGGCGGTCAAGGGCTCGGTGTGGATGACCGCCGACGACTGGAAACGCAGCTGGGCGTCGTGGCTGCGCGGCACCTTTATCGGCTTTCCCATCGGCGCCATGCCGGCGGGTGGTGCCGATGTGGCGAGCTTCCTGTCCTATAGCGCCGAAAAGAGCTTTGCCAAAAATCCCGAGGAATTCGGGCATGGCGCCATCGAAGGCGTCGCCGGTCCCGAGGCGGCCAACAATGCCTCGGCCGCCGGCACGCTGGTGCCGCTGCTCACCCTGGGTCTGCCGACCACGGCGACGGCCGCGATCATGCTGGCGGGCTTCCAGCAGTTCGGCCTGCAGCCTGGCCCCTTGCTGTTCACCAACAATGCCTCGCTGGTCTGGGCGCTGATCGCGAGCCTCCTGGTGGCCAATTTCATGCTGCTGGTGCTTAACCTGCCGCTGATCGGGCTGTGGGTGAAATTGCTCACCATTCCCAAGCCCTGGCTCTATGGCGGCATTCTGGTCTTTGCCACGCTGGGCACGCTGGGAGCCAATGGCGCCATGTCGATGGGCATCGGTCCGGTGCGCATTTCCTTCGAGCTGGTGCTGCTGCTCGCCTTCGGCATTCTGGGCTATCTGCTGCGCCGCTTCGGCTACCCGATCGCGCCGGTGGTGGTGGGGCTCATTCTCGGGCCGATGGCCGAGCAGCAATTGCGCCGTGCCCTCGCCATCAGCCAGGGCGATCCGGGCATCCTGGTGCACTCGCCGATTTCCATCGTGCTCTATGTCGTGGCGATCATTGCCGTCGGCCTGCCGCTGATCATGCGCCTGCGCGGCCGGGGCGCGGTCCTGGGGCAGCTGGCGACGGACGAAGATTAGAGCATGTATCCCGATAGTGGCCCCGGTTTCGGGATAGAGACATGGGTCAAAACGAAGGGCTAAAGCGAGTGGAGCTGGTCTGAAAGAAACGCGACGCGCTTCAAGACAACAAAAAGCCCGGACGCCAGGGAGGGAAACTGGCGTCCGGGCTTCTTTGCGTCGGCTGCTCGCGCAGCGGGTCACCCCGGGAGGAGCGGCGACCCGCGCGGATCAGAGCTTGCCGATCGAGCGGAAGGCGTCGGGCGCGATGCCCAGGGCCTTGAGATGCTTGGCCTTGGGCGCCCGCCCCCCTTCAACCGCCGCCGATACGGCAGCAGCACTGCCGAACACGGTGACGAAGTCTTCCAGGGCCGCAAAGAACTTGTTCTTGCGCGCGGTGCTCATGTCCAATTCCTCTCTTATGGACCCAGGTCGATCCCGGATCGCTTCCATGCTCCCTAGATGGGCCCGGCAGGCTTGTTTCGCTAGAGGCGGTTTGCTCACCCCAGCCATGCGTTGAGGGAATGGAGCGGAACCGGCGCGCGGCATGCGACAAGTTCAAGCCTGTCTTTTGAAAGTGGGAACCGGTTTCGGGAAAAAGACCTGCGTAACAACAAAACGCCAAAGCGGAGGCTTGTCGGGCACTGACGACAAGAACGGATAGTGTCTCGCTGTGAATGCACTCGGCTTTGGCGAAATTTCTGGCTCTATCGCCCCCTCGCCCCTTGAGGGGAGAGGGGTGGGGTGAGGGGTGAAGGCCCATCGGCGGGAGCGCCGCTTCGCCACCTTCTCTGCGGAAGAAGAGGAGGAAAAGGACGATGCGCTTGCCTCGATTGCCCGGAAAAGCCGGGCAATGACGAAAAGAGACGATAGTGTCTCGGTGTGAATGCACTCGGCTTTAGCGAAACGTCTGGCTCTATCGCCCCCTCGCCCCTTGAGGGGAGAGGGATGGGGTGAGGGGTGAAGGCCGAGCGACAGGAGCACCACTTCGCCACCTTCTCTGCGGAAGAAGAGGAGGAAAAGGACAATGCGCTTGCCTCGATTGCCCGGATAAGCCGGGCAATGACGACAAGAACGGATAGTGTACCCGTGTGAACACCCGTCGCTCTAATTCATCAGATCGAACGCATCGCCCCAGGTGTCGGCCACGGAATAGCCATGCGGATAGGGGTCGGTCGGGTCGATGCCGATCTGGTGGATGCCGTGGATCCAGCCGCGCCCGGAGATGATCGGCTGCACGGCGGGACGGCCGGCGACGCTGGTGTCGCCCGCATATTCCACCTCGAAGGTCGAATTGATGATCGAGCGGGCGGTAAAGCGATCTCCCGGCCGCGCCAATCCGCGGGCGGCGGCGACGGCGAGGCGGGCCGAATTGCCGGTGCCGCAGGGCGAGCGGTCGATGCGGCCCGGCGCCATGATGGTCGCCCCGCGCAACTCCCCCTCCGCCGTATGGTCGACGAACATGGTATAGGAAATGCCCTTGATTTCGGGGATTTCGGGATGGGCGATCTTGAGCTGGGCATTGACGGCGCGGTGCACGGCGCTGCCCGCCTCGACCAGTTTCCTTGCCAGGTCGGGGCGGATTTCGAGGCCGAACTGGGCCGGATCGATCAGCGCATAGAAAATGCCGCCATAGGCGATATCGACCTTGATCTTGCCCACGCCCGGCACATCGACCACCGCATCGAGCTGGTCGGCATAAGAGGGGTTCATGGTGAGCGTCACACGTTCGCATTTGCCGTTGCGGCACTGGGCGCGGGCGGTGACGAGGCCCGAGGCGGTTTCGATGCGCACGATGGTTTCCGGCTCCCGCATGGGCAGCATGCCGGTTTCGAGCAGAACCGTGGTCAGGCAGATGCTGTTTGAACCCGACATGGCATGGGCCTTGTCGCCCTGCAGGATCAGGAAGGCGATATCGGCGTCGGGCCGGGTGGGCGGAAAGATGAGGCAGGTGCTCATCTGGGCCGAGGCGCGCGGCTCGAACACGAGGAATTTGCGCAGACTGTCATCCACCTCGTTGAGGTGGCGCAGCTTGTCGGCGATGGTCCGGCCGGGAACGTCGATGACGCCGCCGGTGACGATCCGCCCGACTTCCCCTTCGGCATGGGCTTCCACGAGGGTGACGGTTTTGCTCCAACGCATCTTATGGTCCTGGCTGCACGCGCTTTATCTCTGTTCGGCGGTTGAGGCCGAGCGGGCGGCCGGTTTTGGGACGGCCCCCTGCATTTAATTGCTCTTGCTACCTTAACGTATCGGGCCGAAAAGCACTCACCGCATCGCGCCGGGCAACAGGCGCCATTGGGCATACCAGGCGTTGAACTGGTCGAACTGCGCCTTGGCCCAGGCCCGCTGGCTGGAAGAGAGCTGGTCCGTGGCGTTGAAATGCAGCCGATAGGCCGCCTCGCCCTGCAATTCGAGCATATATTTGTAATAGAGCACGAGGTCGGTGCCTTCGTCCCAGCGCGACAGCACCTCGAGCGCTTCGCTCAGCTCGCGGGCGCGCTGGCCGGCTTCGGCATCGCCGGCGGCGGCGGCTTTCGACAGGGCGACCAGATGCAGGATTTCGCGGGGCAGGGCATTGCCGATACCGGTGATGGTGCCGGTGGCGCCGGCCTTGACATAGCCGTGATAGACGCCGGTATCGACGCCTGCCATCAGCACCACGCTGTCATCGCCGCTGGTGATGTGCTCGGCGGCATAGGTCATCGCCGCGGGGCCACCAAATTCCTTGAAGCCGACCAGGTTCGGATATTTGGCGCGCAGGGCGAAGAACAGGTCCGCCTTGGTCTCGAAGCCATAATGGGGGCTGTTATAGATCACCGCCGGCAGCTCGGGGGCGGCGGCGAGAATGGCCTCGAAATGGTGCTTCTGCGCGGTGGGGGAATTGCCGCGCGAAAGCACGCGCGGAATGACCATCAGCCCGGCGGCGCCGATCGTGCGGGCATGGGCCGCGTGGCTGACGGCGGTGGCGGTATTGACCGCGCCGGTGCCGACGATCACGGGAATCCCGGCTGCGACCAGCCGCGCCACGCCCTCCTGGCGCTGGGCGTCGGTCAAGAGCGGCCAGTCGCCCATCGAGCCGCAATAGACCACGGCCGACATGCCGGCCTCAAGCAACTGCCCGGCCTTGCGCACCAGCTCGTCGAAATCGGGTGTGCGGTCTTGTGTGCAGGGCGTCATCAGCGCGGGGATCACGCCGGTAAAGATTTCGGTGTTCATGATGTGCTTGTCCATCGCTCGCGGCGGCGAAGGGGAAAGACGGCTCGCCTGCCCTCACCATACACGCTGCAAGAGCCTTGTCGACAGATTGCATATAACGAAATTGCCGCCGCCCGGCGGGACCGGAACCGACCCACGGCTTTGCGGGTCAACGCTGGAAGCGCGCCAGGGAGAAGGGATTGTCGGCGGGCGCCTTGCCGGCGATGAGGTCGGCGACCCGCCTTGCGGTGACCGCGCTCAGCGTCAGGCCGAGATGGCCGTGGCCAAAGGCGAAAACAATGCGCTCGTCTTTTGGGTGGGTTCCGATCACCGGCAGCGAATCGGGGGTGGAGGGTCGCCGGCCCATCCATTCCTTGCCGCCTTCGGGCAGGGCCGGCACATAGCGGCGCATCTTGGTGCGCATGGCTTTCGCGCGGCCGAAATTGGCCGGCGTGTCGGGCTTGGCCAGTTCGACCGCGCCGCCGACGCGCAGGCCGTCGATCAGCGGCGAGGCGATGAAGCCATGATCGGCGAAGCCGAGCGGCATGGGCAGTGTCCAGTCGAGATCGCTATAGGTGGTGTTGTAGCCCCGCTCGGTTTCGAGCAGCACTCTCAGCCCCAGTCCGCGGACCAGTTCGCGCGACCATACGCCCGAGGCGACCACGATCTTGTCGAACAGCGCCGTCTCGCCGGCCGCGGTGCGGATCGCGACGCCGTCGGAGCGCTGCTCGATCGCGACCACCTTGCCGGTAACGAAATCGGCGCGCTGGCGCAAAGCTGCCTGGTAGCGGCGCAGGACCGTCAGCGGATTGGTGACTTTCCAATAGCCGGGCAGATGCACGGCCCCGCCAAAGGCGCCTTCGAGCTGCGGCACCAGCCGGCGCGCCCCGGCGGGGTCGAGGCGTTGATAGTCATGGCCGAGCAGCTTGCGCACCGCCTCCGCCTCCTCAAGGCCGGAAGCGAGGCTGGTGGGCGTGTCGTGCAGCGCCAGATAACCCGATTGCTGCAGATAGTCGTCAAGGCCGGCGATGGCGAGCAGGGCGCGATGATCTTCGAGCGCCGTCTGCATCAATTGGGCCAGCGCCGCCCGCGCCCGCCGGCCATGGCCGGGCGTCGCTGAAGCGAGAAAGGCCACGAGCCATGGGGCGAGCGCCGGCAGGTCGGGCCAGCGTATGGTGAGGGGGCCGAGCGGATCGAGCAACCAGCCCGGCACCGCCTTGAACACGCCGGGGCTGGCCAGCGGCGCGATTTCGGGCAGGGCGATTAGCGCTGCATTGCCGGCCGAGGCCGGCAGGCCGTCCGGATCGGGCTCGTAGATCGTCACCTTATGTCCCTGGCCGGCCAGCCAGGTGGCGCAGGCGGCCCCGATAATGCCGGCTCCGGCAATGGCGATCCGGCTCATGGCAGGCGGTCTCCCAATAGCGTGTCGATGACGCCTTCGCGCCGGATATAGCTTTGGATCTGCCGCACGATCTGGTCGGCATGGGCGGCCGCCAGCCGGTCGGCGGTTTCTGTGTCGCGCGCCTCGATGGCGGCGACCATGCGGGCGTGTTCCTCGACATATTGCGCCGGCAGCCGGTCATCGAAGGATCGGTAATACAGCCGCAGAATGCGGCGCCCTTCGTCGAGCAGGCGGTCGAACAGGCCGGTGAAGTAGAAATTGCCACCGGCCATGGCGATGGCCATGTGAAAATCGCGATTGGCCTGGATCATGGCCAGAGCGTCCCGGCGATCCACGGCCTCGGCATAGGCCGCCTCGAAGCGGCGGATCTCGACGAGGTCCGGCGCCTGGCGATGCAGCGCCGCCGCCCGCGTCGTCACCCGGTACATAAGCGCCAGCGCCTCGAAATAGACCGGCAATTGCTCGAAATCGATCGCCGCCACCACGGTGTTGCGATTGGGCAGGGTGCGCACCAGCCCCTCGGCCACCAGCCGCACCAGCGCCTCGCGGATCGGGGTGCGCGACATGTCGAATTGTTCGGACAGGCTCACCTCGTCCAGCGGGCTGCCCGGGGTCAGCGTCAGCTCGAGGATCGAGCGCTTGAGCTGGTCATAGACCATCTGCGCGGTGGACCCGCGCTGGCGCGGCGATTTGGCGGTCTGGGGGGCCTGGTCGGTCATGGCGCGGCTCGTTCTCCCACCCTCCAATCGAAACGCTTGGATTTGCGCGATAGCGGTCGTATCGTAGGAATATTATTCAGTTTGTCGACATAAATATGGGATTGGTTTCATGGTAACGGCGATCATCGGCGGCAGCGGCTTTCTGGGGCGCCATGTGGCGCTGCGGCTTCTGGCCCATGGCGAAAAGCCGGTCGTCGTGCATCGCGGCCATGAGCCGGCCAATCTGCCCGACAGCGTCGCCATCGAACTCGCCGACCGTGTCGATGAAGCGCGATTGGTCGAGATTTTCACCACCCATGCGGTCACCACCGTCATCGATATCTTCGCGCTCAGCCTGGGCAATACGGCGCCGGTGATGGCGGCGACGCAACGGGTTGGCGCGCGCTATCTCCTCACCAGTTCCGTCGATGTCTATGCCAATTATGCCGGGCTGTTGCGCAAGGAAGAGGTGCCGGTAAGGCACGAGCCGGCCACCGAGGAGGCTGCGCTGCGCACCATGCGCTATCCCTATCGCGGCAATGGCCGCCGGCCGGCCGGGGTCAGCGACGATTTGTTCGAGAATTACGACAAGCTGGTGCTCGAGGAAACGCTGGCGACCATGGGCATGGAGTGGGTCGTGGTGCGGCCGCCGATGATTTTTGGGGTGGCGGACAAGCAGCGCCGCTTCGGCTGGGTGGTGGACAATGCGCGGGCCGATGCGGCGTTTGCCATCGATGAGCGCGCCTTTGGCTGGCTCAATTCCTATGGCTATGTCGAGGATGTCGCCGAGGCCATGGTGCTCGCCGCCCTGCACCCCAAGGCGGCCGGTCAGGTCTACAATGTCGGCCAGGATATCGTCCGTCCGGCTTCGCGCTGGGCGGAGCGCCTGCTGCCCTTGCTCGGCGTCGATGCGCCCGTGGTTTCGGCGCCTGCTGGGAGTGGCGTCTGGGCGGATCGCGCCGAGGCGATGGACCTGCGCTATCCCCTGACGCTCGATACGGGCAAGATCCGTCGCGATCTGGGGTTCAGGGAGGTGGTGGGCGAAGACGAGGCGCTGGCGCGTACCCTCGCGTCTTACGAGGCTGGCTAGAGTGGCGTGCGTTCTGTCGAACGCAAATCGCCGCTCTCATCCCTTGTTTACGCATCGGATGAGCCAAAAACCGTGCGTATACTTTTTGGTCCGATGTTCTAACCGGTCTGGAGCCGCCCTTTCCCTCCTGGCAAATCAGCCACTTTCCCGCTCTGCGTCCATGACGATAGAATGACAATCGCCCAAACAGTGGATTGACCGCCTGATTGGCTTCTGTTTAGTCTGGCTAAACACGAGGGCCGGGGGGCGAGATGAGCGAAGGCGATGCCAGCCTGGGCGCGCGATTGCACCAACGCCGCAAGGAGTTGGGCCGCACCATGCGCGAAGTGGCGAAGGATAGCGGGCTGACGGTGGGGTTCATTTCCCAGATCGAGCGCGATATTTCCCGCCCCTCGCTCAGTTCACTTTATGCCATCGCCCGGGCGCTCGACACCAGCGTCGATCGTTTCCTGTCCCAGGCGCCCGAGCGCGCCCATCGGCAGGTCACCCATTCGGCGGCGCGGCCGCGCTTTTCGCTCGGTGCGAGCAAGCCGGTCTATGAGTTTCTCGAACCCGGCTTCGACGAGGCGCGCCTCAATGCCTGCATCACCCATGTGCCGCCGGGTTTCGCTTCCGAGGTCATGCGGCACGAGGGCGAGGATTTCGTCTATCTGATCGCCGGCATCATGATCTACACGGTCGATGGCGTCGCCTATCGGCTGCAGGCCGGCGATACGCTGCATTTCAATTCCACTCTGCCCCATACCTCCCGGAACCCCGGTGATGAGGTGGCCACCGAGCTTTGGGTCGGAACCATGCGGCTGTTCGCCGACAAGCCCCATTCATCATCGCCGCCATCGGGACCGCGGCCGATTGCACCAGAGGAGACAACCCCATGAAACTGACCAAAGCCCTGGCCGGCGCCTTGCTGAGCATGACCATGCTCACCAGTGTCAGCTTTGCCGCGACGCCGCAGGACACGCTGGTGATCGCCGACGCCATCGACGACATCATCACCCTCGACCCGGGCGAAGTGGGCGAAGTGGGCGGCATCATGGCCGCCAAGCAGATCTATCAGCCGCTGGTGACCTTCAACGTCAAGAACCCGACCGAGATCTATGGCGTTCTGGCCCAGAGCTGGACCGTGTCGGAAGACGGCAAGACCTTCACCTTCAAGATGAACCCGAATGCCAAATTCGCCTCGGGCAATCCGGTGACGGCGCATGACGCCGAGTTCTCCTATCACCGCGTGGTCAAGATGGCCTCGCGCTCGGCGTTCCTGCTCACCCAGTTCGGCTTCACCACCGACAATATCGAAGAGCGCATCAAGGCCGTCGATGACGCGACGCTGGTCATCGAGATCGAGCAGCCCTACGCCGAATCCTTCGTGCTCTATGCCCTCTCGTCCTATGCCGGCGGCATCGTCGACAGCAAGCTCGTGCTCGAACATGAAGTCGATGGCGATCTGGGCAATGGCTGGCTCAAGCAGGAAAACACCGCCGGTTCCGGTCCCTTCGTTCTGAGCAATTGGGCGCCCAAGCAGTCGATCCTGCTCACCCGCAACGAGAATTTCTGGCAGGAAAAGCCCAGCATCGAGCGCGTCTTCTTCCAGCACGTGCCCGAAAGCGCCGCCCAGCGTCTGCTGCTCGAAAAGGGCGATATCGACGTCGCCAACAAGCTCGGGCCGGACGATTATACCTCCATCGCCAACAATGCCGATGTGAAGACCCTCGATGGCAGTTCCGGCGTCATCTATTACATGGGTCTCAATGTCCGCAACGAGGCGCTGAGCCATCCCGATTTCGTCAAGGCGATGAAATATCTGGTCGATTATGACGGCATCGCCGCCACCATCGGGCAGGGCACGATCGAAGTGCACCAGACCCTGGTGCCGGCCGGTTTCCTCGGCTCGCTCGATTACAATCCCTATTCGCTCGACATCGAAAAGGCCAAGGAACTGATCGCTTCGAGCGGCGTGCAGACCCCGGTGACGCTCGAAACCGTCGTCTGGAACGTACCGCCCTATACCGATTTCGCTCAGGCCGCCCAGGCGACCCTGGCCCAGGCCGGCATCAATCTCGACCTGCAGGTGGTCGATGGCCAGCAATGGCTCGAACGCTACCGCTCCTCGGCCCTCGACATCTGGGTGGGCCTGTGGGGCCCGGACTATCCCGATCCGCATTCCAACGCCAAGGCTTTCGCCGTCAATTCCAAAGACGCGCCGGATGGCTCGTCCAGCCTTGCCGACCGCTTCGGCTGGGATGCAGGCGATCTCTCGCCCAAGGCCATGGCCGCCCTGCGCGAGAACGACACCGAGCTGCGCAAGACCATGTATGAGGAGATCCAGAAGGTGCATACCGACACCTCGCCCTTCCTCTATATGTTCCAGGAAGTGCGCCGCGTCGCCGTCCGCTCCAATGTCAATGGGCTGATCCTCGGCCTGACCCTGTCGGACGACCGCTATTGGGAAGTCACCAAGGACTGATCGTGTTTCCGGCGCGGCGGCCCTCGTCGCCGCGCCTTTTTTCCTGTCTGGATCTATCGTGGCCGCAATCGCTCCTGCATCGGATGGCATAAGGCGCCTGGGCCGGGTTCTCACCGGCCTGGCCACCATCGCCGTCACGCTTCTGGGGCTGATCGCCCTGACCTTCTTCATCGGCCGGGTCATCCCCATCGACCCCGTCCTCGCCATTGTCGGCGAAAAGGCGACCCAGGAGGCCTATGACAAGGTCTTTTACGCCATGGGTCTCGACAAACCGGTATGGGAGCAGTTCGCCGCCTATACCTGGCAATTGCTGTGCGGCGATTTCGGCACCTCCTTCACCACGACGCGGCCGGTCCTCACGGATCTGCTGACCTTCTTTCCCGCCACGCTCGAGCTGGCGACGCTGGGCCTTCTGCTCGGCATCGTGCTTGGCGTTCCGGCGGGCGTCGTCTCGGCCTATTGGCACGACAAATGGCCCGATCATCTGATCCGCGTCGTCGGCCTTGTCGGCTATTCGGTACCGATCTTCTGGCTCGGGCTCGTCGGGCTCTATGTGTTCTATTACCGTCTGGGCTGGGTTGCGGGGCCAGGTCAGATCGACGTCTTTTATGTCGGCATCGTCAAGCCGATCACCAATTCCATCCTCATCGACAGCATGCTGCGCGGGGAGTGGACCGTGTTCTGGAACGCGGTCAGCCATATCGTGCTGCCGGTCTCGCTCATCGGCTATTTCTCCATGGCCTATCTGTCGCGCATGACGCGCTCGCTGATGCTCGATCAACTGACCAAGGAATATGTGCTGACCGCCCGCCTCAAGGGCGCCAGCGAAATCGAGGTCGTCTTCGGCCACGCCTTGCGCAACGCCGCCATTCCGCTCGTCACCATCATCGCGCTCTCCTATGGCGGCCTTCTTGAGGGCTCGGTGCTGATCGAGACGGTGTTCGGCTGGCCCGGCATCGGCAATTACATCGCCTCGTCTCTCTTCCGTGGCGACATCAACGCGGTATTGGGCGGCACCTTCCTCGTCGGCGCGATCTTCATCGTGCTCAACCAGCTGTCCGACATTCTCTACACCACCCTCGATCCTCGAACCCGGCCGGCCCGCCGATGAGCACCATGCCAACGCACACCATCGCCCGCGCCCAGGTCCGCGCCGCCCAATTCAAGCAGATCAAGAGCTTCTGCCGGCGTTTTGCCCGCAATCCCTCCGGCATGTTCGGCTTTTTCATTCTGGTGGCGCTGCTGTTCTGTGCCGCCTTCGCGCCCTGGCTCGCCACCCATGATCCCTATCTGCCCAATCTGTCGGGGCGCCTGTCGGCGCCCGGCGCCGATTACTGGCTGGGGGCGGACGAACTGGGCCGCGACATCTATAGCCGCGTGCTTTACGGCTCGCGCCTGACGCTGCTGATCGTCGGGCTGGTCATCGTCACCTCGGCGCCCATCGGCCTGCTGGTCGGCGTCATCGCCGGCAATTTCGGCGGCTGGGTCGATACGATCTTCATGCGCGTCACCGATGTGTTCCTGGCCGTGCCCAAGCTGCTCCTGGCCCTGGCCTTCGTCGCCGCGCTCGGGCCGGGCATCGTCAATGCTGCCATCGCCATCACGCTCACCGCCTGGCCGCCCTATGCCCGCATGGCCCGGGCCGAGGCGCTGGCGGTGCGCAACAGCGATTATGTCAACGCGGTGCGGCTGGCCGGCGCCTCGGAGTTCCACATCATCGTCCAGCACATCATCCCGATGTGCATTTCCTCGGTCATCGTGCGCATGACGCTCGACATGGCCGGCATCATCCTCACCGCCGCCGGCCTCGGCTTCATCGGCCTCGGGGCGCAGCCGCCGCTGCCCGAATGGGGGGCGATGATCTCGACGGGCCGCAAATTCATCTTCGACCAGTGGTGGGTGGCGACCGTGCCCGGCTTTGCCATCTTCATCGTCTCGCTCGGCTTCAACCTTCTGGGCGACGCCATCCGCGACCTGCTCGATCCGCATCTGAAGGCCCGCCCATGAGCGAGAACCTCATCGAGGTGAAAAACCTGCGCATCGCCTTTCCCACCGAAGCGGGCGGCTGGCATCAGGCCGTGCGCGGCGTCAGCTTCACCCTCGGGCGCGAAAAGCTCGGCATTGTGGGGGAAAGCGGCTCGGGCAAGAGCCTTTCCGGCCGCGCCATTCTCGGCGTCCTGCCCGATTATGTGCGCATCGAGGCGGACAAACTCGCTTTCGACGGCATCGATCTGCGCGCCGCCTCGCCGCGCCAGCGCCGGCATCTGCGTGGCGGCCGCATGGGCATGGTGCTGCAGGACCCCAAATTCTCGCTCAATCCGGTGATGACCGCCGGCGCCCAGATCGTCGAAGCCATCCGCATCGGCGACCGCCGCATATCGAGAGCCGCCGCGCGCAAGGGAGCGCTCGACATTCTTCACAGCCTGCATATCCGCGATCCCGAACTGGTCTTTGACCGCTATCCGCACGAATTGTCCGGCGGCATGGGCCAAAGGGTGATGATCGGCATGATGGTGGTGCGCGAGCCCGATGTGCTGATCGCCGACGAGCCGACTTCGGCTCTCGACGTCACCGTGCAGATGCAGGTGCTCTCCATTCTTGACGAGCTGGTCGAGCGGCGGAAAATGGGCCTTATTTTCATCAGCCACGATCTGCAACTGGTCAGCCGTTTCTGCGACCGGGTCATTGTCATGTATGCCGGCCAGATCGTTGAAACGCTCGACGCTCGGCGTCTGGGCGAGGCGCAGCACCCCTATACAAAGGGCCTCCTCGCCTGCCTGCCGGAAATCGACGGGCCGTTGACGCCCCTGCCGACCCTTGACCGGCAGGCGGCCTGGAGCCAGTTGCCATGACCGACACTATTCTGGGCGTCGAGCATCTTTCGGTGCGCTTCGGCGCTTCCACCGTGGTGGACGATGTCAGCTTTGCCGTGGCGCGCGGCGAGAGTTTTGGCCTTGTGGGGGAAAGCGGCTCGGGCAAATCGACCATTTTGCGCACCATTATGGGCCTCAGCCCCGATTGGTCGGGCACCATCGCGGTCAATGGCGTGCCGGCGCGCGGCACGCCGCGCCGCGAATTTTCCACCCAGGTGCAGATGGTGTTCCAGGACCCCTATGCCTCGCTGCACCCGCGACACCTGATCGGCAATGCCATCGCCGAGCCGATGCGCATTCACCGCATGGACAATGTCGAGGCCCGAACGCTGGAGCTTCTGGCGCTGATCGGCCTTGGTGAAGACTTCGCCTATCGCTATCCGCACGAATTGTCCGGCGGCCAGCGCCAGCGCGTCGCCATCGCCCGCGCATTGGCGCTGTCGCCCAAACTGCTGCTGCTCGATGAACCGACCTCGGCGCTCGACGTTTCCATCCAGGCCGAAATTCTCAACCTGCTCAATCGCCTGCGCGCTGAAATGGGACTGACCTTCGTCATCGTCAGTCATAATCTGGCGGTGATTTCCTATTGTTGCGACCGGCTGATGCTGATGCAGAACGCCCGCCACGTCGAAACCCTGAGCCGCGCCCAATTGCGCAACCGCGAGCTGGACCAGGACTACACCAAGGCCTTCGTCGCCGCGAGCACGCTATAGGACTGGCCGCTCAGGCCCGGGGTGACATGCGGTGGGTGGGATGCCCCGGAGCCTCAGCCGCTCACCTCAAGATTATCGATCAGCCGCGTCGTGCCCAGATGCGCCGCGACGGCGAACAGCGCCCCCTCCGGCCCCACCGTCTCGATGGGCTTAAGGCTGGTGCGGTCCCGCACTTCCCAATATTGCGGCGTGATGCGGCCTTCCTGCGCCAGCCGTGCCCGCCCGATTTCCGCCAGCCGCGCCCCATTGCGCTCCCCGGCCGCCCATGCCGCCTTGGCCGCGTTGAGGCTGGCGAAAATCGCCGGGGCCGCCGCCCGATCCTCGGGCGCGAGATAGACATTGCGCGAACTCAGCGCCAGCCCATCGGCTTCGCGCACAATGGGGCCGCGAATGATCTCGACCGGCACATCGAGGTCGCGCACCATGCGCTCGATCACCAGGCATTGCTGGGCATCCTTCTGCCCGAACACGGCGAAGTCGGGCGCGACGATGTTGAACAGTTTCAGCACCACCGTGGTCACGCCGCGGAAATGGCCGGGCCGGCTGGCGCCGCACAGATGTGTCGACACCGCTTCTTCGAGCACCACGCTCGAGGCGCCTTCGGGATAAAGCTCGGCGACCGGCGGCAGGAACAGGGCATCCACCCTCGCTTCTCCGAGCAGGGCGATGTCCTTTTCGATGGGGCGCGGATATTTGCTCAAATCCTCGTTCGGCCCGAATTGCAGCGGGTTGACGAAAATGCTGGCGATGACGATGTCGGCCTTCTGGCGCGCAATCTGCATCAGGCTCATATGGCCCTGATGCAACGCGCCCATGGTCGGCACGAAACCGAGTGTCTGTTCCGGTCGCAGCGTCTTGCGCCAGGCACGAACCTCGGCGATGGTGCGCAAAATGCGTGTCATGCGATAATATCCCACAGCCGTCTGGCCAATTCACTCTTGTTCATCACCGGCAGGGTCACGTCGGCGCCTTCGGCCCGCAGCAGCGTGCCGCCATTGGTGGGCACGGAAAAGCCGGTCGCGGTCGTCTCCCCGGCGCGGGCGACGGGATTGGCGAAGAGGAAATCGAGCTTCTTGCCCTCGAGCTTCTTGCGGCCATTGGCTTCGACATCGTCGGTTTCGGCGGCAAAGCCGAAAAACCATTGGTCGGTGGCGGCGGCGCGCAATGTGCCCAGCACGTCGATCGAGGGCACCATGTCGAGGGTGGTGGCGGCGGCGGCGCGCTTGAGCTTGTTGGCGGCGGGCGTTGCGACGCGATAATCCATCACCGCCGCCGTGGCGATCACCCCGTCCACCTCCGGCAGGAAGGCGAGAGCGGCTTCGGCCATTTCCTCGGCCGTGCGCACTTCGACCAGGGTGAGCCGGCCGGCGCTCTCACGCGGTGGCATCGGGCGCACCACGCCCTTGTCCATGCCCAGCACATAGCGCACCTCGGCCCCGCGCCGCAGCGCTTCTTCGGCCATCGCCGCGCCCATGCGGCCGGTGGAATGATTGGTGATATAGCGCACCGCGTCGATGGCGGTGGTGGTCGGGCCGGCGGTGATCAGCACGCGACGGCCCGCAAGGTCGGCCCCCGGCCGCACCAGCGCTGCCTCGATGGCGGCGACGAGTTCGGGCACCGGCGCCAGCTTGCCCACGCCCACTTCGCCGCAGGCCAGCACCCCCGCCGCCGGATCGACAAAGCCGGCGCCGCGCTGGCGCAGCGTTTCGAGATGCTCCTGGGTGGCGGGATGCTCCCACATCTTGGTGTTCATCGCCGGCGCGATGAGCATCGGCGCGGTGGTGGCCAGGGCGACGGTGGTCAGCAAGTCATCGGCGAGCCCCAGCGCCAATTTGGCGATGGTGTTGGCGCTGGCGGGGGCGACGACGAACAGATCGGCCCAGCGCGCCAGGTCGATATGCTCGGTGCCTGAAATATCGGGTCCGAACAGGTCCGAGGCCACTTTTCGCCCGCTCAGCGTTTCGAGCACCAGCGGGGTGACGAAATGCTGGGCGCTTTCGGTCAGGATGCATTGCACCTGATGCCCGGTCTTGGTCAGGGTGGAGACGACATCGGCGATCTTATAGGCCGAAATGCTGCCGGTGACGGCGATGAGGATGTTACCCATTGAGCTGCCCATAGCGCAAAAGCCCCAGAAGCGTCAGGTCCGGTTCCTGCCGGAAGCGCTCGGAAAGGCGGATCAGCCTGACGCAGCCACCGGTGGCGATCAGGGTGGCGTCTGCAAGTCCGGCATCGGCGAGCAAGCGGTCGGCCATGCCCTCGATCAGCGCCTCATAGCCCTGCAATACCCCGCTCTGGATCTGGGTCTCGGTGGTGTTGCCCACCGCGTTGCCGGGGCGGATCAGCTCGACCGCGAACAGCTTTGCCGCGCGGCCCTGCAAGGCCCGCCAGCTGGTTTCGAGCCCCGGCACGATGGCGCCGCCGATATAGCCGCGTTCGGGGTGAACGAGGCAGAATGTCGTCGCCGTGCCCGCATCGACGATCAAAAGCGGCGCCGGCGCCAATTGCATGGCGCCCGCCACATTGCACAGCCGGTCGGCGCCCAATTGCTCGGGATGGGGCAGGTCGAGCGCGAAATCGCGCTGCAACCGAGAATTGACCGAAATCCAGGGCAGGGTGCCGCTGGCCTGGGCGACGATCCGCTCCAAAGCCGGCACCACGGTCGAGAGCACGACGCGCTCCACGAGGCTCCAGACGCTTTGGCCCAGTTGGTCCGCGAATAATTGCCGCAGCTGCACACGATATTCGTCGGCGGTGCAGTGGGGGTCGGTGCGAAAACGCATTTCGGCGATGCGGGCGCCATCGCTGCGGAAAACGCCGGCCACCGTGTGGGTGTTGCCGATGTCGAGCAAAAGCCAGTGTTCAGTCACGCTGCGGCTCCCTGGCCTTGACCTCGGCGATATAGGCAGAGGCCGCGTCCCGGACAATCGTCGCCACATCGGCCTTGGGCTTGGCGAAGCTCGGGGGCGGTTTGAGGCCGAGGCCGATCAGGTCGTTCAGCACCAGAACCTGTCCGGCGCAGTCGGGGCCAGAACCGATGCCGATGGTGGGAATTTCCAGCATGGCGGTAATGTCAGCGGCCAGTTCGGGAACCACCATTTCGAGCACGATGGCGAAAGCGCCGGCCGCTTCGAGAGCCTTGGCCGCATCGATCAGCGCCTGGGCGGCGTCCTCGCTCTTGCCATGGCGATAATAGCCGCCCAATTGGTGCACCGATTGCGGCGTCAGCCCGATATGGGCCATCACGGCGATGCCCTGCTCGACGAGGCGCCGGACGATGGGGGCGGCGGCAACGCCGCCTTCGATCTTGATGGCCTGAACGCCACTGTGCTGCATCACCGCGACGGCGCTGCGCAGCGCCGTGTCGGGGTCGGTGGCCGCGCCGAAGGGCAGGTCGCACACCACCAGCGCCCGGCGGCTGCCCCGCTGTACGGCGGCGGCATGCCGGATCATGTCGTCGAGCGTCACCGGGATGGTGGTCTCGTAGCCGAGCACGACATTGCCCAGGCTGTCGCCCACCAGCAGCATGTCGATGCCGGCCTGGTCGAGCAGGCCCGCCGTGACATGGTCATAGGCGGTGAGCATGGCGAGCTTTTCGCCGCTGCGTTTCTTGGCCCGGATGTCGCGCGTCGTGAGGCGCCTCGTTTCGGCGTGGATGGACATGGTTTCCTCGTCGTATTGGCGGCGGGGCCTTCATCGGTGTTGAGGTGAGGGCCGTCAAGTCCGACATTCGACCGAGTGGACAAGGGGTTTTTCCCCTCGCGCCGCCAAACCGTCACGCCTTCGCGGTTTGGCGGCGCTCAACGGTAACAGTCCGTTAACATCTGCGGTGGGTGGGTGGCGCCCGTGGATCGAAAATGGGCCATCCAATCTGCTATCAACTTGAGTCCATTGTAATACCACTCTCGACAAAGCGGCTCGAACCCTCATAAGGTCTGGCGAATGGCCGGACGCCTTTCGTCCGGCGGTATCATGGCCTTTGAAGTGCGGCCTGATGTCAGGAATAGGCACTTCAAAGGGAGACATGATGAACAAGAAGATTTCCCGGACCGCACTCGCCGGCATGGCTGCGGCCCTTCTCGCTTCGGCCAGCCTGGCCCTGCCGGCACAGGCCGCAAACCTGCGCCTGGCCTGGGCTCAGGACGCGACCGGCCTTGATCCGCACGCGCAGACGGCCTTCTCGTCCCTGCGCCTTTTGGAGCTGATCTACGAGCCGCTGGTGCGACATGATTCGGCGCTCGATGTTGTTCCCGCTGTTGCTGAAAGCTGGGAATTTTCCGATGACGGTCAGACACTTACCTTCAAGATCGACCCTAATGCCAAGTTCAGCGACGGCGCCCAGGTTACCTCCGAGGACGTCAAGGCCTCGTTCGAGCGGCTGCTCGATGAAGCCACCGGCGCGGCCGCGCGCTCGAACTTCCTCTCCATCGCCTCGATCGATGCGCCCGATCCGGCCACCGTCGTTTTCAACCTGTCGCAGCCCGACGCGCCGCTGCTCGTCGCCATGGCCTCGATCAACGCTGCGGTCGTGCCGGCCAAGGCAGTGACCGAAGGCACCGTCGCCACCACGGCGCTGGGCTCCGGCCCCTTCGTTCTCGACAGCTGGGAGCCCAATTCGCGCGAACAGCTCAGCGTCAACGCCCACTGGGCCGGCGGCGATATCGCCTATGACGGCATCACCATCTCGGTCCTGCCCGACGAAACCGCCATCCTCGCCTCGCTCCGCGCCGGCCAGACCGACTTCGCGCTGATCAATGATCCGCTGGTCGCCACACTGGTCCCCAACGAGCCCAACCTGCAGCTCAACGCCGTTCCGGGCCTTGCCTATAACGTGCTTCAGCTCAATCCCTCGCGCGCGCCGATGGACAAGCTGCAGGTGCGCCAGGCCATTTCCTGCGCCGTCGACCGCCAGGACGTGCTCGACACCGCGCTGGTCGGCGAGGGCAAGGTAACCGGTCCGCTGACCATGCCGGCCTATGCCAGCGATCCCTCGACCCTGTTCTGCTATGAGCAGGACATCGAAAAGGCCAAGGCGCTGATGGCCGAGGCTGGCGTCGACGGCTTCTCGGTCAAGGTCATCGCCGCCACCGGCGAGCCGCCGGTCGCTTCGGCCGAGGCTCAGGTGTTGCAGAGCCAGCTGGCGGAAATCGGCATCAAGCTCGAAATCGAGCTGATGGAGCTCAACGTCTATGTCGATCGCTGGCTGGCCGGCGATTTCGACATGGCCGTGGCCCAGAATGGCGGCCGCGCCGACCCTTATCCGATGTATAACCGCTACTTCACCAAGGCCGGCAATCTGGTGAAGGTCTCGAACTTCACCGATGACGAGATCGACAGCCTGCTCCAGCAGGGCCGGGTTGAAACCGACATTGCCAAGCGCAAGGAAATCTTCGCTCAGTTCGAGGCTCGCCTCACCGAGCTGGCGCCCTGGGTGTGGCTGTCGACCTCCAACACCTATACGGCGCAGCTCAAGACCCTTTCGGGCTTCGAGCCTTCCGCCACCGGCACGCTGTTCAGCCTCACCAAGGTGACGCTGGGTCAGTAATCGACTTGGGGCGGGCCTTACGGGCTCGCCCCTCTCCTGCCCAGGCTGGCTCATTCCTTTCTTCTTTCCTTCAGGACCCAGGCCATGCCCTATCTGGCTCGACGGCTGCTGACTTTTCCGCTGATCCTCATCGGCGTATCGCTGCTCGTGTTTTTTTCCATCCGCATGATCCCCGGCGATGCGATCACCGCCATGCTTGGCACCGAATCGGGTTTGCTTACCCCCGTCCAGCGCCAGGCCTTGGCTGAGTATTTCGGAATCGATCAGCCGGTTCTGGTGCAATATGGGCGCTGGCTGAGCGGCGTGATGCAGGGGGATCTCGGCCTCTCCGTCACGCATGGACGGCCGGTGTTGACCATCATACTCGAGCGCTTTCCCCTGACGCTGGAACTGGCGCTGCTTTCCATGGTGATCGCGCTGGGCATCGGCGTGCCCGCCGGCGTTCTGGCGGCCACGCAAAGCGAACGCCCCAGCGATGTGACGGTGCGCATCATCGCCATGCTGGGCCAGTCGACGCCGGGTTTCGTCGTCGGCCTCGTCATCATCTATGTGCTCTCGGTCTATTTCGGCTTCGTTCCCACCATGGGCAGCTTCGTGCCGATCTGGGTCGATCCGCTGGCCAATCTGGCGCAACTGATCTTTCCCGCCATTACGCTGGGCTTTGCCTTTGCCGCCTCGGTGACGCGCATTTCGCGCGCTTCGATGCTCGACGTGCTCAGTGACGATTATGTGCGCACCGCCCGCGCCAAGGGCGTGCCCAAGCTTAGCGTCGTCTGGCATCATGCCCTGCCCAATGCGCTGATCCCCGTGGTGACGCTGAGCGGCGTCGAATTCGGCTATCTTCTGGGTGGCGCGGTCATCGTCGAGCAGATTTTCGCGCTGCCCGGGCTCGGGCGATTGACCCTCGAGGCCATTGGCCAGCGCGACTATGCGCTGGTGCAGGGCTGCGTGCTGTTCATCGCCTTCAACTTCCTTATCGTTAACCTGCTGGTCGATCTTGCCTATGCCGCACTCGATCCGCGCATCCGGCTGGGAGCGCGCTGATGCGGATTCTCAAGGCCATCGTGGCCCATCCAACCGGCCGCATCGGCGCGGCGATCATCGCGATCTATCTGCTCCTTGCCGTGTGCGGCTATTTTGGCTTCACGCCGCACGATCCCCTGCAGCAGTTCCGTGTCGATCGGCTCAAGCCGCCCAGCTCCAGCTATCTGATGGGGACGGACCTTTTCGGTCGCGACACGGCCAGCCGGCTGATGGCCGGGATCGGCCAATCCTTCATCATCGCCTTTGCCTCGGTGGGCCTGGCAACATTGCTCGGCACGATCATCGGTTTGCTGGCCGGCTGGTGGGGCGGGCTTCTCGACGGGGTATTCATGCGCTCGATGGACATGCTGCTGGCGTTTCCGGCGATCCTGCTGGCGCTGCTGATCATCGCCATTGTCGGGCCGGGGACGGCAACCAGCGTCGTGGCCATCGCCGCGGTCTATACGCCGATCTTCGCGCGGGTGGTGCGCGGGCCGGTCCTCACGCTCAAGCGCCGGGATTTTGTCGATGCGGCAAGGACTTTCGGCAGCTCGCAGGGTTATATCCTGAGCCGGCACATGCTGCTCAATCTCGTCGCGCCGCTCACCGTGCAGGTGACGCTGGCGCTGGCCTGGGCCTTGCTGACCGAGGCCGGGCTCAGCTTTCTCGGGCTTGGCACGCAGCCGCCCGCGCCTTCGCTGGGGTTGATGATGAGCGAGGCGCGCAATCTCATGCAACAGGCCCCCTGGCTGCTCGCCTTTCCGGGCCTCACCATCATGCTGGGGATATTGGGGTTCAATTTGTTCGGTGATGCCTTGCGCGATATTCTCGATCCGCGCAGCCAGGGGAGATCGTCATGACCCCACTGTTGCGCGTGCGTGAGTTGAAGGTCGGGTTTGGCCGAAAAGCCGATGCAAACCCGGTGGTCAAGGGCGTGAGTTTCGACCTCGAGGCGGGACAAACCCTTGCCATCGTTGGCGAAAGCGGGTCTGGAAAATCGGTGACAGCCCTGTCGATCAATCGTCTGGTCGATTTTGGCGGGGGAAAGATCGTCGGCGGAAGCATGGCGTTTGCCCGCCCCGATGGCAGCGTGCTGGATATTGCCAGCGCCGATGAAAGCGCGCTCACCGGCATTCGCGGGCGCGAAATCGGCATGATTTTTCAAGAGCCGATGACGTCGCTCAACCCGGTGCATACCGTGGGCGCGCAGATCGAGGAGGCTTTCCGGCTTAATCGCGGGCTTGGTGGCGCCGCTGCACAGGCGGCGGCGCGAGAGGCGCTGGAGCGGGTGCGCATTCCCGATGCCGCCGAGCGGTTGCGTTATTATCCCCATCAACTCTCCGGCGGCATGCGGCAGCGGGTGATGATCGCCATGGCGCTGGCGGGCAATCCGCGCCTGCTGATTGCCGACGAGCCGACGACGGCGCTCGACGTGACGGTGCAGGCGCAGATCATGGCGCTGTTGGCCGAGCTCAAGGCCGAATTGGACATGGCGATGATTTTCATCACCCATGACATGGGGCTGGTCGCCGGGATCGCCGACCAGATCATGGTGATGCAGCAGGGCGAAGTGGTGGAACGGGGCCCGACCGACGCGGTGCTCGACAGTCCGCAGCATGCCTACACCAAGCATCTTCTGGAGGCGGTGCCGCATTTTCGCGGCGGGGCTGCGGTGAGGACGGATCGTCCGGCCGAGGGGGTCCGCAAACCCGTGGTGGCGGTGGACGGGCTGACCGTGCGCTTTCCGATCGGGGGCGGATTTTTGGCCCGGAAATCGGGAGCCATCCACGCGGTCGAGGGCGTCACCTTCGATCTTATCGCCGGCGAAACCCTTGCCATCGTTGGAGAAAGCGGCTCGGGCAAGTCGACGACGGCTCGGGCCATTCTTGGTCTTGTCGCGGCGACGCGCGGGGCCATTCAGACGGCGCCCGGTCGAAGTGGGCGGCCGGTGCAGATGGTGTTCCAGGACCCGTTCGCCTCGCTCAATCCCCGGCTGACGGTCGAGAGCCTGATGGCGGAGCCGGCTATCGCGGCGGGGCAGCGCGTCGATGCCAGGCTGCGCGAGCGCATGGTGTTTTTGCTCGAGCGGGTTGGACTTTCGGCCGAGGCGCTGGAGCGCTATCCGCATCAGTTTTCCGGCGGGCAGCGGCAGCGATTGTGCATTGCGCGGGCGCTGATGCTCAATCCCGATGTGGTGGTGCTGGACGAAGCGGTGTCGGCGCTCGATGTGTCGGTGCAGGCGCGCGTCCTCGATCTTCTCATTGATTTGCAAAGCGAATTCGGCCTGGCCTATCTGTTCATCTCACATGACATGGCGGTGGTGGAGCGCATCGCGCACCGGGTGGCGGTGATGTATGCGGGTGAGGTGGTCGAGATCGGCGCCGCCTCGGCGGTGCTCTCGCAACCCCATCATGCCTATACCAGGCGCCTGATCGCGGCGGTGCCGGAGATGGAGCGACGGCGGCAGCGCTATGATGTGGATACGACGCCGGTGCCGTCGCTGATCAAGCCCAAGGGCTTTGAGCCCCAGCCGGCGGCCTGGATCGAGGTCGGGGCCGATCATCGCGCCCGGGTAGAAGAGTAAATGAGCAAGAATTTCGATAGTGCGTTCAACCTGTTAGCAGAGGCGGTCGCGGCCGGAAAAATTCCCGGCGGCGTGCTGGGCTTCCTCGACGCTGCCGGAAATCGGCAGGTGTGCGCCATAGGCCAGGCGCAGCGCGAGCCGGTTTGTCGGCCGATGACGGAGCAGAGTTGGTTCGATCTGGCGTCGCTGACCAAGGTGCTGTTCACGACGCCGCGGATTTTGAAACTGGCGGCGGAGGGGGTGATCGATCTCGATGCGCCGCTGACCCAGGTGATCCCGGATTTCGCGCAGTATAATCTTGACAATTGGCAGCGAAAAATCACGTTCCGTCAATGCCTTGGCCATCAGACGCCGCTGCCGGGGGTGTTTCCGCTCTATACCTATGGCAACGATCCGAACCAGTTGCGGCATTTCGTGTTGCAGCGGAACTGGGAGGCGGGGCCGGCGGTCTATTCGGACCTCAATTTCATTCTTCTGGGCATCGCCATTGAGCGGCTGACGGGCAAAACCATTCGGGATATCGAGCCGGATCAAGGGTTTGCCTGGGGCGCGGCGCCGGAGGCGGCGGCAGCGACCGAACGGTGCGCCTGGCGCGGGCGGGTGCTGTGCGGCGAGGTGCATGACGAAAATTGCGCGGCGCTGCAGGGCGCAGGCCATGCTGGCCTGTTCGGCACCGCAGACGCGGTTCTGGAGTGGGGGTTTGGCGCCCTTAATGCTAGCGGACTGTTAGCGTCGAGTGTCGCACTTATGCGCCAGGCGCTATCGGGCCGACGCACGCATGGCTGGGAGCGGCCCTATGAGGGCTGGTCAGGGGGCGAGCTGTGCTCGCCGGGAACCATCGGCCATACGGGTTTTACCGGAACCGGGCTGTGGATCGATTTCGACCGGGGCCATGCCTGGACACTTCTGACCAATCGCGTGCATCCGACGCGGCATTTCGACAGCGGGATCTTTGCCCTACGCCGCGCCGTGGGCGACCGCATCAATCAGAATTGAAGGATTTTTCCATGGAACCGATCTGGACCATCGGGCTGATGACCGGAACCGTGCTTGACGGCAATATCGACATTGCCATGCTCAAGACCGATGGCGAGACCATTGCCGAATTCGGGCCGTATACGCTGGCGCCGTATAGCGCCGAAGTGCGGGCGCTGCTCGAGGAGACGCTGACGGCGGCGCGGGCGTGGAATTTCGAAGGGGCTGACCCGGAAATTTTCGCGCGGGCCGAGGCGGCGCTGACGCGGGCGCAGTCCGAAGCGGTCCTCGACTTCGTCAAGGCGTCGGGCATGGCGATGAGCGATATCGGCGTGGTCGGGTTTCATGGCCAGACGGTTCTACACCGGGCGCCGCAGCAGGGGCGTATCGGGGATACACGGCAATTGGGCGATGGCGCGCTGATGCGCGAGATGCTGGGCGTGAAGGTGGTCTATGATTTCCGTTCCGCCGATGTGAAGGCGGGCGGGCAGGGCGCGCCGCTGGCCGCGACCTATCACCGGGCGCTGCTGCGGCGGTTGGGCGTGGCACGCGACACGGCGGTGCTCAATCTGGGCGGGGTGGCCAATGTCACCTATTGGGATGGGGCGGATGGGCTGGTGGCTTTCGACACCGGGCCGGCCAATGCGCCGATCAACGACTTCATGAAGGCGCGGGGCCTGGGGGAAATGGATCGGGACGGGGCGCTGGCGGCGACCGGAGCGGTGGACGAGGCGCGGCTGACAAAACTGCTCGAGCATCCCTATCTCGCGGCGGCCTATCCCAAATCGCTCGACCGCTTCGATTTTCCGGCCAGCATGGCCGATGGGCTGGACGACGCGACGGGAGCGGCGACATTGACGGCGTTCACCGCCGGGGCGGTGGGCAAGGCGCTCGATCTGTTGCCGAGCCGGCCGACGCGGCTGATCGTTTCCGGCGGCGGGCGGCACAATCCGACATTGATGCGGATGCTGGCGGAACGGGCCAGGGTCGAGGCGGTGAATGCGGACGCGGTGGGCTGGCGCGGCGACGCGGTCGAGGCGGAATGTTTCG
Source organism: Devosia sp. (assembly GCA_026126125.1). GTDB lineage: Bacteria > Pseudomonadota > Alphaproteobacteria > Rhizobiales > Devosiaceae > Devosia. The sequence continues at coordinate 57,588 of JAHCJW010000003.1, forward strand.
GCCTTCTGGCGACGCGAGTGCTGCGCGGCCTGCCGATCAGCTTTCCGACGACGACAGGGGTGGCGACGCCGATGACGGGCGGCACATTGGTGGCGTAAGGGCGTCGGGCTTGCCGATGCTTCCTTGTACAGCGCATTGCGTTTCTTTCAGATCAGCTCGCTGCGCTTGAGCCCTTTGTTTTGCCGCATGTCTCTCGAAACCGGGGCCAGTTTCGGGAGACATGCTCCAGAAGGCCCCTCACCCCGGCCCTCTCCCCAGAGGGACGAGGGGGCGCAGGAGGGGAGGAATTCATGTCGGACGGGAAGGCTACAGCATGCCGCTTGCCATAGTCCTCACCCCGTAGACCTCATCTTCGTCCTTCGAGACGCCGCTTTGCGGCTCCGCGGGTCTGGTAGCTACAGCTTTTTCTGCAGGAATGTGCGGGTCCGGCCCTTGGGGAAGTCGGGAAGGGTGCCGAAGAGGTGGTAGCCGGCGGCTTGGTAGACCTTGAGGGCAATCGGGTTGAAAGTGTCGATATAGGCGCCGTGGCAGCCTCTGGCGCGGGCTTCGGTCTCGGCGGCATCGAGCAGGCGCTGGGCCCAGCGCTGGCCGCGCAGGGGTTCGGCGATGAACAGCCATTGAATATAGAGCCAGCCCCAGGCGGTGTAGCCGGAAAGGCCGCCCTCGATGGTGCCGGCCTCGTTGGAGAGGGTAATGACGAGGGGGCGGCGGTCGGCGGGGCCGACATCGGCCTGGTTGAAGGCGGTGAGGCCCTCGCCGATGGCGGCGAGATCCTGGGGCGAGGGGGCCTCGGTGAGGCGAAGGGTGACGGTCATCTGCCGTCTTCGGGCATGGGGCGGATGAAGTGGTTCTGTGCCACCTGACGAATTTCCGGCTGGGGCAGGGCGGCGCGGCGGCGGATGGTCTCGATCTGGTCGAGTTCCGCGCCCGCGTCGGAAAAGCGCCGGTCGGGGTCGGGGACGGCCGAGAGCAGCAGGCGCGTATAGGGATGCTGGGGATTGTCGAGCACGCTATCCATGGCGCCCCATTCGACGATCTGGCCTGAATACATGACCATGATGTCTTCGGCGACGTAGCGGGCCGTGGCGATGTCGTGGGTGATGTAGAGCAGCGCCAGCCCCAGTTCCGCCTTCATGTCGTTGAGGAGGTTGAGAATGCCCAGCCGCACCGAGACGTCGAGCATCGAGGTTGGCTCGTCGGCGACGATGACCTTGGGGTTGACCGCCAGAGCGCGGGCGATGGAGATGCGCTGGCGCTGGCCGCCCGAGAGTTCATGCGGATATTTGGGCATGACGATGGCCGGGTCGAGCTTGACCCGGGTGAGCAGTTCCGCAATCGCGGCCTTGCGCTGGCTGCCGGTCAGCCCGGGCTGATGCAGGCGCAGCGGGCGCTCGAGGTGATAGCGGATGGTGTGGGCCGGATTGAGCGAAGAGAACGGGTCCTGAAAGACCATCTGCACCGAAGAGCGGTAGGCCTTGATCGCCCTGGCGTCGGCTTTGCCCAGGGGAGCGCCCTGAAACAGCAATTGCCCGTGGTCGGGACTGTATTCGCGCATGATGAGGCGGGCGGCGGTGGTCTTGCCCGAACCGCTTTCGCCCACCAACGCCAGGGTGCGGCCGGAATGGAGGGCGAAGGAGACATCGCGCGCCGCATAGACGGCGCTGTCGCCCTTGCCGAAAATCTTCGAGACGGTTTTGAGGGCGAGGATGGGCGCGGTGTCGCTCATGATGTGGCCTCGCGGACGATCTGGGCGCCGTGCAGCTTGGGCATGGAGGCCCAGAGACGCTTGGTGTAATCGTGCTGGGGGGAATGGTAGATGGTCTGGGCGTCGTTGACTTCGACCAGATGGCCTTCGAGCATGATGCCGATGCGGTCCGATACCTGCACCATCAGGCTCAGATCATGGGTGATGAACAGCACGGCAAAGCCCAGTTGCTTGCGCAGCGTATCGATGCGTTGCAGGATTTCGCGCTGCACCACCACGTCGAGCGCCGTGGTCGGCTCATCCATGATCAGGAGCTTGGGATTGAGCGCCAGGCAAATGGCGATGACGATGCGCTGGCGCATGCCGCCCGAGCATTGATGGGGATAGGCGGAGAGCCGGTCGGGCGAAATATCCACCAGTTTCAAAAGCTCGGCGGCGCGGGCGCGGGCGGCTTCGCGAGTGGTCTGGGTGTGGGTGCGCAGGACGTCGTAGAACTGCTCTTCGATGGTCAGCACCGGATTGAGCGAATTCATGGCGCTCTGGAACACCATTGCCACTTCGCGCCAGCGGAAGGCGCGCAAGGCGTCGTCATCGAGGGTGAGCACGTCGCGGCCATCGACGAGGATTTCGCTGCCCTTGCGGATCAGCGCCGGCGGGCGATGGAGGCGACTGACGGCGAAGGCGATGGTGGATTTGCCGCAGCCCGATTCCCCGGCGAGCCCGAAAAGCTCGCCAGGCTGGATGTCGAAGCTGACGCCCTTGACGGCGTGGAAGTCGGTTTCGGCGCCGATATAGTCGATGACGAGATTGCGGACGGAAAGGACGGGATTGGTCACAGCTTGCCCTCCCCGGCATGGACGAGGCGGGTCCAGCGATTGAGCATGCCACCGGTTCTGAGGCGCGGATTGGCGATTTCGTCGATGGCGAAATTGATCAAGGCGAGGCTGAGCCCAAGCAGCGCCAGAGCCAGGCAGGGCGAGAGCAGATCCCACCAGGCGCCGACCGACAGGGCCGAGGCGTTCTGCGCATTATAGAGCATGATGCCCCACGAGACGGTGTTGGGATCGCCCAGGCCGAGGAATTCGAGGGTGGCCTCGGCGATGACGGCGAAGATGACGCTGCCGATGAAATTGATGCCGACGATGGAGATGAGATTGGGGAAGATCTCGAAGGCCATGATGCGCCAGCTCGGCTCGCCCAGCATTTCGGCGGATTTGACATAGTCGCGCTGGCGGATGGAGAGCGTTTCCGAGCGGGTGACGCGTACGCCCCAGGCCCAGGAGGTGAGCCCGAGAATGATGGCGATGACCAGGGGGCTCGCCTGGCCGATAAAGGCGGCGAGCACCAGGAGCAGCGGCAGATTGGGAATGACCAGCACCATATTGGTGAAGAAGTTGATCACTTCGTCGATCCAGCCGCCCTTGTAGCCGGCGATGATGCCCAGAATAGTGCCGATGACGGTGATCAGCAGCCCGGCGCCGAAGCCGACGGCGAGCGAGACGCGGGCGCCGTGGATGAGGCGGGAGAAGACGTCGTGGCCAAGGCGCGTGGTGCCCAGCCAGTGCTCCCAGGAGGGGGGCTGGTGGGGGCGGCCGACGCGACGCACCGGGCTATATTCGGTCAAGAGCGGGGCGAAAATGGCGATGAGCACGATCAGCGTCAGGATGGTGAGGCCGACCAGGGCTTTCTTGTTGTGCAGAAGCTGGCGGATGAGGGGCATGGCTCAGGCCTTCTTGAGGCGCGGATCGAGCAGGACATAGCTCAGATCGACGACGAAATTGGAGACGAGCATGGCGGCGGTCATGATCAGGAGCTGGCCCTGAATGACCGGATAGTCGCGCGCGAGAATGGCCTGATAGAGCGTGTTGCCCAGGCCCGGATAGTTGAACACCACCTCGATGATCAGCGAGCCGGAGAGGATGGTGCCGATGGCGATGGCCAGGCTCGAGACGGTGGGCAGGAGGGCGTTGCGGGCGGCATACCAGAGCATGACGTTTTTGTCGGAGAGCCCCTTGGCGCGGCCCATGACGATATAGTCTTCGCCCAAAAGGTTGATCATGTTGTTGCGCATGGTGACGGCGAAGCCGCCCGAGAGCGCGATGACCAGGGTCAGGAGCGGCAGGGTGCCGTGATAGAGGACGCTGCGGATGTAGTCCCAAGTGAAGCCGGGGTCGAGCATCGGGTCGGCGGCATAGCCATTGGGGAACCAGCGCAAAGTGTAGCCGAAGACGAACAGCACGATCAGCGAGATGACCACGGCGGGCACGGAGCTCGAAAAGATCGCCGAGAGCGAGACGATGGAATCAAAGCGCGTGCCGCGGCGCCAGGCGGCCATGACGCCCATGAAGGTGCCGAGCGTGAAGCTCAACAGCGTGGCGATGCCGACAAGGCCGAGGGTCCACACCAGCGCCCGGCCGAGCAGTTCGGTGACCGGGAGGGGGAAATATTTGATCGAGCGGCCCAGATCGCCGGTGAAGACGCTTTTGAGATAGGAGAAATACTGCTCGTGCAACGGCGCGTCGATAAAGCCGAAGGTGAGCTTGAGCGCGTTGAGATTTTCAAGCGACAGCTCGGAGCCGGCGCTGGCGAACATGATCTGGATCGGATCGCCCGGCATGATGCGCGGCAGGAAGAAATTGATGGTGGCGGCGGCAAGGAAGGCCGCGAGATAGAAGGCCAGGCGGCGCAAAAGGAAGGCCATCGGTAAGTGTTCCTTTCGTTATGAGCCGGCTACGGCAAAATCTCGACCCATCCACCGGGAGCCACCCTCCCCGCAAAGGGGGAGGGTGGCGGTACGGCGTTCGCCTTACTTGGCGACCGGCTCGAGATCGAGCAGCTGCAGGAGGCGGGCCGGATTGGCGTTGGAGACGACGGGCGAGAACTTGGGGTTCTCGGCGTCGGCCCAGCCGGTGAAGCGGCTGGTGTTGTATTCATAGAAGGACGGGCTGTTATAGACCGGGATGATCGGCATGGCTTCGGCCACGATCATCTGGAGCTTGTCCATCAACGCCTTCTGTTCGGCCGGATCCTTGACCTGGGTATATTGCTTGAGAAGGGCCGAGACTTCCTCGTTCGACCAGTGCGGCGCGGTGAAGCGGGACTTGCCGAAATCGTCCGGATTGAACGAACGGATATAGGGGAAGTAGGGGTTCGCCGCCGAAGCGAGGGCGTTGAGCGTCATCGAATAGTCGCCGGCGATGAGGCCAGCCGTCCACACGGCGGCTTCAGGGGTCGACATCTTGACGTTGATGCCGGCTTCGGTGAGCGATTCCATCGAGATCTGCACCGCATCGATCCAGTCGGTCCAGCCATTGGGAACCATGATGTCGATGGCGATGGGGGTGCCATCGGGATTGTCGCGGAAGCCGTCGCCATTGGCGTCGACATAGCCGGCCTCGTCGAGCAGAGCCACGCCGGCGTCGAAATCGAAGCTGCCATATTGACCGAACTGCGCCTTGACTTCGGGATTGGCGAAGGCGGCGTAGAGCTGGCCCAGGGCCGCCGGGTCGTCATTGACCAGCGGATAGCCATAGCCGGCGATGTCGACGATGGTCTGCCGATCGATCAGCATGGAGAGGGCGCGGCGGAAGTTGACGTCGGTGAACGCCTTGCGGTTGTTCTCGTCCGGCGTGATCATGCTCACCTGGAACGAGACCAGGCTCGAAGGGGTGAACCAGTATTTGTGGTGCTCGGGGTCCTTGGCGACGAAGGTGTTGTCGATGTCGGGGATGAAGCTCGTCGCCCAATCGAGCGTGCCTTCGGCCAGAGCGGCGAGAACCTGCGGGTTGTCGGCGAGTTGGGGCATGCGCAGGCAATCGACGGCGAGGTTTTCCGCGTCCCAGTAATGGGGGTTGCGGCACTGCTCATAGACCTGCGGAGTGAAGCGGGTGATCTCGGTCATCGGGCCGGAGCCGACCGGGTTTTCGTTGGCAAAGGTCACCGGGTCTTCGATGCCTTCCCAGATGTGCTGGGGCACGATGGGCATGCCGACGATGGTGTTGGCGATCAGCGAATTGGGCGTCAGGAGATTGAAGCGCACGGTGCGCTCATCGACCTTCTCGACCGATTCAAGCTGGGCCGAGACGGAGATGAAGTCGAGCGCGGGGAACTTCTTGATGTAGTCATAGGTGAAGACGACATCGTCGGCGGTCAGCGCTTCGCCGTCGGACCACATGAGATTTTCGCGCAGCACGAAGGTGATCGACTTGAGGTCGTCAGCCAGTTCGTAGCTTTCGGCCAGGCGGAAATGCGGGGTGTTGCCCTGCAGGCGGTTGAACACCACCAGCGGCTCATACATGAAGTCGAGCGTGGTATAGCGCGCCGAAGTCTGCCCGAAGGGGTTGAAATTGCGCACGAAAGTGGTGGTCTGTTCGGAAGCCAGCGTCAGCACGTTCTGGGCGCTGGCGGGGACCGCCATGGCCAGAACGGCGGCGGAAGCGGCCGCAAAAAGCGAAATCTTGGTCACTGCTGTTTCTCCTATTGTTGACGGCGCCGCTCAGGCGATGCCGTTCTCCCTGAAAATCTGCTCCACTTCGGAGTGGAGGGCCTGCACGTCCACCCGCGCCTGGCCTAGCCTGGCCTCGGCGCGCGCGATGCGGTTGAGACTTTGCGCGCCCAGCGGACGGGCGGCTTTGGCGGCCGCCGTGCTGGCGGCCAGATCACCCTGGCTATGAAGGGCGATATCGTATCCCGCATCAAGTGCGGCGGTGACGCGCTCGGACCAGGAGCCGGACAGGGCATCCATGGTGAGGCAGTCGGTGATCAGCACGCCGTCATAGTCCAGCGTGGAGCGAATGAGCGCGCAGACCTTGGGCGAGATGGAGGCGGGAAGCTCGGGATCGATCTGGGTGAAGATCAGATGCGCGACCATGGCCCAGGGCGTGTCCTTGAGGGCGATGAAGGGCAGGAAATCGGTGTCCAGCATGTCTTCGACCGAAGCGCGCACCACCGGCAGGTCGTGGTGGGGGTCGACATCGACACGGCCATAGCCGGGGATGTGCTTCATGATCGGCATGGAGCCGACCTCGAGCATGGCATCGATGACGACGCGGCCGAGTTCGGCCACGAGCTCGGGGTCGGAGCCGAAGGTGCGCGAGGAGATGATGTCATGGGTGCCCGGACGGGCGAGATCGACGACCGGCGTGGTGCCGCTGCCCAGGCGCAGCTCGGACAGCATCGAGCCCATGGCCAGGGTGGACTGGCGCAGGGCGTGTTTGGCCAGCTCCCGGTCCTTTTTGGCCAGGACGCCGAAATTGCCGATCGGGCGGAACAAGGGCCAATTGCCATTGTCGAGGCGCTGCACGCGCCCGCCCTCCTGATCGATATAGACCGGCGCGTCGGCGCGACCGACCGCGTCCTTGAACTGGCCGACGAGGCGCTTGATCTGTTCGGGATTGTCGAGATTGCGCTTGAACAGGAAGAGGCCGAAGGGATTGGCCTCGCGGAAAAACGCGATCTCATCGGCCGACAGTTCGTAACCCGGCATGCCGACGAAAAGAGCGAGCGGCGGGGTGGAGGTCATGGTCAGTGTCCTGTTTCCGGCCTGGGCGCGAGGCGCAGCAGGCCCTGGTAGATGTCTTCCTTGTCGGACGGGATCGGCATGGCGCCGGCGGCATTGACATAGAAGTCGACCGGGCCGGCCGAGCCGACAATGGCATAGGCGTAGCCCTGGGCCTTGAGGGCGACGAGGGCGTGATAGAACAGGGCCAGTCCGATGCCTTTGCCGCGCTGATCCTCGGAAACGCCGGTGGGGCCGAAAAAGCCGCGCGCCGTCGCATCGTAGCAGGCAAAGCCGACCAATTGGCCATCGACGGTGGCGATGAGGCAGCCGGGCGGCTGATGGGCCATGGCGGCGCTGACTTCGCTCACCCAATATTCGGAGAAATGGGCGCGCACCCAATCCTTGATGAGGTGCTGCTCGGGCGGCAGGGCGACGCGAATGGTCGCCTCGACGCCGCGAGCGCGCTGGCCAAGGTCTTCAAGCTTGCGGCTATAGAGATTGACCAGGAGATCCATCGGTTCAGCTCGCTATGCGGGGGTGATCGGCGGCGGCGCGGCGCAGGAAGCCATCGGCGTCGGCCAGGGCAGCCTGGGCGGCGGCGGCGTCCATGCCGGTAAGGGCCATGAGAATGGCGAGCTTGACGTTGTTGCCGGCCTCAACGAGATAACGCTCGGCATCGTCGGCGGAGCAGCCGGCCACCTCGACCAGAATGCGGGTGGCGCGGGCGGCGAGCTTGGCGTTGCTTACCGACAGATCCACCATGAGATTTTCATAGCTCTTGCCGATGCGGATCATGCTGGCGGTGGTGAGCATGTTGAGCACCAGCTTTTGCGCCGTGCCGGATTTGAGGCGGGTGGAGCCGGTGAGGGCTTCGGGGCCCACCACCGGGGAAATCGCGATCTTGGCGATGTCGGCTATGGCCGAGATGGGGTTGCAGGACAGGGCCACGGTGGTGGCGCCGATCTGGTTGGCGTATTCCAGCCCGCCGATGACATAGGGGGTGCGGCCGCTGACGGCGATGCCGACCGCGACGTCGCGGGCGGAGAGATTGATCGCCTGCAGGTCCTTGCGGCCTTCGTCGCGATCATCCTCGGCCCCTTCGATCGGGTGGCGCAGCGCCCGGTCGCCGCCGGCGATCAGCCCGACCACCATGGTTTCGGGCACGCCGAAGGTCGGCGGGCACTCGGAGGCATCGAGCACGCCCAGGCGCCCCGAGGTGCCGGCGCCGAAATAGATCAGCCGGCCGCCATTGCGGAAGGCCTCGACGATGCAATCGACCGCCTTGGCGATCTCGGGCAACACCGCCTCGACGGCCCCGGCCACCCTGGCGTCCTCGGCGTTCATGGCGGCGAGAATCTCGGCGCTCGACATGAGGTCGATCCCGATCGTATCGGGATTGCGGGCTTCCGAGACCAGGCTCTTCAGTTCGGCGATCAGGGTGCTCTTTGCCATCGTGCCATCACTCTTCGAAACTGTGCCGATGCTATGAATGAATATTCCATGTGTCAACGAAACTTGGAATATTGTATTCCGAAATGAACAGGGATGTGTGTAGAGTGGCGGCGTTCTTCCGGGTCGCGGTGGCGCGGCAGGCGGCATGACGGCGGACGAATAGGGGCGCATATGCGCCGCTGCGGCGGTGGGGTGGGGGAAGAGAGCCACCCGGACGCAGGGTCGGTGCAAAGCATATCAGGGAGCCAGCATGTCCGTTCTCAAACTTCTCGAGGCGCAAAAGGCGGGGATGACGCTGGCGGATCGGCAGATCGCCGAATTCATCCTCGACGATCCCGGACGCATGCTGGAATTGTCGTCGGCGGCGCTGGCCGAAGCCACCGGGCGCAGCCAGTCGAGCGTGGTCAAATTCAGCCAGAAACTGGGCTATGCCGGCTATCAGCAGCTCAAGCTGGCCGTCAACAAGGCCAAGGCGCTGGAATGGCACGCGCCGGGCGGGGTCATCCACGGCACCATCGATGCCAGCGACAGCTATGTCACGATCCTCCAGAAGCTGATCGGCAGCAAGCTGCTGTCGATGCGCGAGACGTCCTCGGCCAATAATGAGGAGGCCGTCGACGCGGCGCTGGCCAAGCTGTCCTCGGCGCGCAAGGTGCTCCTGGCGGGCGTCGGGGCGTCGTCGCTGGTGGCGGCGGACTTTTCCTACAAGCTGTTGAAGCTCGGGCGCACCGTGCTGCTCAATTCCGACAGCCATATCCAGATTTCCAACGCGTCTGCGCTCGATGAGAGCGACGCGCTGATGGCGCTGTCGCATTCGGGACGGAGCGTGGAAACGGTGCGCATCGCCGAACTGGCCAAGCGCCGCGGCGCCACGGTGATCTCGGTGACCGGCATGCAGACCAATCCGCTGGCGGAGCTGGCCGATATCAGGCTGTTCACCGTCGCTGACGAGGATCGGGTGCGCTCCTCGGCGATCACGGCCCGCGACGCGCAGCTGATGCTGATGGACATGCTGTTCATCATGCTGCTGCGCTATCAGACCGACGCCAATGACTTCATCCATGACAGCGAGAGTGCGGTGACGGTGTTCAAGGTGTGAGTGCCCGAGCAAGCGGCGTTGTGAGTTTGTAATATTCTATTCTTGACACTTTCGTCATTTGGAATTCAATATTCCATCTAACGGGGCCCTCTGAGGGGAGAGGTCCTAAAATGGACGACCGCGACAATGCGGGCGACCGAGGAGGCAAATTGGCTCAACTCTCACTCCGCGGCATCAAGAAGCGCTTCCGGGAAGTCGATGTGCTGCACGGGATCGACCTCGATATCGGGGATCGGGAATTCGTGGTGTTTGTCGGGCCGTCGGGGTGTGGCAAGTCCACCTTGCTGCGGCTGATCGCCGGGCTCGATCCGATCACCGAGGGTGAGTTCTTCCTCAACGGCCAGAAGATGAATACGGTGCCGCCCTCGCGGCGCGGCATCGCCATGGTGTTCCAGTCCTACGCGCTCTACCCGCATATGGATGTCTATGAGAACATGGCGTTCGGCGCCCGGCTGATGGGGCTGACCAAGGATGAGGTCGAGGCGCGGATCGCCGAAGCGGCGCGCATGTTGCGGCTCGAGCCGCTGCTGAAGCGCAAGCCGCGCGAGTTGTCGGGCGGGCAGCGCCAGCGCGTCGCCATCGGCCGGGCGCTGGTGCGCAAGCCGGCGGTGTTTCTGCTCGACGAGCCGCTCTCCAATCTCGACGCGGCATTGCGCTCGGAAGTGCGGCTGGAAATCGCCAAGCTGCACCGCGATATCGGCGGTACGATGATCTATGTCACCCACGACCAGGTCGAGGCGATGACGCTGGCCGACAAGATCGTGGTGATGAATGCAGGGCGGATCGAGCAGGTGGGCAGCCCCCGCGAGCTTTACGAAACGCCGGACAATACCTTTGTCGCCACCTTTATCGGCTCGCCGCGCATGACGCTGATCGAGGTCGAAAAGCAGGGCGAAACGCTGGCCATGGCCGGTGGCGGGGCGGTGACGCTGGGCACATTGCCCGAGGCGGCGCGGCTGACGCTGGGCGTGCGCTCGGACGCGGTGCGTCTGCAGCGCGGGAGCGGCGAGGGCTTTGCCGGCCAGGTGGTCTATACCGAATATCTGGGCGACAACGCCTATGTCTATGTGCGCCTTGCCAATGGCACGCTGTTGGCGGCGCGCACCACGCCCAACGACCTTTATGCGCCCGACGAGGCGGTGACCGTCACGGTCGATCCCGCCGGCGCGCATTTCTTTTCCGCCGAGGATGGCCGGCGGCTGGCCCCATAGGCCCAGGAAATTGCCTCACGAATTTTTCTAGGGAAGGGAACACCATGAAAAAGACCATGATCCGCACCGGTGCCGTGCTGAGCGCCGTGCTCGTCGCCGCCCCGGCATTTGCCCAGGACATCACGTTCTGGAGCTGGCGCCAGGAAGACCGCGCTGCCTATGAGCAGTTCATCGATACGTTCGAGGCGGCCAATCCGGGCATCACCGTCAAGTTCGAGGCCTTCGAGGCCGCCAATTACAACACCATCCTGTCGACGGCCCTGGCCGGCGGCACCGGCCCCGACGTGATGATGGTGCGCGCCTATGGCGGGCTCGAAAACGTCGCCAATGCCGGCTATCTCGAGGCGCTCTCGCCCGAGACTATCCCGGCCCTGGCCAATTTCTCGGCGCCCTCGCTGGCCGCTGAAAGCCTGCGCGCCGATGGCAAGGTCTATGCCGTGCCTTTCGCCAGCCAGACCCAGCTGGTCATCTACAACAAGGCGATCTTCGACGCCAACGGCCTTGCCGAGCCGCAGACCTGGGACGAGCTGGTCGCAGCCAGCCAGAAGCTCAAGGATGCCGGCGTCATCCCCTTCGCCAACGGCACCGCGACCGCCTGGCAGAACGAAACCGTGACCTTCGGTCTCGGCTCCTCGCTGATGGGCAAGGATTTCTACAACGAGCTGATCGCCGGCACCGCTGACTTCACCGATGCCCGCTTCACCGGCGCCCTGGGCGAAGTGGCGGCGGTTGCGGCCGAATATTTCCCCGATGGGTTTATCGGCCTCGACTATCCCTCGGCCCAGCAGCTGTTCTCGTCGGGCATGGCCGGCATGTTCGTCGGCGGCTCCTATGAGCTGGCAACGTTCAAGGGCCTCAACCCCGATATCGAGATGGGTGTGTTCGCCGCGCCGGGCAAGGCCGCGGACGACGACAAGCTGGTCGGGCTCTATTTCGACGGCGGCTATGCGGCCAACGCCGCCGGCGCCAACAAGGACGCCTCGATCAAGTTCCTCAACTATCTGGCCAGCCTCGAATTCGGCCAGGCCTTCGCCGATACGCTGAGCAATATCTCGACCATTCCGGGCGTCAGCTTCGACAACCCGCTGCTGGCCGAGGTCAATGAGCTCAACAAGTCCTCGATCCCCTATCTGATGCTGGCCCATTTCCGCTTCGGCGAGCCTTCGGGCTCGGTGCTGATCCAGGGCGAGATGCAGAAGCTGTTTGCCGGGGAAACCAAGCCCGAGGCGATCGGCGAAGCGCTGACCACCGGTCTGGCCGCCTGGTACGAGCCGTTCAAGAAGTAAGACCGCAAGCCTTGGAGGGTGGGGCGCCGTCCCACCCTCGCCCCCTCCCCATCGCGGGGAGGGAGGCGCGGGCTGCAAGGCCCTGGCTCCATCGTGTCCCTCGCCCCTTGTGGAGAGGGATCAGCGGGGGAGCCGCGCGGCAGGATGGTTCGGCTATCGTCACCACCCGGCTTATCCGGGTGGCCCATGGGCGCCCTGAGATGGATGGCCCGGACAAGCCGGGCAATGACGACGAAGCGGCTGGGTTTGTGAGCAGTGTGGCGCTGCCGGACTCCAGCGCCAATCAACAGCAATAGAGGCCCCAAAATGCCCCAACTTCGGATGACAGGTCGCGGTTTGTGGATTACCGCCTTGATCGTGCCGCCGCTGGCTTTCGTGGCGCTGTTCATCGTCTATCCGATCATTTCCGCCTTCGCCTATGCCTTTTTCGACTGGCAGGGCCTGCGGCGGGGCGATTTCGTCGGGCTGGAGAATTTCCATACGGTCCTGTTCGTCGAGCCCTATCGGAGCTGGACGCTCAACGCCTTCAAGAACAATGTCATCGTGTTTTTCGCGCTGATGGTGCTGCAGAACGGACTGGGGTTCATCCTGGCCTATGCGCTCTGGCGCGAACTGCCCGGCGCGCGCTTCCATCGCATCGCGGTGTTCCTGCCGGTGGTGCTCTCGACCATCATCGTCGCTTATCTGTTCAAGCTTTTCTATCACCCGCTGTTCGGGGTGGTGAACCTGTCGCTCAAGGGGCTGGGGCTGGGCTGGCTGGCGCAGCCCTGGCTCGGCCAGGGGCACACCGCGCTCTGGAGCATCATCGTGGCGCAGGCCTGGCATATGGTGGGCTTTCCGACGCTGGTCTTCCTCGCCGGCATGCAGCGCATTCCGGGGGAAATCCTCGACGCGGTGCGCATGGAAACCGAGAGTGAATGGGTGAAGATCACCAAGATCGTCTGGCCGCTGGTGGCGCCGAGCGCGACCATCGTCTTCACGCTGCTGTTCGTCGGCGCGTTCAACTGGTTCGAGCTGCCCTATATCATGGGGGGGCTTGATGGCTCGCCCTTCGGCTCGACCGACGTTCTGGGACTGTATTTCTATCGCACCGCCTTCGGGAACGTGTCGGCGGGACAGCAGGATTTCGGCCTCGGCAGCGCGCTGGCGGTGCTGATCTTCATCTTCATCGCGCTGATCGCCGGCGTCATCACCACGCGGCTGCGGGCCCGGGAGATCCAGATATGAGCGTCGCGAGTGAAACGAATTACTACGACCGCCGGGGCATCCTGGGTACGCTGGGGCGTGATGGGCTGCTGCAGGTGATCCTGATCGCCAATACGGTGATCATGCTGGCGCCGATCGTGATCATGGTGTTCTCGGCCTTCAAGACGACGCCGCAGATCTTCCAGTCGCCGTTCTCGATCCCCGATTTCAGCCAGGTGGCCAATTTCGCCAAAATCTGGACGCAGACCAATTTCCTGCGTTACCTGATGAACTCCTTCATCGTCACCGGCGCCTCGATGGTGCTGATCCTGACGCTGGGAACCATGGCCGCCTATGCCATCGGGCGCTATCAGTTCAAGGGCTCGACCTTTATCCTGATGTTCTTCCTCGCCGGGCTGACGCTGCCGCTGAAGCTGGCCATCATTCCGCTGTTCATGCTGATGCGGGATCTGTCCATCCTCAACAATCAGCTGTCGCTGATCTTCGTCTATACGGCGATGGGCCTGCCGACGACCGTGTTCATCATGACCGGCTTTATCCGCACCCTGCCCAACGAGCTGGAAGACGCGGCGCGCATGGACGGGGCGAGCGAGGCGCGCATCATGTGGGCGATCATGCTGCCGCTGGTGCGGCCAGCCATGGTCATCGCCGGCATCCAGAACGTGGTGCCGATCTGGAACGACTTCTTCTTCCCGCTGGTGTTCATTCAGAATGATAGTCTGAAAACCCTGCCGCAGGGGCTGACGACGTTCATGGGGGAATACACCACCGATTGGGGCGTGCTGTTCTCGGGGCTGACGCTGTCGGCGGCGCCGATCATCCTCATCTATATCGTGTTGTCCAAGCAGTTCATCGCCGGCATGACCTCGGGGGCGGTGAAATGAAGCTTGGCCAAGGGCTCATCGTTTCGTGTCAGGCGCGCGCCGACAATCCGCTGCACGGCCCGCGGTTCATGGCGGCCATGGCCATGGCGGCGCGTGAGGGCGGCGCGGTGGGCATTCGCGCCAACGGGCCCGAAGACATTGCGGCCGTGATGGCGGCGGGCCTGCCGGTGATCGGCATAAACAAGGTATTTTCGGACGATTATCCGGTCTATATCACCCCCAATTTCGCGGCGGCCGAAGCTGTTGTCGCCGCCGGGGCCGAGGTGGTGGCGCTCGATTGCACCTTGCGGCCGCGCGATGGCGAAAGCCCGGCCATTCTGGTGCGGCGGATCAGGGAAGAACTGGGGGCGGAAGTCTTCGCCGATATTTCCACAGTTGAGGAAGGGCTGGCGGCGGCGGATTGGGGCGCGACCTATGTGGCGACGACGCTGTCGGGCTATACGGAGGCCACCCAACCCAAGCCCGAGACGCCGGACCTGAGGCTGCTGGAAACGCTGGCCACGAAATTGTCCGTGCCGGTGGTGGCGGAAGGGCGCTACAACACGCCGGCGCTGGTGCGCCAGGGTTTCGAGGCGGGCGCCCATGCCGTGGTGGTGGGCACGATGATCACCAATCCGCGCGAAATCACCCGGATGTTCGTTGCCGAAGGCGTGCCGCGTTGACGATTTCGGTGCATCTGGGGCTCGATATCGGCGGCACGGCCAGCCGCTGGGTGATCTGCGACGGCGCGGGGAACGAATTGGCGCGCGGCAAGGCCGGCGGCGCCACCGGGCACGTGTTCAACCCGGCGGAAAACCAGCGGCTGCGCGATGCGCTCGCCATGATTGCCGGCGCCATCGATGCGGACCGTTTTAACATTGCCAGCGTGACGCTGGGGCTGACAGGGTTCGGCATGCCGGTGTCCGAGGCGGTCAAAGCCATCGTTTCGGAGCTGTTCGGGGTCGGGAGCGCGGCGATCATCGTCACCGACGATGTGGCACTGGCCTATCTGGCCAATTTCGCGCCCGGCGAAGGGCATCTGGTGTCGGCGGGAACCGGCTCGATCGGTATCCATATCGGGGCGGATGGCACGTTTACCCGCGTCGGGGGACGGGGCATTCTCATCGACGACGCCGGCTCGGGCAGCTGGATCGCGCTGCGGGCGCTCGACACTATCTATCGGGTGCTCGATCATAGCGGCTCCTTCGCGGCGGTGAAGGGCCTGGCGGAGGGCCTGTTCAAGGAAGTGGGCGGCGCCGACTGGAGCGATGTGCGCCAGTTCGTCTATGCCGGGGACCGGGGCCGGATCGGGACGCTGGCGGTGGGCGTGGCGGCGGCGGCCAAGGCAGGCGACGCGGCGGCGCTGGAAATCCTGCGGGACGCCGGCGCGGAGCTGGCGCAATTGATCGCGGCGCTGACGGCGCGGATCGGAACGCGCCCGGCAGGTTTCATCGGCGGCGTCCTGGCGCTGCATCCGGTCATCGTGGAAGAGATCCGCAACGCCTTGCCGGGAGGCGATATTCGCCTGCTCGGGGGCGATGCGAGCCTGGCGGCAGCGCAATTGCAGGGACGTGATCCCTATGGCTGGCGCGACACGCTCAAGGCCATGGCACGCGGCTGACGCGGGCCGTTTAGAGCGGCGTGCGTTCTGTCGAACGCAAATTGCCGCTC
>JAHCJW010000030.1 GCA_026126125.1 Devosia sp.
CATCGTGGCTGCGGCGACCACCATGGGCAAGAACGTCATGCCGCGCGTGGCGGCGCTGCTCGACGTGATGCAGGTGTCGGAGGTGATCGAGGTGGTCTCGGCCGACACGTTCAAGCGGCCGATCTATGCCGGCAACGCGATCCAGACGGTCCAGACGACGGATGCGACCAGGGTCATTACCGTGCGGACGGCGACTTTCGCCGTGACCGGACGCGCCGAAACCCCCGCCCCGATCGAGACTATTGCTGCGGTCAAGGGAAATGGCCTGTCGCGCTTTGTCGAAGCGCGCCTGTCGGAAGGCGATCGGCCCGAACTGACATCCGCGCGCGTGATCGTGTCGGGTGGACGCGCGCTGGGCTCGGATGCCAAGTTCCAGGAATTGCTGGTGCCGCTGGCCGACAAGCTCGGCGCAGCGCTGGGCGCATCGCGGGCGGCGGTGGACGCGGGCTATGCACCCAACGACTGGCAGGTAGGGCAGACCGGCAAAGTCGTGGCGCCCGATCTCTATATCGCTATCGGCATTTCGGGGGCGATCCAGCATCTGGCGGGGATGAAGGATGCCAAGGTCATCGTCGCTATTAACAAGGATGCCGATGCCCCGATCTTCCAGATCGCCGATTTTGGCTTGGTGGGCGATCTCTTCACCATCGTGCCCGAACTCACCAAGGCGCTCTAAGGGCATTCGGTGCCGGCTTCGACAGGACAGTTTCATGCTTCAGGACAATGACCCCGACCCCAATCCACGCGAAAGCATAGACTTCGACGTGGTTATCGTGGGGGCCGGTCCCGCCGGGTTGAGTGCGGCAATACGCATCAAGCAGCGCAACCCTGACCTGTCGGTCGTGGTGATTGAAAAGGGGGCCGACGTCGGCGCGCATATCATTTCGGGCGCCGTGGTCGATCCTGTCGGCATCGATGCTCTTCTGCCCGGCTGGCGCGAGGAGGCGGACCATCCGTTTCGCACCCCCGTGACCGAGGACCGCTTTGCCTTCCTCACGCGCAAGCTGGCTATTGGCCTGCCCGCTCTGCTGAGCAGGTTGATGCCGCCGCTGATGAGCAATCATGGCAATTTCATCGTCTCGCTGGGTGAGGTCACCCGCTGGCTCGGCCAGAAAGCGGAAGCGCTTGGCGTAGACATCTATCCGGGCTTTGCCGCCACCGAATTGCTGACCGACGCGTCGGGGGCGGTGATCGGTGTCGCAACCGGCGATGTCGGTATCGCCAGGGACGGTTCGCACGGACCAGGCTATGCACGTGGCATGGAATTGCTTGGCAAATATACCTTGCTGGCAGAAGGCGCGCGCGGCTCGCTGAGCAAACAGGCCATAGCCCGCTTCGGTCTTGATCAGGGCCGCGATCCGGGAAAGTTCGGCATCGGCCTCAAGGAAGTCTGGGAGGTTGCGCCGGACAAGCATCGTCCCGGCCTGGTGCAGCACACGTTCGGCTGGCCTCTGTCCAACGATACCGGCGGCGGCAGCTTTCTTTATCATATGGACGGCAATTTGGTTTCGGTGGGCATGGTCGTCCACCTCAACTACAAAAATCCCTATCTGGCCCCGTTCCAGGAGTTCCAGCGCCTCAAGACCCATCCCGCCATCGCTGAAACCTTCGCCGGCGGTCGCCGCCTCTCTTATGGTGCCCGCGTCGTCACCGAGGGCGGCTGGCAATCGGTGCCCAAGCTGGTCTTTCCCGGTGGCGCGCTGATCGGCTGTGCTGCGGGTTTCATGAACGTGCCGCGCATCAAGGGATCGCATAATGCGGTTCTGTCGGGCATCGAAGCCGCCGATGCGGTGATCGAGGCGCTGGCGTCTGGGCGCCAGCAGGATGAACTGAACAGCTATGAAAACGGCTGGCGCACCGGGCCTATCGGCCGAGACCTGATCCTCGTGCGCAACGTCAAGCCGCTATGGTCCCGCCTCGGCACGCTGCTGGGCATTCCCGCCGTTGGGCTCGAAATGTGGCTCACCACGCTGTTCAAGGCCTGGTCCCTGCTGGGGACGCTCCGGCACGGCAAGCCGGATTCCGCAACGCTGGAGGCCGCCGCCAAACATAGTCCAATCGATTATCCCAGGCCTGATGGAGTGCTGACCTTTGACCGGCTGTCATCGGTCTTCCTGTCCAATACCAATCACAGCGAGGACCAGCCGGTCCATCTCAAGCTGGCCGATTCTGACCTGCAGCGCCGCTCCGAACACGACATCTATGCCGGGCCATCGACCCGCTACTGCCCTGCGGGTGTCTATGAGTGGATCGAGGAGCCCAGCGGTCCGCGGTTCCAGATCAACGCGCAGAACTGCGTGCACTGCAAGACCTGCGACATCAAGGACCCCAACCAGAACATAACCTGGGTGCCCCCTCAGGGCGGCGAAGGTCCCGTCTATGTTGGCCTATAGAGCGTTTCCAGAAAAAGTGGCAGCGGTTTGCGGTGCGGCAACGCGATAGACAAGGATCTGGAGCAGCGGACCGAAAGGTGTACTCACGGTTTCAATGAAGCGGTGAAATGCTGTTGGCCCCCGGCGGCGTGGTGTCTTGCGTCGGCGGAAAAAGTGTAGCCACTCTGCGTGACCTGAGGGTGCCGCAAGGAGATTTCGTATGCGTCAACGCATCATCGTTTGTCCTCTCATTTTGAACAAGGGCGCGATTTTGCTCTGCCGAATGCCGCAGGATCGCGGGGTATTTCCCGGTCAATGGGCGCTTTCAGGTGGCGGTTTAGAGGCCGGGGAGCGGTTGGAGGAAGGTCTGCGCCGGGAGATTGCAGAAGAACTCGGAAAAGACCTTGTCATCGAAAATATTAAACCTTGGACATTCCGCGACGACATACGAACCAAAACATATGCCGACGGAAGCCAAGAACTGATCCATATGATCTACTTGATCTTCGATTGCGTCTCCTCCAACCGGCTCATCTCCCTCAACGAGGAGTTTGAAGAATACGCGTGGGTCGATCCTGCCGATCTGGTTTCGTACGATTTGAATGAGGCGACCCGCCAAACCCTGAGAGAGCGTGGATTTCTAACCCCATAAAATCATGCTCCCAGTGCTGCCCGATGGAATAAAACGGCGGTCCGGGAATGGTGGCTTGTCCCGATAATGTAGTTCGGTTTCAGCCTTAATGCCTGATCGGTTTTTGGGCCATTGCCGGGGCAGGCCATGGCGCCGACGCGCATTCCGGCATCGGCCAGATGATGGTCTGCGGAGGCTTCAAACTGCTTGCGCGGTAACAGGTGACTTGTGTTGCCTTGATCGTGCGAACCGCTTCGCCAAGCGATTTTCCTTGGGAGAGCAAAACATCAACCTGGCGCAGCGCCGCAGCGGTCTCTTCGGGCTTGTGCTTTTTCCGGGGCATTCAAACCTTCTCTATCAGGCTCGAGAGCCTGATAGAGGACCACTTTGCACAGGGCAGAGCAGAGGGGTTCGATCGGCCCGGTGCCGTCGTGCGTTCAGCGCTGGTCGAGAATCTTGCCTTCGGTCTTGCCCAGAGTCGCAAGCATTTTTTCGACAAAGCTCGTGTCGTAGAGCTCCGTTGCCGGAATCTTTTTTACTTCGGTGAAGTCCTTGGTCGAATAGGCATAGGCGATGGACTTGTCGAGGCTCTCTGGGTTCATGCAGCCATTGACGCACCAGCGCGCGAGGTTTATCTCGGCCGTCGCCTTGATGGCTTCCTGCGACAGGTCTTCACGGGCCTTGGTGATGGCATCGATCCAGATCTGCGGGTCTTTCTGCATGGCGCGGGAGGCGTCTGCCAGGGCATCGGTAAAGCGTTGCAGGGCTTCGCGTTTCTCCTCGATCGTGCTTTCGAGCGCGGCCACAAACTTGGACTGGCCCGGCGAGCGCTCGGCATAGTCATCGGGGTCGACCAGCACATGGATGCCCTCAATGCCGGCGATCGACTGATAGGTGCCGAAGGACACGGTAGTGGCGTCCACCCGACCGACCGCCAGGGCCTGGGCACGAATATCGGGCGCGCCGATGGCGACGAAGCTGAGGTCGTCGACATTGACGCCATAGCTGCCGATCACGGCGCGCGACAGGTTGTAGTCAAGGCTGCCATTATCGGCGACGGCAAAGGACCGGCCGACCAGATCCTCGATTGCCTCAATCTCGGTCTTGGCGGCGATGAGGAACGGATTGCCCAGCGCCACGGCGGTAAAGCCACGGATGGCAACGTCGTTCTCGGCGCGCAGGCGGATGGCCGCGTCGATGGAGATGTCGGCAATATCCACCGCGCCGGAATTGAGCGCAGCGACCGCCTGCGGGGTGCCATCGAGCGCAACGACCTCGACCCTCAAGCCGTGCTTTTCGTAAAAGCCCAGCGTATCGGCGAGCCGGAAGACCGAAGCGGTGGTGGGATTGAAGTTCACGTCAGCGGTGCCGAGTGCGATTTTGAGGTCCAGCATATCGGCGGGTTGAGCGAAAGCGGTGGCGCTGGTCAAAGTCAAGGCGATGGCGGCGAGCATGGAGCGGCGGGTCAAAGGCATGAGATTCTCCCTATTTTTCTTGGAATGTGCAGGGCTTCACGCAAAAAGATCGATGGGCGCAAAGTCTGATTTGAGGATTTCGGATATGTGCTCGTGCCCCATCCAGCCCTTGATCAGGGTCGAGTAGATGCGGCGAAAATCGGTGGTATATTTGAGGTTCCCGTCATCGAGATCGGTCAGGCTGGGAACGGCGCCATATTGCCCGCCCTTGACGCCCTTGCCGATGACGAAAGCAGGGCCCGCAGTGCCATGATCGGTGCCCAGGCTGGTATTTTCCGCCACGCGGCGGCCGAATTCGCTAAAGACCATGACCACCACATCATCGCCGCGACCGATGCGCTCCATGTCCTCGACGAAGCCGGCGATATGGTCGGACGTGTAGGACCAGAGCCGCGCGTGCAGATCCCCCTGATAGACATGGGTGTCGAAGGCATTGTTGCGGTAAGGCACGTAATAGACCTTGGTGGGGAAATCGGCCGCGATCAGCGCCGCGACGCGCTCGAGACCGAAGGGCACCAGCCCATAGTCGATGGGCGTCGCATAGGACTGGCAGGCATCGCGCACCAATTGCTCGGAACTGTTGGCGCTGGCGGCTATATCGAGCAGGAACTGCTCGGAGGCATTCATGCTGCCATTGCCATAGCCGCGATCGAGAACGGCAATGGCGTCGCGTTCTTCGTTGAAGAGGCGTCGGGTGAAATTTTCGGGATTGTTGAAGACCAGCGGCACGTGCTGCATGGAGCGCACGGCGAGGGACTGGCTGTCGTCGATATTGACGAGGAAATTGGTGCGATGGCCTTGTGGGTCGATCGCATCCGCCATGCGTCCGAGCCATCCATAGGCCTCGCCGCTATTGGGCGCGCCGGTCTGCCAGAAGGCCATGGACGAGAAATGCGAGAACGAGGGCTGGTCATAGCCGACCCCGTTGACGATCCCCATCTTGCCGTCCTTGTAGAGACGCTCGAAGCCCGTCATGGTTTTCTGGAAGCCGACATGATCGTCGATCTGGAGGAGCTTTTCCCGGCGGATGCCCAGATTGGGCCGCGCGCGGTAATAGGCGTCGTCGGCATAGGGGATGACGGTATTGAGCCCGTCATTGCCCCCGGACAGTTCGACGATGACCAGGATACGGTCATTGAGCTTTGCCTGAGCATCGGCCACCTGGGACCAGACCGGCGAGGTGGTGATGCCGCCAGCGCCATCCATGACCATGGAAGAATAGCCGGACTGGATCAGCCCGAGCCTGTCGCGATTGGAGAGTTTCGGTGTCTTGGCCATCGCGAAAAATCCTCACGCCAGCTGATATTGGGGAGCGCTCATGAGCATGTGCGCGACGAGGCGAAGGCCGTGCTCCATGTAGGTCCGGGCTTCGCTGAGAGAGCTGGTGCCCAGTTCGTCGGTCAGGGTCTCGATCAACGCCCGCCGTGCGGGGGGCGAAGGCGGCACGCGCATGAGCCGCGAGATCAGGTGATCGACGGCCTCCGTGGTGGTGGTGGCATCCGCCTCCAGCACCAATTCGGTCAGGCTGAAATTGGCGGCAAAGCGCGGGGTGGGCTTGAGGCGGCGCAGCGCTTCGGCATAGCCCTGAAGGCTGGCATAGCGGGTGTTGAACGCCTCCTGAATGCCCGCCGAAACGCTGGGAGCGGCGCCCTCCTCGACCGTGGCCTCGGTGATCTGCATACCGGCATTGATATTGGCGTTTACCCGCCGAACCTCGGCGCCGGGATTATAGAGGGGATCGCGAAATTCGATGATATTGGGGAACATCACCTCGCGCGCGAAATTGCCGCGCTCGAACAACAGGCCGGGCGTGATCCATGACCGCCCGCTGCCCCAGCCGGCGACGGTGGGCGGATAGAGCGCCACCTGGCCCAGCGATTTTGTCACCGAGACCGGATCGGGAATGGTGGGAAGAACAGCCAGGCCCAGTTTGCGATAGGTCGAAACAATCAGCTCGATGGGCGATTTGATGCGCGTGCCCATCGAGGAGGCGCTGTAGAAATCCTCGCAGAGGAAAAGCTCTTCAAGGAATGCGGCGACGTCATAGTCGAGCGATTGCAGCCGCTGTCCCAGCCTTGTCGCGAAGTCTTCGCCGATCTCTTCGCGGACGAAGAAGCGGTAGAGTTTCGCGGCGATGTAGCGGCTTGTCTGTGCTTGCGCCAGGATGATGCGCAGAATGTCGTCGCCGCTGAAACGCCCGCTCTGGCCCAGAAAGTGCTTTTCGCCATCGTCGTGCTTGTCGGTGTCGATGACAAAACGCAGATCGTCATTGCCCCAGCCGGTAAAGGCGCGGGCGGCTTCGCGAATGTCATCCTCGCTGTAATGCCCCACCCCCATGGTGAAGAGTTCCATCACCTCGCGCCCGAAATTTTCGTTCGGCGCGCCTTTGACGTTCTGCGCGGCGTCGAGAAAAACCAGCATGGCGGGGTCTTTCGCCACGGCATGCAGCAGCGTTCCGAAATTGCCCGCAGCATGCTGCCGCAAGGTTTCGAGATAGAGGGCGATCTTGCGCACATCGCGCAGCTTTTCCTCGCTGACCGCAAAATGGCCGTGCCAGAAAAGCGTGAGCTTTTCCTCAAGCGGGGCGCTGGTGCGCACCATGCGGTCGAGCCACCACACCGAGAGACGGCGCGTTTCGAGCGTCGTCGCCCGCAGCCAATAGAAGAACCGGTTGGTCACCGGCTGCAACGGGCGCGCGCCATTGGGCTTGACCTTGACGCCCATGGCTTCGCCCATGCGCTCCGCCAGTTCGGTGGCGGCCGGGCGACTGACCGGAAAGGTTTTGAGGCTTTCGTCCCAAATAGCGGAGGCGTCGAATTCCGGCAGCGCTTGCGGCGGATTTTGGGCAAAACGTACGAGGCTTCGAACGGCCTCTGCCGGCTCCATCGCCGCCAGGCGATCGACCTCTTCCGGCGTGCCGCCAAACCCCGCCCGTTCCAAAAGATGCGCCGCACTCTCCCTTGACCATTGGGTAGGGCGAATGGGGTCGAGGCACTCGGCGCGTGATGAAGTCATAAGCGGTCCCGGCCGTCGGAACGCGCTGTCGCGCATCAAAATTCCGACGCCCCTCCTCCTCAGCACCATCCGGGCGGGGTCGCACTCTATGCCTGCTATTGGAAAAGCTTATACGCCCTCGGGCCTAAAGGTCGTCCTTTGGAAAAGCGCCTGCCAGTTCCTCAAGCTTGGTGCCTTCGCGCGCCATGTCCTGGATGCGCTGCCAGATATGGCTGCGATATTGAGCAAATTGCGGATAGGTCCGGGGATCGACCGCAAAGCGCGGCTCGGGCAGATCGATGCTGACGATGCCGTCAACGCGCCCGGGCCGGGGTTTGAGCAGCACGATGGTTTGGGAGAGAAGGATCGCCTCATCGATGTCGTGGGTGACGAAGACGATGGTCATCTTTCGTCGCGACCACATTTCATAAAGCTCGCGCCGCAGCACTTCCCGCGTCATCGCATCGAGCGCGGCGAAGGGCTCGTCCATGAGCAAAACCTTGGGCTCTACGGCGAGGGCCCGGGCAAGCCCTATGCGCTGCTGCATGCCGCCGGAGAGTTCATGGGCGTAAGCGTCGGCGAAGTCCCGCAACCCGACCGCGCCGAGAAGCGCGATGGCGCGCTCCTTGCGTTCGCTTCGCCCCATGCCGCGCAACTCGAGCACGAATTCGATATTGCCGCTCACCGTCAGCCAGGGGAGAAGCCGCGCCGACTGGAAGACCATGGCCAGATCGGGGCCGGGCTCGGGCGTCCGGCCAAGCGAGAGGACGTCGCCCGCATCGATATCGATCAACCCGTTGATGACGCGCAGCAAGGTTGTCTTGCCGCAGCCGCTTGGGCCCACAAGCGACAGGAATTCGCCCTCGCGCACGTCGAATGACACATTTTGCAGCGCCGTGATGGCGCCATTCTTGAAGGTCTTGGTGACGTTGCGGAGGGAAATGATCGGCTTTTCGGTCATGACCCTTCCCCCTGCACCACCCGCCAACGCCCCAGACGCCTCTCGGCATAGCGCAGCAAGGCGGTCAGCGCGGTGCCCAGCGCCATGAGCACGATGACGACCGCAAAATATCGGTCCATCTGGAAGCGGTTGCCCGCGGCGGCCAGGAGCCCGCCAAGACCGGACTGCGCCATGGTCAGCTCGGCAATGACGGTGCCGACGGTCGAAATCGCCGCGCCGATGCGCAGGCCACTCAGGATCGAGGGCAAGGCATCGGGCACCATGATGCGCCAGAACAGCATGGCGCGCTTGGCGCCAAAGGCGCGGCCCATTTCGACCAGATCCCTATTGGCATTGGCGATCCCGGCGGCGGTGTTGATGAGAATGGGAAACAGCGCCGCGTTCCAGACGACAACGATCTTGGCCTCGGTATATAGCCCGAACCAGACGATGATCAGCGGAATGAAGGCGGCGCCCGGCGTCGAATTCAGCGCATTGACGAAAGGATCGAAGACGCGGCTCAAAAGCCGGTTTCCGCCCAGCAGCACCCCAAGGAGAATGCCGCTCACCGCCGAGAACAGGAAACCGAGGGCAATCACCGTCACCGACTCGCCCAGGGCCTTGAGCATGGTGCCGTCCGACCAGAGCTTTATGCTTTGATCGAGCACCTCGGTCGGCTTGGGCATGACCAGTTTCCCCGCCGCGGCATTGAGTGCAAACATGCCGACGATGATGGCAATCACCACTGCGGCTTGCAGGGCCAGAATTGCCGCCGGGCCCAGGGCGACGGGGCGGCGCCGCGCTATTGGGGCTGGGGCGGCGACCGTTTCATTTTGCTCGAGGCTCATCGGTGGTGCGGTCCTCATGAAGAGATGGCTGGCCGGCTGACGACCTCACACAACGCGGTGAAGCTTTCGCGCTTTAGCGGAAAGACAAAAAAGATGCTACAGGCAGGTTAAAGCCGACGCCTAGGCTGCGAGATGGAGAACCTCCCCTGATTCCGCGCGATCTAACGCTCCATCAGCTCAGGATTTTCTGGGCCGTTGCGCAGTCGAAATCCCTGACCAAGGCAGCCAAGCAACTGGGGCTGACCCAGCCCTCGCTCTCCCAGCAATTGGCCAAGCTCGAAGCCAATACCAGGACCTTGCTGTTCGAGCGGCGCGCCAATGAAATGTCGCTGACCGAGGCGGGAAGCTTCCTTCTGCCCAAGGTCGAGCATGTCATGCGCACCATCGGTGAGTTGGAAGACGGGTTCGAGCAATTCCAGCAAGGGCAGCGCATCACCATCGGCATAGCCGGCATCAATTCGGTGCTGCGCGTGCTGCTGCCCCAGGCCCTCGCCACCATGCCGGGTGGCGCCGGCAATCTCGATTTCGACATTCTCGAAGCCGCGCCCAGCGATGTGTTGGAATATCTTTATGCGCGCCGCGTGAAAATCGGGCTTCTGGCCTCCAATTCGGTGGCGGAAGCCGGCGTCGGTTTTGCCCAGATCCCGCTTGTAGCGGACCCGACCGTGCTGGTTGTCCCCAAATGTCTCGAACTTGAAAAGGTCGAGGATCCGCAAACCGACCTGTCACCGGTCGCACAGGACATGCTCAACCGCGCCATCCTCTTCTCGTTTGGAACGCAGCATAGCAAGCAGATCGGCGAATGGTATGATCGCGCCCTGCCTGATCATCGCATCATTGCCCGATGCCGCAGTTTCGAAACGGCAATTTCGCTGGTCGGGTCGGAGGCCGGCGTATGTTTGGCCCCGCTCATGTCCGCCAGTGGCCTTGATGGGGAGCGGGTGCGCCTCTTCCGCATCCCCGAGCAGGACCGCCGCATCGTCGCGCTTGTGCCAACCCAATATCTGCGGTCCGAGCCCTATTCCCATCTGATTTTGGCATTGCAAAGCGCGGCGAACCGCTATGTGCCGCCCCAGACGCTGGACACTCCATCATGGCTGCGGGATCGGTTGCGCTAGCGGATGCGCAGAGGACTTTCCCTACCTCGCTAGAAAATCTCTCCCGACAGTGGCCCCGGTTTTCGGGATGAAGACAGGCGCCAAAACCAGGGGCTAAAGCCGATGGAGCTGATCTGAAGAAACGCGACACGCCTTAGACAGGCCCGGCCTATCCTTTGAGGACAAGAAGCGGCGTTGAGTTTACCAGGGTTCACGCTGGAATTTTAGGAAGAAGCCGTTCGGCAGATGGTTGAACGGGGGGATGGCGGAAAGAAGCGCTGGTGGCGTCAGTGATTTGCGCCAGGTTCTGACTGATACAGTACTGAATAATCCAACCCCGACGTCTGGCAGGTCGCTGGCCGACAAAATGCGCGGGGCAGTCAATCGCAACTGACACTTTTGCCATTGGATCATCGCGTGTTTGATCTGGGTCAACGATCACCCCGATCAAATAATGGTGAAATCACCCCGTCAATTGCTGAGATGGCGTGGAATGTCGATCTTCCGTTTTCTTATCGTGCTTTGCACCGGTCTGTGCCTTGCGATCTCCGCCAGCGCGTCGGCCCTCGCCAGTCCGGTGTTGAAGGACTATCTGCCCTCTATCGCAGCTGCCGAACTGGTGCCGGGCGCCGATGGTTTTGGCCCGGTGCGCGACGATATCGCGGTAGCGCCGGTGCTTAGCGGCGGTGAGGTCGTGGCCTGGGCGTTCGTCACCTCCGACTTTGTCGGCACGACGGGCTATTCGGGCAAGCCGATCCATACGCTGGTGGCGGTGGGGCTGGATGCAAAAGTCATCAGCGTGAAGCTGGTCAAGCATTCCGAACCCATCGTCCTGATCGGCATTCCCGATGCCAAGGTGCAGGCGATGGTGGCCGGCTATGCCGGGCTCGATCTTATCGCGGAGGCGCAATCCGGCGGCACCGCGCATGAGGTGGACATTATCTCGGGCGCAACCGTCACCGTGATGGTGATCGACGATTCCATCGTGCGTTCGGGCCTCAAGGTGGCGCGGGCGCTTGGCCTTGGCGGCCTGACTGCCGAAACGACAAGCACCGGCCCTCGCTTCGAGGTGAACCCCGACGCCCCTGCCGCGACGGATTGGATCGAGGCCGAAGGCGATGGCACCGTGCGGCGGCTTTCGCTGGATGTGGGGCAGGTCAACGAGGCTTTTGCTGACCATTCCGATGACCGGGCGCGCGCACGGGCGCTGACCGAAGCGCCGGAAACCAGCTTCATAGATATGTATGCGGCGCTGGTTTCGGTGCCTCCTATCGGAGCGGCCGTGCTGGGCGAGGCCGAGGCGGCGAACCTTGAGACCTGGCTGAACGAGGGCGAGAGCGCCATCGCGGTCATGGGGCGCGGGCTTTATTCCTTCAAGGGGTCGGGCTATGTGCGCGGCGGCATTTTCGACCGTATCGTGCTCATTCAGGATGACGTCTCGGTGCGCTTCCGCGACCGCGACCATCGGCGGTTGAATCGTATCGCCATGGATGGCACGCCCGCCTTCACCGAAATGGACCTGTTCCGTATCCCGGACGGGCAGGGATTCGATCCGACAAAACCCTTCCGCATCCAGTTGCTGGTGCAGCGTGAAGTCGGCCCCATCGAAAAGGTCTTCCACACATTCGAGCTCGGCTACCAATTGCCGCAAAAATACCTGCGCGCCATCGCCGCGCCGGTGGCCGAGGTTGTTGCTCCCGCCGCCGAGACCGAGATGAGCGCCCAGGCCGAACTCTGGCAGCGCATCTGGCGCGATTCCCAGCTCAAGATCGGCATTCTGGCGGCCATGCTGGTGGTGCTGACGGGCGTGTTCTTCTTCCAGACCTTCGTCGTCAAGAATGCCAAGGCCTTCTACATTTTCCGCATCGCCTTCCTGACGTTCACGCTGGTTTTCCTGGGCTGGTATGCCAATGCGCAGCTTTCCGTCGTCAACCTGTTGGCGTTGTTCGGCAGCGTGGTGGAAGGGTTCAGCTGGCAGGCCTTCCTGCTCGATCCCCTGACCTTCATCCTGTGGTTTGCCGTGGCCGCCGCGCTGTTGTTCTGGGGGCGTGGGGCCTATTGCGGCTGGCTGTGTCCCTTCGGCGCCTTGCAGGAATTGACCAATCAGATCGCGCGCAAGCTGCGCATCCCGCAATGGACGCTGCCCTGGGGCCTGCATGAGCGGCTGTGGCCGGTCAAATACATGATCTTTCTCGGGCTGTTCGGCGTGTCGCTGATGAGCGTCGAGCAGGCCGAGCATCTGGCCGAGGTCGAGCCGTTCAAGACCGCGATCATCCTCAATTTCGTGCGCGCCTGGCCGTTCGTGGCTTATGCGGTGGCGCTGCTGGTTGCCGGGCTTTTCGTCGAGCGGTTCTATTGCCGCTATCTCTGCCCGCTTGGCGCCGCACTCGCCATTCCGGCGCGCATCCGCATGTTCGACTGGCTCAAGCGGTACCGCGAATGCGGAAACCCCTGCCAGACTTGCGCCAATCAATGCCCCGTGCAGGCGATCCACAAGACCGGTGAGATCAACCCGAACGAGTGCATCAACTGCTTGCATTGCCAGGTTCTCTACCAGTCCAAGACGGTGTGCCCGGTGGTGATCAAGAAGGAAAAGGCGCGGGCCAAGCTCGCCGCCAGTCCCGGCCGTCTCCCCGATCCGGCTGTCCCAATTCAACGTTAACCCACGAAGGAGAGACGATTATGGAAAACAACGAAAACAAGGGTCTCAGTCGCCGCGCGCTTTTTGGCGCTACCGCCGGGGCAGCAGTGCTTGCCGGCACCATGGGTCCCGCCGCGCTCGGCCTTGGCGCCGCAATGCTGACCACGCCGGCACGGGCTGCCGAGGGCGATGGCAGCGTGGGCCCGGGCCAGCTCGATGACTATTACGGCTTCTGGTCTTCGGGGCAGACCGGCGAGATGCGTATTCTCGGCATTCCCTCGATGCGCGAATTGATGCGGGTGCCCGTGTTCAACCGCTGCTCGGCCACGGGTTGGGGGCAGACCAATGAATCGATCCGCGTCCACCAGCGCACCATGTCGGAGAAGACCAAGAAGCAGCTCGCTGCCAACGGCAAGAAAATTCACGACAATGGCGATTTGCACCACGTCCATATGTCCTTCACCGAAGGCAAATATGACGGCCGCTACCTGTTCATGAACGACAAGGCCAATACGCGCGTCGCGCGGGTGCGCTGCGACGTCATGAAGACCGACGCGATCCTGGAAATCCCCAACGCCAAGGGCATCCACGGTATGCGCCCGCAGAAATGGCCGCGCTCGAACTACGTGTTCTGCAATGGCGAGGACGAAGCGCCGCTGAACAATGACGGCTCGACGATGCGGGACGTCTCGACCTATGTGAACATCTTCACCGCCGTCGATGCCGATGCGTGGGACGTGGCCTGGCAGGTCCAGGTTTCGGGCAATCTCGACAATTGCGATGCCGACTATACCGGCAAATGGGCCTTCTCGACCTCCTACAACTCCGAAATGGGCATGAACCTGGCGGAGATGACCGAGTCCGAAATGGACCACGTGGTCGTCTTCAATATCGAGGAGATCGAAAAAGCCATTGCCGCGGGCCAATATGAAGAGATCAACGGCGTCAAGGTGCTCGACGGGCGCAAGGAGGCCAAGTCCCTCTTCACGCGCTATATCCCGATCGCCAACAACCCCCATGGTTGCAACATGGCGCCCGACAAGAAGCATCTTTGCGTTGGCGGCAAGCTTTCGCCGACGGTGACGGTGCTGGACATCACCAAGTTCGACGCGCTGTTCTACGAAGACGCCGAGCCGCGTTCCGCCGTGGTGGCCGAGCCGCAGCTTGGACTTGGGCCTCTGCACACCGCCTTTGACGGCCGCGGCAATGCCTATACTTCGCTGTTCCTCGACAGCCAGGTGGTCAAGTGGAACATCGAAGACGCGGTCCGCGCCTATGCCGGGGAAAACATCGACCCGATCAAGGACAAGATCGACGTGCATTACCAGCCCGGGCACCTCAAGACCGTGATGGGCGAGACGCTGGATGCCACCAGTGACTGGCTGGTTTGCCTGTGCAAGTTCTCCAAGGACCGCTTCCTCAATGTCGGGCCGCTCAAGCCCGAAAATGACCAACTGATCGATATTTCCGGCGACAAGATGAAGCTGGTTCATGACGGTCCGACCTTTGCCGAGCCGCATGACGCAATCGCGGTTCATCCCTCGATCATGTCGGGTATCAAGTCGGTCTGGGACCGGCAGGATCCGATGTGGGCTGAAACCCGCGCTCAGGCCGAGGCCGATGGCGTGGACATCGACGAGTGGTGCGACACCGTCATCCGCGATGGCAACAAGGTGCGCGTCTATATGTCGAGCGTTGCGCCGGCCTTCTCGCTGGAGGAGTTCACGGTGCAGGAGGGCGACGAGGTCACGATCATCGTCACCAATATGGACGAGATCGATGACCTGACGCATGGCTTCACCATGGGCAATCATGGTGTCGCCATGGAAGTCGGTCCCAAGCAGACCAGCTCCGTGACCTTCGTGGCCGCCAATGCGGGTGTCTACTGGTATTATTGCCAGTGGTTCTGCCATGCCCTGCACATGGAAATGCGCGGCCGCATGTTCGTCGAACCCAAGGCCTGATCCATGCGCTGGTTTGCCCTGTTTGTCGGATTGACCCTGGCGCTGCCCGTTTCCGCGGCAGAGCACAGGGTCGGCCCTGGCCAGGGCACGCTGGCTCTCGCCATCGCCGGGGCTTCCCCCGGCGATGTGCTGGTCCTCGAGGACGGCGCCTATCCCGGCGCCATCCTCATCGATCGTCCGCTGACCATTACGGGGCCTTCGCGCGCCGTGGTGGACGGAGAGGGCATTGGCAGCGTCATCACCATTGCCGCGCCCGATGTCACGCTTACTGGTTTTACCGTCACCGGTTCGGGCGACCGCAACGAAGATCTCGACGCGGGCGTCAAGATCTTGAAAGGCGCCGACAAGGCCCGGATCGAGGGTCTTTCGCTCCTCGACAACATGCACGGGATCGATGTGCATGGCGGCCGCGACGCGCAGGTGTTGGGCAACAGCATCACCGGCCGGCAGAATCCGCACATGAATGAGCGCGGCAATGGCATTTATGTCTGGAACAGCCCCGGCACGCTGCTCGATGGCAATGATATCCGCTACGGCCGCGACGGCATTTTCTCCAATGCCAGCGCCGACAGCATCTATCGCAACAACACCATGCGCGACCTGCGCTTCGCGGTGCACTTCATGTACACCAAGAACACCGAGGTCTCGGGCAATATTTCGGTCGGCAACCATCTCGGCTTCGCCATCATGTTCTCCGATCGCGCGAAAATTCTCGACAATTTCAGCCTGGGCGACCGCGAACACGGGCTGATGTTGAACTACACCAATAATGCCGATGTCGCCGGCAATCTGGTGCGCGGCGGCACGAAGAAATGCCTCTTCATCTACAATGCCCATAAGAATCTGATCTGGAACAATCGTTTCGAGGGGTGCGGCATCGGCATTCATTTCACCGCGGGTTCGGAGCGCAATGTGCTGACCGCCAATGCCTTCATCGCCAACCGGGAGCAGGTCAAATATGTCGGCACCCGCAATATGGAATGGAGCCATGAGGGCAGGGGCAATTTCTGGTCCGATCACCCCGCCTTCGACCTCAATGGCGATGGCATTGCCGATGGCTTCTATCGCCCCAATGACGTGATGGATCAGATTTTGTGGTCGCAGCCTGCTGCGAGCCTGCTGATCGGTTCGCCCGCCGTGCAATTGGTGCGCTGGAGCCAGCGGGATTTTCCCGCGACGCTCCCCGGTGGCGTGCGCGACAGCGCACCGCTGATGCGGCCTTTGATCATCTCTGTCCCGCCCGAAATCCTCAGCTTCGAGGCTGAAGCCGCCGGTCGCTGGGAAGAAGGAAACTACGATGACGCCGACCCTGAAAATCTCGCAACTCACTAAGCGTTTCGGCGAGGTGGAGGCGCTGCAAGCCGTTTCGTTGTCGCTCGAAGCGGGCAAGCGCGCGGCGCTGCTCGGCCATAATGGCGCGGGCAAATCCACGCTGATGAAGATCGTTCTTGGCCTTATTCCCTTCGATGGAGGCGAGGTGTCGGTCTGCGGCACGACGCCGGGTTCGCCCGCAGCGCGCAGCCAGGTGGCGTACTTGCCGGAAAATGCTGCGTTTCATCCAGCGTTGACCGGCGAAGAGCAGCTCAGGCACTATCTGGCGCTACGCGGCGAGAACCCAAAACTTGCCATGGACCTTTTGGCCCGGGTCGGGCTGGAGAAAGCGGCGCGGCGGCGGATCGGCACCTATTCGAAGGGGATGCGTCAACGCGTCGGGCTGGCCCAGACCTTGATCGGGCATCCGCGCCTGCTGGTGCTGGACGAGCCCACCTCCGGGCTCGATCCGGTGTCACGGCGCGATTTTTACAATCTGCTCGACGGACTGTCCGCCGAAGGAACAGCCATTCTGCTGTCCTCTCACGTGTTGACCGAAGTCGAGGCGCGCACCGACACTATTCTCATCCTGTCGGGTGGGAAGCTGGTGGCCGAGGGCACGCTCAGCGCCCTGCGCGCCCAGGCCGCCCTGCCGGTAAACATGCTCGTTCGCCCCGCTGACGGCCACGCAAAATCCCTTGCTTCGGCGCTTCCCGAAGCGGTTTCGGGCAATGACGGGCTGTTGCGTCTTACCTGTACGCAGGCAGAAAAGCTTCCCTTGCTCGCCCGCATCTCCGCGCTCGGAGCGGGGGTCGCCGATCTCGACGTCATCCCGCCCAGCCTTGAAGACATCTATAGCCATTTCAGCCGGAGGGACGGGCAATGAACCGTATTCTCGCCACGGCGGCCAGCGAGTTCCGCATCGCTTTTCGCAATCGCTGGGTCACTATCGCCACGGCCATGATGGTGCTGTTCGCTCTGGTGCTTGCCGCCGCCGGTTCCGCCCCGACGGGCGATGTCGGCGTCGACCGGCTCTCGGTAACCATCGCCTCGTTGACGTCGCTGGCGGTCTATCTCGTTCCCCTTCTGGCGCTGCTGATGAGTTTCGACGCCGTGGCGGGCGAGGTGGAAAGGGGCACGCTGCCGCTTTTGCTGACCTATCCGGTTTCGCGTCTCCAGGTCCTGCTCGGCAAGCTCATTGCCCATTCGGCGATCCTCGCTTTGGCGGTCACGCTCGGCTATGGCGCGGCCGCTTTGGTGGCCGTCTGGTCCGATCCCAAGGCGGTGCAGGGGCTCGGCTCGTTGTGGCGGCTGATCTGGACTTCGGTATTGCTCGGCGCCACGTTCCTTTGTGCCGGCTATACGCTGTCGGCTCTGGCACGCCGCCCATCGGGCGCTGCCGGCCTTGCCATCGCGCTTTGGCTGGTGGCGGTGGTGCTCTATGATCTGGCGCTGCTGGCGCTGATTGTCTCGGATGGCGGCGGAGACCTGACCACGCAGGCATTGCCCATTGCGCTCCTCGCCAATCCCGCCGACGCCTTTCGCGTCTTCAACCTGGCGGCGGCGCAGGCCGTGGCCATTGCCGGAGGCATTGGCGGGGCGGCGGACGCCATTCCGCTCTGGCAATCGGCCACCTCGCTCGCTCTCTGGCCATTGGTCGCCCTCGCACTTGCCGTAGCGGCCTTTCGAAAGGTGACACCATGAAAAACAGCCTTCGCGCAGCATTGCTTTTCGCCGCTGTCACGACGCTTGCGGCCTGTCAGCAGGAGGTCGCGCAAGACATTGCGCCCCGGGAGATGACCGCAGAAACCCTGGGTCATTATTGTCAGATGAACCTTCTGGAGCATCCCGGCCCCAAGGCGCAGGTGTTCATGCAGGGCTATGCGGCGCCGCTGTTCTTCAGCCAGGTGCGCGATGCTATCGCCTATACCCGCGCGCCCGAGCAGGTGGCGCCGATCCTTGCCGTCTATGTCAATGACATGGGCGCGAGCGGCGCGACATGGGAATTGCCCGGCGAGGGCAATTGGATTGCCGCCGACACCGCTTTCTATGTCCTGGGCTCTGCCGCCCAGGGTGGCATGGGCGCACCGGAAGCGGTGCCCTTTTCCAGTCGGGAGAGCGCTGAGGCTTTCGTGTCGGCCGAGGGCGGTCAGGTGTTTGAACTGACAGAGATCGCCGACGAGACCGTTCTGGCGCCGGTCGAAGACATTGCCGATAGCGATGAGAATGACGCAGCGTTCAACGAGCGCCTGGATGCCCTGCATAAGAAGGCCGGAGAGTGACCATGAAGATAACCCGCCGTCGTCTGCTTGCCATCTCCGCCGCCTTTGCGCTACTGCCCACGGCCGCCCGTGCCGCTGTCTCGACCGGCTCTAGCCATGTCTGGACGGGGCAGGCCATGGGCGCACGCGCCTCTATCCGCATCGACCATCCCGACGCCGAAGCGATCGCGGCCCGGGTCATGGCGGAAATCGACCGGCTGGAGAACATCCTCAGTCTCTATCGCGCCGACAGCGCGCTTTCGCGTCTCAATCGCGAGGGGCAGCTTGCGGCGCCGCCCTTCGAACTGCTCGAATGCCTGTCGCTGGCTGGTGCGGTGCATCGGGCGAGCGGGGGCAGGTTCGACCCGACCATTCAGCCGCTCTGGGCGCTGTGGGCGGAAACGGCCATGGCCGGCACACGGCCAGACCCCCAGGCTATCAAGGCGGTTTTGGGCCGGACGGGCTGGGGCAAGGTGACGCTTGATGCCGCGGCCATCACCATGCAGCCGGGAATGGCACTGACCCTCAACGGCAGCGGGCAGGGCTATGTGGCCGACCGGGTTGCCGCGCGGCTCGAAGCGGAAGGGCTGAGCAATATTCTCATCGACACCGGCGAGTTTCGCGCCCTGGGCGGCAGGCCCGATGGCGCGGACTGGCCGATGCAGCTCGAGGGTGGCGGGAGTATCGGGCTGCGCCAGCGCGCGCTCGCCACCTCGTCGCCGCTCGGCACCACCTTCGACCAGGCCGGAAGCGACGGGCACATTCTCGATCCGGTGACCGGCACACCCACGGCAGCGCCCTGGCGCACCATATCGATCTCCGCGCACTCGGCCGCCATCGCGGATGCCCTCACCACCGCCGCCTGCCTGATGGCGGAGCCGGCTTCCATCCAGTCCATGCTGGAGAAGTTCGCGGGCGCCCATCTGGAAGCCTGCGCCTGACACCCGGCGGCCAGGCGCCGTCCCCTGTGCACTTTTGTGATCAGGCCGGTGACGCGAGCGGCTGGCGTGAGCGCTCGCTACCGCGACAAAGAATTGCTGGACACGTCTTTTCGGAGACGTTCGAGTTTTTTCAGGCTCTCTTGCGTTTGCGAGGAGTTTAGGGCCGACATCATGGTGACAAGCGCCTCCAGCCACACCATGGTCGCTCCATGCATGGCCATGCCGTTAGCGTCGCCACGCGGGACGATTGCGACTTCGTCGGCTTTTGGAGCAAGGGGTGATTTTGTCGAATCCGTGAGGAGAGCGATGGGCAGCGCCAGCGACAGAGATTCCGTAATTGTCGCCCAGACTTCCGGATAGGCCCTGCCATAGGAAAAGATGAGCAGGCCATCGTCTTTGCGAAGCTTGAGCAACTCGTCGGCCATGCCGGATCCCGGCGTTCCGAGCAGGGCAATATCGCGTCCATGCCGCTGCAACATCTGGGCGCCATAGGCGGCTATGTGCTTCGTCGGACCCAGCCCAAACAACACGATCCTTCGAACCGGCAACAACAACAGGGCGATAGCCTCGAGTGTGGCCTTGGCCTCTTCCGAGGCCAAATCGCTGACCCATTTTGTCTGGGCGGCCAGAGTCCGCTCCAGAACCCGTCGGGCGTCGGCGTGATCGCCCCCAAGAGTGTGACGAAAACGCTCCGCTGGAGTGGCGATTGCCAAGGCATTTGCCAGCTCGCGCTTGAGGTCAGACAGGCCGGCATAGCCAAGGGCTTGTGCGGTGCGGATAATTGTAGCGTCCGACGTGCCCACCGCCGCGGCAAGATCGTTTGCGGACCCTGCGATCACCTCAAGCGGGTTTTGGGCAAAATACTGGGCAACCATGCGCTTTACCTTGGGCATGGTTGCGATTTTCGCCCGAAGTCGCGCAGCAAAGTCGTCGCGGGTCATGTCATCCTTTGTAGCGTTTCCTACAACTTGCTACGTCAAAACCGAAATGGCAATTCAGTGGACATGGTTTGTCACCTTTCCGCCCATGGCTTAGCCTCTGACGGAGCTGGCCCTTTCACGTTCAGCGTGCAAGGCGGCCAATGCCTTGCCGTGGTCGGAGCTTCCGGGGCGGGTAAAAGCCTGCTGCTCAAGATGCTGGCCGATCTCATTCCTCATGAGGGCCTGTGCAGCCTGGATGGGGTGAGTGCCCGAGATATTCCGGCACCGCAATGGCGCATGCGGATCCGCTATTGCGCCGCCGAACCGGGCTGGTGGGCGCCCACGATCGGCGCGCATTTTCGCGATCCGGCCGCAATCGGGCAGGCATGCGCCGCGCTGGGGCTCGATGGCGCCCTTCTCGATGCGGCCCCCGAGCGTGTCTCGACGGGGGAGCGGCAACGCTTCGCCTTGTTGCGTGGGCTTGAGGATCGCCCAGCCTTCCTTTTGCTCGACGAGCCCAGCTCCGCCCTGGATGAGACATCGACGGACCTCGTGGAAGCGCTGCTCGAAGATGCCATGGACAAGGGCATGGGGCTGGTTTTGGCCTCCCATGACAAGCGTCAGGTGGCGCGGCTGGCCGACGATATTTTGGAGATCAGCCGATCATGATACCGGGCTTCACGTCGCTCGAAATGGCTCTGGCCGCAGGCCTGGTTATGCTCAGCGCCGGCCTGTCGCTGGTGTTGAAACTGGGCATTCACCTTGCGCTGTCGCTGGCAGCCCTGCGCATGGTGGTGCAATTGCTGCTGGTCGGCCTGTTGCTGCGGGCCATTTTCTCGTCCGGCAGTCCCTGGCTCACCCTGGGACTTCTCGTCATCATGATCGGGGCTGCGAGCTATGAAGTGGGCGCGCGCCAGCGACGGCGGCTGCGCCAGGGCTGGACCTTTCTGGTCAGCGGCGCAGCGGTGAGCAGCGCGACGCTGTTCGTTGCCGCTTTTGCGCTGGCCAGTCTTTCGGGCTCGCAGAACTGGACGGCCCCGGCAGTCGTCATTCCCATTGCCGGCATCATTCTCGGCTCGGCGATGAATGCGGCCAGTATCGGCATCGGCTCGCTGCTCGACACCATTTCTGCGGAAAAGGCGGGCATAGAGGCGCGGCTGGCCCTGGGCCACAGCATGCGGCAGGCCACGGAGCCGCTGCTGCGCCGCGCCATCCACGCCGGCACCATCCCCTTGGTCAACCAGATGGCGGGGGCGGGCCTGATCACCTTGCCCGGCATCATGAGCGGTCAGGTGCTGGCCGGTTTCGACCCGCTGGCGGCGGCGCAGTCGCAGATCTTTCTCATGTTCCTGCTCAGCGCCGCCTCGGTCGGCTGCGTCGTCATCGCCGTTTTCCTGACCCTTCGGCGCCTGAGCGATGAGAGGCAGAGGCTGCGTCTGGATCGGCTGGAGCCGGCCCGATTATGAGCGCTATCGTTCCCCGGCATTCTCCGGGCGGTTCGCCGCGTGGTTTTTCGGCAGTGGAAATATCTAGAGCATGTCTCCCGAAAGTGGTCCCGGTTTCGGGACAAAGACATGCGACAAAACAAAGGGTTAAAGCGCAGGGAGCTGATCTGAAAGAAACGCAACGCGCTTTAGGTGCTGAACACGTGGGCGGAGCCGGTCACCTGGATCGACACCAGGCTTCCCGGGGCAAGCTCCATGGCGCTGGGGACGCGCAAGGTGAAGACGCTGGCGGTCTCGAGGATGGGCTCGCCAGCCTCTGGTTGGGGCAGGTGCTCGACCACCGTGCGCCAGCTGGCGCCCTCGAAACTTTGCGAAACGATGCGCGCCGTCGTTCCCGCGCCAGTATGGCGCGGGGCGAGAAGCAATTGCTCGGGACGCAGCATGACGGTCCTGGTGCCCGGACCCGATGCGACGGGAACCGGGCCCAGCAGCGTATGGGCCAGCCCGTTTTCCACCATGGCGGAAAGAATGATGGCTTCGCCCAGAAAGCGCGCCGTCGCCGGATCGGCCGGATGCCGGTAAAGCGCCTGCGGCGTGCCCGACTGGATGAGCCTTCCTTCGCGCATCACGGCCAGCAGATGGGCAAAGGACAAGGCCTCGGCCTGGTCATGGGTGACGAGGATGGTGGTGATGCCGGCCTCGCCCAATATCGAGGCCACCATGTCGCGCATGGCCTCGCGCAGGCCGGCATCGAGCGCCGAAAAGGGCTCGTCGAGCAGCATGACACGCGGTTTTCGGGCCATGGCGCGGGCCAGGGCGACGCGCTGCTGCTGACCGCCGGAAAGCTCATGCGGCCGGCGCCGACCGAAATCGTACGGCAGGCCCACCTGCTGCAACAGTTCCGCCACCCGAGCCTCCCGGCCCGGCGCGCGGGCGAGGCCGAACCCGATATTGGCCGCAATGGATAGATGGGGAAACAGCGCTCCTTCCTGGGGCACATAGCCTATTTCACGGCGATGCGGCGGCGCGAAGCCGGCGCCGTCATTCAGGGGAACTCCCCCGAGGATGATCCGGCCGGCATCGGGCGCCTCGAACCCGGCGATGAGGCGCAAAAGGCTGGTCTTGCCCGAGCCAGAGGGGCCGACAATGGCCATGCGCGCGCCCGCGGGAATCGTAAGGTCGACCTGCTCCACGGCGGGAACGCGTCCATAAGACTTGCCGAGGGCGGATAGTATGAGTTCGCTCATCGGGCGGGCCTCCCATCGGCTTCGAGGCGCAAGAGCACAACCAGCGGCAGCGACAGTGCCACCATCAATACCGCATAGGGCGCCGCGGCGGCGAAATTGAGCTCGCTGGTATAGCTCCAGA
The DNA here is from genome assembly GCA_026126125.1 of Devosia sp. Taxonomy (GTDB): domain Bacteria; phylum Pseudomonadota; class Alphaproteobacteria; order Rhizobiales; family Devosiaceae; genus Devosia. The sequence continues at coordinate 23,209 of JAHCJW010000030.1, forward strand.
AGCGCATGGCGAGCGTGCGCGTGCCATTGGGCGCCAGCATCAGCGTGCCGGTCAACTCATTGGCGATGCCCAGGGCGACGAGCGCGGCGCTGGCGGCGGCGCCCGGAGCGGCGAGCCGCAAGGTTGTGTGCCAGATGGCCAAGAGCGGTGGGCGGCCGAGATTGGCGGCGACGCGTTCGAGCTCCACCGGCGCCTGTGCGATGCTGGCGCGCAGACCCACCAGCGCGCGCGGCAGAAACATCAGCATATAGGCCAATAGGAGTGTGGGGACGCTTTGGTAGAGCGGCTGGATGAAGCGCACCGCGATGGTCACCAGCGCCAGCGCGACAATGACGCCGGGCAGGGCGCCGACATAATAGTGGCTGGCCTCGAGCAGCTTTTGCAGCCGGCTCGGCCGGCGGATGCTGAGCCAGGCCATGGGAAAGGCGGCAAGCGTGGTCAGAAGCGCCCCGAAAAGGGCGAGCAGTATCGTCTGCCACAACGCTTCCCCGATCATGTCGAGCCGCCAGATACCGGCTCCGCCCTGGATCAGCCAGCGGCCCAGGGTTAGGGCCGGCACGCCCAGGGTCAGCCCGACAAAGCCGATGAGCAGGAAAAGGACGGGCCAGGCCAGGCGGCCGAGCCGGTGCCGCCGGCCCGGCCGGGCGGCGCCGGAGCCGACACGGGCATAGCGCTCGTCGCCGCGCAGGGCGATTTCGAGCAGCAGCAGCGCAAAGCACACCAGCACCAGCACGCCTCCGAGCAGGTTTGCCGCCGGGCCGTTATAGACGGCCTGGAACTGGTCGACGATGGCGGTGGCGAAAGTGTCGAAGCGGGTGAGCACGAAAAGCCCGTATTCGGCCAGAAGATGCAGTCCGACCAGCAGGCCGCCGCCGCAAAGGGCGAGGCGCAATTGCGGCAGGGTGACGGAGAAAAACACCTGGATCGGCGCGCGGCCGAGAGCGCCGGCGGTTTCTTCGAGCACCGGATCGAGCCGGCGCAGTTGCGCTGCGACCGGCAAATAGAGAAAGGGCAGATAGGCCAGCACCGAAACCAGAACAGCGGCCCATAGTCCATGAAAGCCGGGCGCGACCGAGCTCCAGGCATAGCTGTGGACGAAGGCGGGTACCGCCAGGGGGGCAACGAACAGCCACGACCAGAGCTTGCGCAGGGGCAGGTCGGTGCGCTCGACGAGGAAGGCCAGCGCTACGGCAAGCGCGAGGCAGATCGGTAACGCCAGGCCCAGCAGGAGCGCGCTGTTGATCAGCAGGTCGGCGACCTTGCGGCGGAACACCATCGCAACCACCGTCTCCCAGCCGCTGTCCAGCGCGATCCAGAGGACGAAAGCCAGCGGCAGCAGGCTGAGCAGCGCCACCATGGCGGCAAAGGCCAGAAGCAGCGCATGGCCCCGGCTCGGCCCGGAGCGGCGCAGCAGGGACGGCGCGGTCAGCACGAAAAAACCTTCAAGGCCGTGTCCTGTGTCGGTGGTGTCAGAGCAGATCCGCCGCGATCATCAATTCAATGACCTTGCGGTTGTCGAGCTGGGCCGGGTCGATCTGGGGGGCGTCGAGTTCGGCGAGGGGAACAAGGGCTGGATTGGCTGGCTGGTCGAGGCCCACCGTATATTCGAAGGACTGGCCCTCGCGCAGCGCCGCCTGTCCCTTGGCGCCGGTGATGAAGCGCAGAAATTCGAGCGCGCTTTGCTTGTGCTGGCTCGATGCCAACAGCCCGGCGCCCGAGAGCGAGACGAAGGCGCCCGGGTCCTCGTGACCGAAATAATGCAGCTCGGTCTTGTTGCTGTTCTCGTCCGTGCCAGCCCGATCGCCGAACCAGTAATAATGATAGATCAGCGCGCCATCCACCTCACCATTATTGGCGGCGGCCAGAGCGGCGCGATTGCCGCGCACGATGACGGCGTTGCGCTTGAGCCCCTCGAGCCATTGCGCCGTCGCCTCTTCCCCTTCGAGGGCCAGATAGGCGGCGACCAGCGCCTGGAAGTCGGCGCCGCTGGGCGAGGCGGCCCAGCGGCCCTGCCATTGGGGTTCGGCCAGTTCGGCCATGGTCTTGGGCAGATCGTTCTTTGTCAGCCGAGACGCATTGTAGGCGAAGACCGTCGAGCGCGCGGCAATGCCGATCCAATGCCCATTGCCCGGGCGGTATTGCGGCGGCACCGCCTCCAGCACATCCGCGGGCAGGGGCTCGAAGAGACCGGCATTGTCGACCAGCACCATGGCCGGCGAATTTTCGGTGAGGAAAAGATCGGCCGGCGAATTGGCCCCTTCCTGCACGATCTGGTTGGCCACTTCGAGATCCGCCCCCTGCCGCAGAATGACCGGGATGCCGGTTTGCTCGGTGAAGGCGCTGGCCCATTCCTGCGCCAGCGTCTCATGCTGGGCATTGTAGATGACGAGGCGTTCGTCCTGCGCCCATGCGGGGGCGTGGGCCATGGTGGCAACTGCGACACTCAGGCCCAGCGTAAGGAGAAAGTGCAAGGGGGACATGGTGCAATCCGAAAAGCCTATTTTCAGACTATATCGCATAGCGAAAGGCGACCCGTAGTGTCAAATTTTGTAGCATCAACTACCCCGGGCATTGATTTTGCAACGTGAGTGCCGTACTCCACTTTAATCTTGTTCTGGAGATTCAGTCGTGCTGACGCTCAACAAGCGCACATTGCGCGGTTCCGCCATTGCCCTGTTGCTTTCCGTTGCGCCCGTCGCGGCGCTGGCTGCGGCGCCCTCTGATGGCGATGTGCTTTCCACCTATGCCGATATCGCGCTGGCCAGCTATGAAGACTCCCTGACGACCGCCAAGGCGCTTGATGCGGCGGTGGATGCGCTGATCGCCAATCCGAGCGAGGTGACCCTGCAGGCGGCCAAGGACGCCTGGAAGGCGGCGCGGGTTCCTTATCAGCAGACCGAGGCTTTCCGCTTTGGCAACCCGATCGTCGATGAATGGGAGGGGCGGGTGAATGCCTGGCCGCTCGATGAGGGTCTGATCGACTATGTCGATGCCGGCTATGGCACCGAAAGCGACAGCAATGCGCTCTATGTCGCAAATGTCATCGCCAATCCGCGTCTCACCATCGATGGCGCCGAGGTGGACGCCAGCGAAATCACGCCCGCTTTCCTCCAGGATGTGCTGCAAGAGGCGGCCGGCGTCGAGTCCAACGTCGCCACCGGCTATCACGCCATAGAATTCCTGCTCTGGGGACAGGATCTGAACGGCACCGGTCCGGGGGCCGGCGAACGTCCCTTCACCGACTATTCCACTGCCGATCATGCCGACCGGCGCGCCGCCTATCTCAAGGCGGCATCGAGCCTGCTGGTCAGTGACCTCGAGGAAATGGTGGACAATTGGGAAGCCGAGGGCGCTGCCCGCACCGCGCTGCCCGCGCAGGGCATCTCCACCATCCTTACCGGCATGGGGTCGCTCAGCTTCGGTGAATTGGCTGGCGAGCGCATGAAGCTGGGGCTTCTCCTGCACGATCCGGAGGAGGAGCATGACTGCTTCTCCGACAATACTCATATGTCCCATCTCAACGACGCCATCGGCATTCGCAATGTCTATCTTGGTCATTATGTCCGCATCGACGGCTCGGTGGTCGAAGGCCCTTCGCTGTCCGATGTGATCGCCGACAAGGACGCGGCGCTCGATGGGGAGATCAAGGCGCTGCTCGACGACACCATCGCCAAAATGCAGGTCATGGCGGCGCGCGCCGAAAATGGCGAAGCCTATGACCAGCAGATCGGTGAGGGGAATGCCGAAGGCAATGCCGTGGTGCAGGCCGCGATCGACGGGCTGATCGCCCAGACCCGCGGCATCGAACGCGCCGTCGCCTTGCTGCAGCTCCAGGATGCCGTGTCCATCGAGGACAGCGATTCCCTGAGCAATCCCGACGCCGTTTTCGAATGACGATGATGGGGTGGGGCGCTTGTGGCCCCACCATCGCTTTTTGCACCTTTCCATAAGCCCGCCGGGTGCTTACTGTGACGGCCGGATGCCCATATGGAGCTTGGCAGGAGCGTCCATCCTGCCGGGGACATCGATCCATGCAGACCCGTCTCACGCTTGTTCTGGCGACCTTTCTTCTCGGCGGCATCGTGCTGGGGCAAGATGGTTTGGTGCGGACCGATATCGGCCCCGACGATCTGGCCCGGGTCCGCGCCGTCACCGCCACGACGCGCGATTTTTCCAAACCCGAGAGCTTTGAGACAAATCCGGCCGGCAAGGGTACGACCACTTTCAGCGCCAATCAGGATTCGTTCAGTCACTTTCTGAGCAATCTCAGCTTCGAGCAGGAAGAACAGTTCAAGCTGGGCAATGCCCTGTTCCGCAAAATTTGGGTCAGCTCGCCCAGCTCCACCCAAGCCTCGGACGGGCTGGGGCCGCTGTTCAACGCCAGGGGCTGCCAGAGCTGCCATATCAAGGATGGCCGGGGCCATCCGCCCTTTCCGGGCGAGAGCGAAAGCGCGTCGATGTTCCTGCGCCTCTCGGTGCCGCCCGCCGCGCATGACGAGCGCGTGGCGCTCGACGGGGTGATTGCCGGTGAAGTGGGTGATCCCATCTATGGCACGCAATTGCAGAGCTTCGCCGTGCCGGGTCTGCCGGCGGAAGGGCGCATGGTGATCGACTATGCGGACGAGCCGGTGACGCTGGACGATGGCACGGTGGTTGTGCTGCGCGCTCCCACCTATTCCATCGCCGATCTGGCCTATGGCCCCCTGAGCGAGGACATCATGCTCTCGCCACGCGTCGCCTCCCCGATGATCGGGCTGGGCCTGGTCGAACAGATTCCCGCAGAAGACATCCTCCTGCGCGCCGACCCGGAAGATGCGGATGGCGATGGCATTTCCGGCCGGCCCAACTGGACCATCGCCCCCGAAACCAATGCTGTCATGCTGGGCCGCTTCGGCTGGAAGGCGGGCATGGCCACGATCCGCAGTCAGTCGGCAGCAGCCTTTGCCGGCGACATTGGTCTGTCCACCCCTTTGGTGAACCTGCCTTATGGCGATTGCACGCAGAACCAGCCGCAATGCCTGGCCCTGCCCAATGGCGAGCAGGAGCGGCTGGGCGTCAGCGAAGCGCCCGATCCCGTGCTCGATCTCGTCACCTTTTATTCCCAGACCCTGGGCGTGCCGCAACGGCGCAGTGTCGATGATCCGACCGTTCTGGCGGGCAAGCAGGGATTCTATGAGGCCGGCTGCATCAGCTGTCACACGCCCAAATATGTCACCAGCAAGGCGGCGGAAAATCCGGCCCTGCGCTTCCAGCTCATCTGGCCCTATTCGGACTTCCTGCTGCACGATATGGGGCCGGGTCTGGCCGATCACCGACCCGAAGGGCAAGCGGATGGATATGAATGGCGCACGCCTCCATTATGGGGCATCGGGCTGACACAAACGGTTTCCGGGCACACATTCTTTCTTCATGACGGCCGGGCGCGTACCCTCACTGAGGCGATCCTCTGGCATGGTGGAGAAGCGCAGGCGGCGCGCGATGCCTTTGCCGCCATGTCGGCCGAGACGCGCTCGAATGTGCTGGCTTTCCTGGAGTCCCTCTGATGCGGTACTTGATCTTGATCGCTTCGGCGACATTGCTGCTCGTGTTCTCGGCGATGGCGCAGGTCATCACCCCTTCCGAGATGATGCGCTCAAGCGTGCAGAACGTCATCCGTCCGGCGATGAAGGCATTCGAGCGCGATGCGCAAGCCCTGGTTGCCGATTTCGCAGCCTTGTGCGGCGCGCCGTCCGAGGTCAATCTTGACGGCACCCGCGACAGTTTTGCCAAGACCGCGCTCTCCTTCGGCCGGATCGAACATCTGCGCATGGGGCCATTGATGGAGGATAATCGCGTCGATCGCCTGCTGTTCTGGCCCGATCGTCAGGGCATCGCGTTGCGGCAGGTGCAAGCCGCGCTCGCTGCCGAGGACGAGGCTGGCATTTCGGCCGACCGCCTGCGCACGGGAAGCGTGGCGATCCAGGGATTGGGGGCGTTGGAGTTCATTCTTTATGGGACGGGGGCGGAGGCGCTTGCGGCCCATTCCGGGTTTCGGTGCGCCTTTGGCGCGGCTGTTGCGGCCAATGTCGCCTCCATTTCCAGCGCGCTGGTCGAGGGGTGGGCCGATCCGCAAGGGATCGCGTCACATCTGATGGCCCCGGATGCGGCCTATGACGATTATCGAACCTATACGGAAGCTCTCGAGGGGATTGTTGGCCTGATGGCCCACGGTATCGAGGCGGCACGCGATAAGCGCGTCCTGCCCTTCCTTGCCCGAGACGGCAAGCCAGCCAAGCCCAAACAGGCGCTGTTCTGGCGCTCGGGCCTCACCATGCCGATGCTGCGCGCCAATCTTGAGGCCGTGCGCCAGATGGTCGAGTTTTCCGGCCTTGCGTCGGATGCCGATCTGGCCCACCGGATCGAGGAGGCGTTCGGGCGGGCGCTAGATGCCATCGACCGCGTTACCCTGCCGGTCGAAGCGGCCGTGCAGGACCCGGCGCAGTCTGCCGCGCTCGATGAGGTGGTCGCCGCGACACAGAGCCTTCAACAGCTCATCGGGGAAGAGCTTTCCGCCTCGCTCGGGCTCAGCGTCGGCTTTTCCGCGC
>JAHCJW010000300.1 GCA_026126125.1 Devosia sp.
CGTGATGGTGTTCAAGCGCGGCAAGGCGCCGCGCCTGCCGCGGCCGGCGCCCGCCTGAACAATCCGAAAGTCAGCCCCCGCGGTACGGCGATCAGGGCAGCAGGATGGTCGAGCCGGTGGTCTTGCGCGCCTCCAGGTCGGCCTGCGCCTTCGCCGCGTCCTTCAGGGCGTAGCGCTGGTTGACCTCGATCTTCACCTTGCCGGAGGTGACCATGCCGAACAGTTCGTCCGCCGTCTGCACGAGGTCGCTGCGTTTTGCGGTATAGACAAACAGCGTCGGCCGGGTGATGAACAGCGCGCCCATCTTCGCCAGCAGACCGAGGTCGAAGGGCGGCACCGGGCCGGAGGCCGCGCCGAACAGCGCCATCATGCCCATGGGCCGCAGGCACGACAGCGAATCCATGAAAGTGTCCTTGCCGATGGAGTCGTACACCACCGCCACGCCCTCGCCGACGGTGAACTCCTTCACGCGGTCGGCGAACTTCTCGCGGGTGTACACGATGGTGTGGTCGCAGCCGTGTGCCTTGGCCAACGCCGCCTTTTCGTCCGACCCCACGGTGCCGATCACCTTCGCGCCGAGCGCCTTGGCCCACTGGCAGACGATGAGGCCGACGCCGCCGGCGGCGGCATGGATCAGCAGCGTGTCGCCGGCCTTGAACGGGTAGATGCGGCGCATCAGGTAGGCCGAGGTCAGGCCGCGCATGGTCATTGCGGCAGCGGTCTCGCAATCGATACCCTCCGGCAGCTTGATCAGCGGCGCGGCGGAGATGATGCGGGCGGTGCTGTAGGCGCCCAGCGTGTTCAGGAAACCGGTGTAGGTCACCTTGTCGCCGACGGCGACATTGGTGACGCCGGGGCCGACAGCCTCGACGACGCCGGCCGCCTCGACGCCCATGCCGGCGGGCAGGGGAATCGGATAGGTGCCGTTGCGGAAGTAGGTGTCGGCGAAGTTGAGGCCGACGGCGACGTGGCGCAGGCGGACTTCGCCCGGCCCCGGTTCGCCGACCGTCACGTCTTCGAGCCTGAGGACTTCCGGGCCGCCGGTCTGGTGGAAACGGACTGCTTTTTCCAAGGTGTTCTCCTGTTTATGGTTTCTTGGTGTCTGCTGCGGATCAACTGGACGTCGGGGCGAGGTTCACGATGCGCGAGAAGAGGCGCTTGTACTCGGCATCGGTGTCGCCGCCGAAACGCGGGTCGCGGTTCTTCTGGAAGGCCTCGTTGATCTCGGCCCAGTCCTCTTCCGAGAGGTGGCGCTGGGCGAGCGGCAGAATCACGCCTTCCTCGCGGCCCATGTGCTCCCAGATCGACTGGGCGTAGCGCGAGACGGCCTGTTCCATGTCGGCCGGTGCGATTTCGCCGGCGGCATAGCGGTTGACCTGGGTGGCCAGATCCTTGACCAGGGCCGCGTCGCGCACATGCTGGTGCTCGAGCTCGTCGAGTTCCGCATTGGCCGCCGAGGTGCGCTCGCGCAGCTTGCGGAACAGGTAATCGTCCTCCTTGGGGTGGTGGAGGGCGACCGGGAAATCCTGGATGTAGCGGATCATCGCCTGCATCAGGCCGGCGTCGGGGCGG
>JAHCJW010000301.1 GCA_026126125.1 Devosia sp.
GCCGAGAGATCACCCGTATGGGCGCCCGATGCCTGGGCGTGACAATCCTGGCCGCCGGCCAGAATGCCGCTTGTGGCGCCTTGCGCGGCGACGGCGGAGAGCAGTGTCGCGGGGGGGCAGACGACGACGAGGGCCCGCGGAGCCTCACCGGCGGTGAGTAATTGCGCCAGCGCCGAAAGCTCTTCCAGCGAGGCCGTGAGGCCGTTCATCTTCCAATTTCCGGCGATCAGCGGTGAGATGGTCGTCAATCTTGCTACTCCTGCCTCTTGCGCCAAAGAGGGCTTTGCCCTAACCCCGGCTGTCGAAAAGTCTTACTAGTCCGGGCTCTGCCTTCGGTAAAGCCCGCGACCCCAAACTGGAACGTATGAAATGCTCGATGGTTTGCGTCTGTTTGCAAAATCCTGGCCAGGCAAGATTATGGGCGCATTCCTTCTGGTCGGTGTCGCCGGCTTCGGTATCAACAACGTGATCACCGATCTGGGCAGCAACACGGTTGCCCGCGTCGGCGACGAGGAAATCACCTCGCGTCAGTTCCTGCGGGCCTATCAGAACCAGATCAGCCGTTTCGCCAGCCAGATCGGCCGGGTGCCGAGCATGGCCGAGGCCGAATCCCTCGGCCTGCCGACCGCCGTGCTGCTGGGCCTGTCGGAAGGCGCCGCGATGAACCGGCTGGCAGGGCAGATGGGGCTGGGCGTTTCCGAGACCAAGCTCGGTCAGATGCTGCGCGCCGATCCGTCCTTCCAGGGCACGCTGGGCAATTTCGACCCGACCACCTTCAGCCAGGTGCTGCAGGCCAGCGGCTGGACCGAAGCGGAATATTTCGAGGCGCGCGGCAACGAAGCCAAGCGCGAACAGCTTCTCGAAACCCTGTTCGCCGACAAGGCCCTGCCCGCCGTCGCCACCAGCCTGATCAACAATTACGCCGCCGCGCAGCGCAGCATCGAATATATCGCGCTGAGCGAAGCCAATATCGAGACGCCGGCCGAGCCGACCGAAGACGAGCTGGTGGCCTATCTCGCCCAGCACCAGGCCGAATATCGCACCGTGGAAACCCGCCGGGTGCGGATGCTCGACCTGTCGATCCCGGCGCTGGCCGCCAACAAGACCATCGACGAGGCCACCGTCGCCGCCGAATATGAGCGGGTCAAGGATAGCCTCACCACGCCCGAGCGCCGCACCATCGAACAGGTGGTTCTCTCGACCCCGGAGCAGCAGGCCGCCTTCGAGGCCGGCATTGCCGCAGGCACCGATTTCGCCATGCTTCTGGCTGAAAACGGGCTTGCCGCCACCACCGTGGGCACGCTGACGCGTGACCAGGTGACCGACGCCGCGCTGGGCAACAGCGCCTTCAGCCTCGAGCAGGGCGGCATGGCGATCATTGGCGGCGTTGCCGGTCAGCGCGCGGTGCATGTCTCGGCCATCACCCCGAGCGGCCAGCCGACGCTGGCGGAAGCGCGCGAGGGCATCGTCACCCGCCTCGCCACCGCCGAAGCCCGCAGTGAGATCAACGAGATTCTCGACCAGGTCGAGGAATTGCGCGCCGCCTTCCGCCCGCTCG
>JAHCJW010000302.1 GCA_026126125.1 Devosia sp.
CCCTTCGGCGGCAAGCCCGGCGGGCGTCCAACCGGCCCGGGCCGTCCGACCGGTGGGCCGCGTCCCGGTGGTTCCCGCCCAACAGGAAACTCCCGTCCTACGGGTGGCCCCCGTCCCACGGGTGGCTCCCGTCCCACGGGTGGCGGACGCCCGGGTGCGCCGCGCAAGCCGCGCGGTTAAGCCATGCGCATCGTTGCCGGCAAATTCCGTGGCAAGCAGCTGATCTCGCCCTCGGACGACAGCATTCGTCCGACGGCGGACCGGGTACGCGAGAGCGTGTTCAACATTCTCGGCTCCCGGCTCGGCCCGGTGTTGGACGGCAAGCGTGTGCTTGACCTGTTTGCCGGCACCGGCGCGCTCGGCCTCGAAGCCCTCTCGCGCGGCGCCGCCCACGTCACTTTTGTCGATTTGGGCGCCGAAGCGCGCGGGCTGATCCGCGATCACATCCAGCACTTCGGCGTCGCCGGCATCACCAAGCTCCTGCGCCGCGACGCCACGGGGCTGGGCACGCCGGGGACCTTCGGCCAGTTCGACCTCGTCTTTCTCGATCCGCCTTATGGCCAGGGCCTGGGCGAAAAGGCGCTTATCGAACTCGCCGCCAATGGCTGGCTCAAGCCCGGCGCGACGCTGGTCTGGGAAGAGGCGGTAGATGTCCCGGTAACGCTGCCGCCCGGCTTCGAGCTCGACGACACGCGCGAATATGGCGCCGCGGCAGTGCGCTTCCTGACGTTCGAGGGTGCCTCCACCTGAAGCGAATGGAGCTGATCTGAAAAAAGCGCGATGCGCTTTTCCCTCTGGATGGCGGATGGCGGCGGCATCACGCCCTGAATGTCCACAATACCGCCCCTCAAGCCGCCTGTAGACAGCCGGCGCAGCGCCCCCTGATTTCCATCGTCGTGCGCTCCACCTTGAAGCCGGTGCCGCCTGCCCAGCTGCCCAGCCGCTCCTCGATGACGGTGTCGGCGAATTCGTCCACCTTGCCGCAGCCCTCGCAGATGGCAAACGCGATCAGCCCCTTGCGGTGACACAGCGTGTCGGCACAGGCGACGAAGGCGTTGAGCGATTCCAGCCGATGCGCCAGTCCGCGATCGACCAGCTTGTCGAGCGCCCGATAGACCTGCAGCGGCGCGCGCAATCCGTCGGCCCGCAACCGGTCGAGAATGTCATAGGCGCTGAGCGGGCCCGCCGATTGGGTGAGGGCGCCCAGCACCAGGCCCTGGTTGCGGGTGAGATCGGTCGGGACATCATGATTATGCGACATCTATGGTCTCCTGCCAAAAAGCCGAGCTGTCGGCACTGTAAGCGATATGAGGAAGATCAGCAGAGCCGCGACGACGATCGAGGGTCCCGAAGCGGTATCCCAGGTGCGCGAGCCATACAAGCCGCCGGCCACCGAGGCGACGCCCAGCGCCGCCGCCACTAGCGCCATCATTTCCGGCGTCGTGCTCAGCCGCCGCGCCGTTGCCGCCGGAATGATCAGGAGCGAGGTGATCAGCAACACGCCAACCAG
>JAHCJW010000031.1 GCA_026126125.1 Devosia sp.
CACGCCAATTTTCGGCATATCCGCCGCCATTGACGAGCGCGGCGACCTTGTCCCCTACGGCAAATCGGGTGACGCCTGCTCCGCAGGCGACGACTTCGCCCGACACCTCAAGGCCAGGCAGGTCGCTGGCGCCGGGAGGTGGCGGGTAGATGCCCTGGCGCTGCGCCACGTCGGGCCGATTAACGCCGGCAAAAGCCACGCGTATCAGTACCTGGGTCTCGCCCGGTTTAGGGATATCCCGACGCGCTAGCTTGAGCACTTCGGGCCCCCCAGCCGCGGTGATCTCGATCACGTTCATGGTGCTGGTTCCGCTCATCTTGTTCTCCTTGTCGGTCCGGTTTCTGTCCGGCGCCAATTGTGTGGCTTCGATATTATAGGACAATTCGCGCGATGCACACGTAATTTGCGCGGTTTTATCGGATTGACATATCAACATGTCCGACAATAATGTCCCTTTCATCAGTCACGGCGGCATGCACGCCGACACGTATCAGCACAGCCGGGAGCGCGCGAAATGGCGATAGACATTTCCTCATTGGTAGACATGAGCAGAGGGTTGGTAGATCGCCGCATCTTCGCGGACCAAGAAATCTACGACATGGAGATGGAGCGCATTTTCCGGCGCAACTGGATCTGTCTCGGCCACGAAACCGAAATCCCCAACAAGAACGACTTCTTCACGACCTGGATCGGTGAGGACCCCGTGATCGTGGTCCGTGGTGGGGACGGCAAAATTCGTGTCCTCTTGAATCTTTGCCGCCACCGCGGTGGTACCGTGTGCCGCGTCGACAAGGGTAGCGCACGCTCGTTCCTCTGCCCCTATCACGGCTGGGCCTACTCCAATGACGGAAGCCTCAAGGGTGTTCCGAGTCTCGAAGTCGGCTACCGCAACCAGCTGGATCTCGAAGAATGGGGTCTGGTCGAGGTGCCCCGCGTGGACAATTACAAGGGCCTGCTGTTTGCGACCTGGGATCGCAACGGACCTGATCTGCGCACTTTCCTCGCCGATAGCACGTTCTACCTCGACTGCCTGCTCGACCGCCTGGATGGCGGCACCGAAATCGTCGTCGGCACGCGTCGTTGGGTCATTCCCTGCAATTGGAAGCATGCCGCAGAGAACTTCATCGGCGACAGCTACCACGCTGCCTTCACCCATGCCTCGATCTTCAAGGTTCCGGGGCTCGAAGGTGCGGGAAATCGCGTGTCGGGCACGGAAGGCTACCAGATCCAGTGCGGCAACGGTCACGGCGTAGGCGCCTGGGTTGCCTCCAAGGAAGCGGCGCGGGGCGGTTACGGCCACCTCGAGGGTATCGATGAGTGGATGGCTACGCCCGAGATTGAGAACGAGATGCGCTAGCGTCTTGGCGATTTCCGCGCCACGCAGCTCACCCCGGTCCATGCCACAATCTTCCCGAACTTCTCGATCGAGTTCCCCTTCGCCTCGCTGCATATCTGGCATCCGAAGGGACCGCTCAAGACCGAAGTTCGCGACCTGACCATTGTCGACAAGAAGGCTCCGCAGCGCATCAAGGACCTGCTGCGCAATCACTGCATGTTGAGGCAGGGCCCTGCCGGCACCTGGGAGCAGGACGACATGGACAACTGGGTGCAGACCTCGTTCTCGGCCAGGAACCCGATCTCCAAGATGCTGCCCGCCAACTACCAGATGGGCATGGGATATGAATTCCGGCAGGAGCGGATGCCCGGCCTGCTCGACAACAAGCATTCCGACATCAACCAGCGCGCCATGTACCAGACTTGGGCCGACCAGATGGCTCAGCCCATCGATATCGACCTGGATATTGCCGGGCGCCGCCACGTGATGGACGAGCATGACCAGCACAAGAGGATCGTGTGATAGAGGATCAAGCGATGACCATCGACGTGACCGACGCGATGCGCCTGCGGTTCGAGGCAGAAGAGTTTCTGTTCCGGGAAGCGGACCTGCTGAGCGAGGCTGAATATATCCGCTGGCTCGACCTCCTGGCCGACGATATCGACTACTGGGTCCCCACGATCCAGACGGTCGAGGCGCGCCGCAATGTCGTGAATGTGGTCGCCGAGCGCGACCAGCTCGCTTACATGTCCGAGACCAAGGCGACGCTCAAGATGCGCGTCGACCGGCTCGGATTCGGTGACGCGTGGGCGGAAATACCGCCGTCCCGCATGGTGCACTATGTGAGCAACGTCCATGTGACCGCGGTAGAGGGCGACGAGATGGCCGTCCGCTCGAATATCTATATCTACCGCAGCCGCATCGAGACCGAAGAAGACAAATATTACGGCAAACGTCATGACCGTCTGCGGCGCGTGGACGGCGTGTGGAAGCTCGCCCGGCGCAAGGTCGTTCTGGGACAGTCGGTGCTGACCGCGCGCAGCATCTCAACGTTCTTCTGAGGCCTGGATGATGGACGGAACCCAAACGCAACAGCTCGAAACCAGGCGCCACCTTACGGTTCAGGTGGCGCCGCGTGGTGCGGGGATGTCGGTGGTCAAGGACTTCGGCATCCCGATGGCCGACGGCTCGATCCTCTCGGCCAACCGCTACCTGCCGCAAATGCAGGGGCCGGTGCCGATCATCATGGCGATGACGATCTACCGTAAGGAACTGCATGAAGTGCACTATCGCGTCTTCGACGCGATCCCCAATACCCATCTGGGCGTAATGTGCTTTTCCGAGGACGCGACCTTCGAAGGGCCTGATCCGGCCTTCTGGGTGCCGCACGGCTATGGCGTCATTCATGTCGACGTGCGCGGTTTCGGAAAGTCTCCGGGTCGGGCAGCGCCCTTTTCCAAGCAGGCCTTCGAGGATTTCCGCGATGCCATCGAATGGGTGGCCAACCAGCCATGGTCGAACGGCAAGGTGGCGCTCTCGGGCGTCTCCTACCTCGGTCTGAGCCAGTATTTCGTCGCGGCGCTGGCGCCCAAGGGGCTGGTTGCGATCAATCCTTGGGACGCGCGGACGGATCGGTTCAGATCCGACTATCTCGGGGGCATTCCCAACACGGTTATGTCCCGGTACATCTTCGAAAACTTCACTATTCCCTCGCTCAACGACCCCGGTCAGGCCGACACGCTTCGCGCCTTTACCGATATGGCCGCGCAGCCGCGTCTGATCACCGATCCGGTCCATGCCGAGCGGATAGCGATGATGGAGGGGTTGAAGAACGTCACCGTGCCGACATTGATCGGCGGATCCTTTTCGGATCAGGGCAAGCACTCACGGGATGCCTTCGAGAACTACATGCGCATCGGGTCGAAGGATAAATATCTCTTCGCCCATCGTGATGGGGAATGGGGCGCCTATTACGACCCGGCAGGACTGGCTTTGCAGCGGCGGTTCTTTGACCACTTCGTCAAAGGTGTCGACAATGGCTGGGACGTCGACCAGGCTCCGATCAGCCTGCGTATTCACCGCACACGCACCGCCTATCACATGCGCACGGCCGCCAACTGGCCGATCCCGGAAACCGACTATAGGATTGTGCACCTCGCCGGATCCGAGCAGCTCGCTGCTGCGGCGCCGGGTGAAAGCGGGATGGTCGAATATGACAGCAATACCGGCGCGGCCCATTTCGACATGGTCGCGCAGGAGCCGATGGACATTGCAGGCCATATCGCTCTCACGCTCTGGGTCGAACTGACCGAAGGTGAGGATACCGACCTCTTCGTCGGGCTGAGCAAGCTCGATCGGGAGGGGAACACGGTGCATTTCCTGGGTGAAAGCGGCAACAATCCGAACGACATCGTGTCGCGCGGCTGGTTGCGGCTGTCGCATCGCGGCGAAGCACCGGAAAGCAAGCCTTGGCGTCCGGTTCTTGCCCATACCGCGCTGCAACCGGTGCAGACCAGGACACCGGTGCGGGCGCGCGTGGAAATCCACCCCACCGCCGTGCATCTCGAACCCGGCGAAACGCTTCGGCTGATCGTGTCAGGGCGGTCCATTCAGCCTGCCGATCTGGCGATGGGGTTCGAGGAACGCATCAATAGCGGCAATCACCGTATCCATTTCGGGGGCGCTTACGATAGTGCGCTTTCGCTTCCGGTCATTCCGGCATCCAAGAGCAGCTAGCGCGCTACGAGGGGACAAGGGCGGCGTCCAGACGCCGCCCTTATAGAAGTGCGCAAGGTAGGTGTCGCCCCTGCGGCTAAAACAACAATACGCCGACACACGATAGGCAAGGGAACAATAATGATAAACTTTCAGGCCAAAACGGCCATTCGCTCACTTATGGTGGCTGCGGCCATGGCCATCGCGGTTCCGACCGTTCTGGCTCAGGACGGCATGACCACGATCGCCATCGCCAATAACGGGCCGCACGTCACCCTCGACGAGGCTGTCGTCGGGTTCAAGCGGGCGCTGGCCGACAACGGTTATGTCGAAGGCAAGAACGTCACCTATGCCTACCAGCATGGTAATTTCGATCCCTCGCTCACCCCCCAGGTGCTGCGCAGCCTCGAAGCCCAGGACCCCGATCTCCTGGTGACGATCACGACGCCAGTCTCGCAGGCGGCCGTCAACCTGATCAATAACAAGGAACTCCCGATCGTCTTCGTGGTGGTGGCCGACCCGCTCGGCGCCCAGCTCGTGCCCGACTGGGAGCACGGATCGGAGCGGTTCGTGGGCTCGTCCAACCTGCAATCGCTTGAGGCGATCATCGCCTTCGCTGACGAGCTCCTGGGTGGCGTTGAATCGATGGGCTTGCTCTATAATCCCGGCGACGTCGGCGACGTGGCCTCGCTCAAGGCGGCCGAAGCTGCGGCCAACGCGGCCGGAATCCGGTTCAAGGCCGAAGGTGTTGAATCCGTGAACGACATCCAGCAGCGCACCACCGCGCTTAACGGCGTCGACTTCATCTACGTCCCGTCCTCGAACCTGATCCAGCCTGCCTTGCCTGCCGTGGCTGCCTCGGCCGACCGTATGGGTATCCCCGTCATCAACGCCTCGCACCCGGCCGTTCAGGAAGGGGCTGCATTGGCCTCGCTGTCCGTGTCCTACGATCAGGTCGGCTATAACGGGGGCCTGCTCGCTGTCGATCTGCTCAAAGGCGCAAAGCCCGCGGAACTGGCGAACTTCAAGCCGAGCGCCGAGCAGCACGTGCCGCTGATCAACGCGAAGCGATTGTCTGCACTGGGCTTGACCCTTCCCGCTTCCCTCGCCGACTGTGATTGTCTGGTAGACTGACGGGAACGGGTTCATGCTCACTGTCAAAGACCTGCGTAAGACCTTCTACCGGGGCAGCGTCAACGAACGCGTGGCGCTCGATGGGTTGTCTCTTTCGCTTAGCAAAGGTGATTTCGCGGCGATCATCGGCGGCAACGGTGCCGGCAAAAGCACGTTTCTCAATGCGATTGCTGGTGAACTGATTGTCGACGAGGGTGCGATCGAGATCGACGGACGCAACGTCACGCCAACGCCGGTGCACAAGCGGAGCGACCTCGTCAGCCGCGTGTTCCAAGATCCTCTGGCAGGAACTTCGGCGAGCATGACCATCGAAGAAAACCTTGCCCTGGCGATACGCCGGGGCAAGTCCGACCGGCTCAAATTCGCCAGCACACCGGCGCGTAGAAAGCTGTTCCGCGAGATGCTGGCGCGTATCGGGCTGGGCCTTGAGGACCGGCTCGACCATAGTGTGGGGCTTCTCTCGGGTGGCCAGCGACAATCGCTGTCGCTGGTTATGGCCACGATCACAACTCCAAAAGTCCTATTGCTGGACGAACATACGGCGGCGCTAGACCCCAAGACCGCCGAGACGGTGATGCGCGCGACATTGGACGCGATCGAGCGCGATCACCTGACCGCCGTGATGGTGACGCATAATATGCAGCACGCCATCGACTTCGGAAACCGTTTGGTCATGATGATGGCTGGCCGCGTTGTCTACGAAGCATCCGGTGCCGAAAAGGCCGGGCTGAGCGTCGAGAAGCTGATCGAACGCTTCCACATCGTCGACGACAAGATGCTGCTGGCGTAGGCAGCAGCCCGCCAAGACACCTACAAGGACATAACGGTGACTGAGTTTCTCCATACGTATCTCAATCTTGCGCCGGTGACCCTGATGCAGGGGGTGATCTACGCCTTCGTCGCGCTGGGGGTGATGATCCCGTTCAGGATTCTGTCGTTTCCCGACCTGACCGCAGAAGGATCGTTCCCGCTTGGTGCTGCGGCCGCTGCGGCTGCGATCGCGGCTGGGCTCGACCCGCTCACCGCGACGCTGATCGCCGTGCTCGCGGGCTTTGTTGCAGGGGTGGCCACCGCGGTCATCCACCTCACGCTGCGGCTCAATACGCTACTTTGCGGGATTATCGTGCTGACCATGCTGTTCAGTATCAATATCCGAATACTTGGTAAGCCGAACCAGCCGCTTTTTTCCTATGAGATGATTTTCGACATGATCCTTGGGCCCTTCTCGTCGCTCCTGTGGTGGCAGATCGGTCTGGTGGGCGTGCTCGTCGTGGTCTTCTCGGGATTGTTGCTGGTCTTTCTCAAGACCGAGGCGGGGCTCGCCATGCGTGCGGTCGGCGCCAACAGCCGGATGGCCAGTGCGCAAGGCATCTCGATCTGGCGGCAGACCATCCTCGGCATCGGGCTCGCCGGTGCAATGTGCGCCATGGGTGGCGCTGTCATGGCTCAGAACCAGAGCTTTGCCGACGTGAATATGGGCTTCGGCGTGCTCCTCAACGGTCTTGCGGCGTTGATCGTGGGCGAGACTATCGTCGGTCGGCGCACCATGCTGCAACAGGTGATAGCGCCTGCCGTCGGCGCGATCGTTTATTATCAGGTCATCAGCATGGCTCTGGCGCTCGGGCTCGAACCGAGCGACCTGAAATTCCTGACCGGCGCTTTCGTGTTGCTCATGCTGGCGATCCCGCGCTTTCTGGGACGGGGATACGCTGTAGCCTGAGCGAAAATCCCAGCGCTTTTTCGGCGCTGGGGTCTTTGCTTTAGGGACTTAATCCTCCTCGGATGGCATCGAATAATCTCGCGGCGCCGCTTTCGGAGCGGCGCCTTGATCCCGTAGCGCTTGGCCAGAGCCCTCAAGCTCTCTTGACTATGTTGTATCGCTCGACGGACTGCCACTGTCGTCGTGGCACTCCCATGGTGAACCTGGCCCATAGGGCATCCTTCCATTCATGGGAAAAGATCGCACCAGCAAAGTCCGGGATCAAACACCTCGGGCAAAGCGAGTCACATTCGTGTGCGCAGCCATCTCCCCCTCCGCTGAGGCGTTATGGTTTGTGGGCCATCAGGCTTAGCGAAAGGGAGATTTGTTGTGGTCACGCGACGCAGCCTTGTTGCCGGCATGGCCGGCTTGCCTATTGTGATGAGCTTTCTGGGCCAGAATTTCGCCCATGCAGAGGAGGCGCCCTTGTCCGATATGATTGCCACCAGCGAGGGCGACCTCGTCATCCATCCCATCGACCACGCCAGCTTGGCTCTAGAATGGGACGACAAGGTTCTCTATGTCGATCCGGTCGGCGGGGCCGAGCGCTATGCGGCCTTGCCCGCGCCGACGGCCATTCTGATTACCCACGGCCATGGCGACCATTTCGACCTGCCGACGCTCGACGCCATTGCCGGCGCGGCGCCGCTCCTCACCAATCAGGACGTCTACGATAAATTGCCCGCGGCGCTGCAAGCCAGGGCGATCGCCCTCGCCAATGGCGAAACCGGTGAGATCGATGGTGTGCCGGTGGCGGCCATCGCCGCGCACAATACCACCGAGGAGCGCCTGCGCTATCATCCAAGAGGGGTCGGCAATGGCTATGTGCTGAGTTTGGGCGACAGGAAAGTCTATATCGCCGGCGACACCGAACCCACCCCGGACATGCTGGCCCTGCGCGACATCGCCGTGGCTTTCCTGCCGATGAACCTGCCTTATACCATGACGCCCGAGCAGGCGGTCGAGGCGATCAACATCTTCAAGCCGGGCATCGTCTATCCCTATCATTATGGCGACAGCGATCTGTCGGCGCTCGAAACCGGTCTGGCGGCAGGCATCGAGCTGCGTCGTCGCAACTGGTATCCCAACGCGACAAGCTAGGGTTCGGCCCCGGGCGGGGCGCTTTGGGGCCAAGACATCTTGACTCTGCCGCCCGTTTTCCCGATAAGCGCCCGGTCCATGCGCACCGGCCCACCGGCGCGCTGGTTGTGTTTGAAAAACGCTGCTCGAGGCTGCCGGCCATTTCGGCCCACTCGATAAACCGCAAAACG
Organism: Devosia sp.; assembly: GCA_026126125.1. Taxonomy (GTDB): domain Bacteria; phylum Pseudomonadota; class Alphaproteobacteria; order Rhizobiales; family Devosiaceae; genus Devosia. The sequence continues at coordinate 8,216 of JAHCJW010000031.1, forward strand.
GCAGGCAAGCCGCGGTGCCGTAGGGCGCGACAGAAAAGGGACCGGGTGTTTGACCCATCCGGTTGTGCATATGACTTTCGCTGTCATCAAGACGGGCGGCAAGCAGTACAAGGTTGCTGCCAACGACGTCATCAAGATCGAAAAGCTCGACGCCGAAGCTGGCGACATCGTCACCTTCGAGGAAGTGCTGATGGTTGGCGACACCATCGGCGCACCGCTGGTGGAAGGCGCCCTGGTTGCTGCCGAGCTGGTCGAAACCAGAAAGCAGAAGACGGTCATCGTCTTCAAGAAGCGCCGCCGTCACAATTCGCGTCGCCGCAACGGCCATCGTCAGCTGCTCTCGACCGTCCGGATCACCGAGATCCTGACCGGCGGCGCCAAGCCGACCATCCAGGCCGCCGCCAAGGCTGACGCCGGCGACGCCGTGACCGACAATGCCCCGGCCAAGAAGGCCGCCAAGTCGGACGACGCCACCGAAGCCAAGGCAGCGCCCAAGAAGGCCGCCGCCAAGAAGACCGAGGCTGAAGGCGATGCCGGCGAGAAGCCGGCAAAGAAGGCCCCGGCCAAGAAGGCCGCCCCGAAGGCCGATCAGGAATAAGGAGCTAGACAATGGCACATAAGAAAGCAGGCGGTTCATCCCGCAACGGTCGTGATACCGCTGGCCGTCGTCTTGGCGTGAAGAAGTTCGGTGGCGAAGCTGTCGTCGCCGGCAACATCATCATCCGCCAACGCGGCACCAAATGGGCTCCGGGCACTGGCGTCGGCCTGGGCAAGGACCACACCATTTTCGCACTGGTCGACGGCACCGTGTCGTTCCGCACCCGTGCAAACGCCAAAGTTCACGTTTCCGTCGTCCCGGCAGAGGCCGCCGAATAACCCGGCAGGCCTGACCAATCCGCCGGAGACCCGTTCCCCGGCGCGAGTTTGGCGACAAGCGCGAAATAAAAGGGGAACCGGTCCGCCGGTTCCCCTTTTCGTTTTCGGATCGAACATGATGACCAGCTTCAAGGACCGCCTGCCCGCAACGCTTCTCACCGAGCGCCTGACCCTTGTCACTCCAAGCCTGGATCATGTTCCGCAAATGGCGCGGCTCGCCAACAACAAACATATTCACGCCGTATTGTCCCGGTTGCCACATCCCTACGAAGAGAAAGACGGGCGGCTGTTCGTCACCGAAATCGCCCGTGGCGACGCCGAGCACGCCTGGTCGATCCTCGAGGGTCATCGCTATCTGGGAACGATCGGCCTCCACCTCCTGCCCGATCAACTGCCCGAATTGGGCTATTGGCTGGGGGAGCCGTATTGGGGACAGGGCTTCGCCACCGAAGCCGCTCGCGCCGTCGTCGCCGCCGCCCGCGCGGCGGGCGCGGTTGCGCTGCGCTCCCGCGCCCTCCTGACCAACACCGCTTCGCGCCATGTGTTGCGCAAGGCCGGCTTTGTGGAAATCGGCGAAAGTGTCGACGCCAGCGGCACCCTGACCGGCCAGGCGGTGATGCTGATGCGGCTGGATTTCGAAAGATGACCGAGCTCGTCACCGACCGCCTGCTGCTGCGCGCGCCACGCGCCGACGACGCGCCCTGCTATGCTCTGGGCGTGGGTGAATATGCCGTGGCCCGCTGGCTGACGCCGCTCCCCTGGCCCTATACGCTGACCATGGCCGCCGATTGGCTGCGCCAGGCCCCGCCCCCGGCGCCGGGCAAGGCGCTGTTCATCGTCGATCACCCTCAAAAAGGCCTGATCGGTGGCGTCTCCTTGCTGGGCGAACTCGGTTTCTGGATTGCGCGACCGCATTGGGGGCGCGGATATGGCTTGGAGGCGGCCCGTGCCGTCATCGATTGGCACTTCGCCCAATCCGAGGACGACGCGATTTTGTCGAGCGCGCATCACGACAACCACGCCTCGTTGCAGCTCAAGGCGCGGCTGGGATTTCGTCCTGTCGGTCGCGAATTTCGTTTTTCCCAGGCGCTGCAACACAATGTCGAGCATATTGTGACCCGGCTCGACCGCACGAATTGGGCAAATGGAGAGAAAAGCCGATGCGCCTGAGAGATGCCTTGCCGGAAACAATCGACACCAGCCGCCTATGCCTGCGTCAGCCGGTGGCCAGCGATCTCGAGGCCCTGGTTGCCGGCGCCAACAACAAGAAGGTGAGTGAGCCCACCGCCAGCCTGCCTTTTCCCTATCTCGAAGAGCATGGACGCGGCTTTATCGATCGGGTCGCCCAGAGTGCCGAGCAGCGCCCTTACGCCATCACTCGGCGCGATAGCGACGATTTGATCGGCATTGTGGGTCTTTCCTTTCGGGAGACGGCTCCGGCAGAGCTTGGCTACTGGCTTTCCGAGGCCCATTGGGGACAGGGCTATGCGTCCGAGGCCGCCAGGGCCTTGATGGCTGCCGCCCAAACAGCGGGGATTGCCACGATCCGGGCCCGGGTTCTGGCCGCCAATCCCGCATCAGCCCGCGTCCTCGAAAAAGCCGGCTTCACCCTCCTCGAGCGCACCCACAGCCTAATCGAACGGCACCGGGGCAAGCCGCTCTTCATCATGGAGTGGCGCGCATGATGCTACCGACACTGACCGGATCGCGACTGGTGCTCCGCCCGCCCCGCCCCGATGACGCCATTCCCCTCGCCCGCTATCTCAACGATTTCGGCGTTTCGGGCAATCTGGCGCGGGTGCCGTTTCCCTATTCGCTTGCCGACGCCAAGGCCTGGCTGCGCACTCGCCAGCCCGACACCGCCCCGGACGACGCCAACTTCTGCATCGAGCGGCCCGGACAAGGCTATATCGGCCATGTCGGCTTCCATCCAGGCCCGCAAGGTCCGATCATCGGCTATTGGCTCGGGCGGCCGTTCTGGGGTCAGGGCTTCATGCGCGAAGCCGCTCAACTCTGCCTCGACTGGTTCTTCGAAACCACCGCGGCGCCCGCCGTCTATTCCGGCGTCTTTCATTTCAACCAGGCCTCGCTGGCCATTCAGCGCCGGCTCGGCTTCACCGAAACTGGCCGATCCTGGCTCCTCTGCCTTGCGCGCGGCGTCGAGGTGGAGCATATCGACACCAAACTGACGCTTGGCATGTGGAAGGCACGAAGCATATGAAATTTCTCGATCAAGCCAAGGTCTATATCCGCTCCGGCGCCGGGGGCGCTGGCGCCGTCAGTTTCCACCGCGAGAAATTCATCGAATTCGGCGGTCCCGATGGCGGCAATGGCGGACGCGGCGGCGATGTGGTGGCCGAATGCGTTGATGGGCTCAACACCCTCATCGACTATCGCTACCAGCAGCATTTCCGCGCCGAAGTGGGCATTCACGGCATGGGCAGGAACCGCACCGGCGCCAAGGGGGCCGACGCCGTGCTGCGCGTACCGGTCGGCACGCAGATCTTCGAGGAAGACCAGGAGACGCTGATTGCCGACTTCACTGAAGTGGGCCAGCGCGTGGTGCTGCTCAAGGGCGGCAATGGCGGCTTCGGCAATGCCTATTTCAAGACGTCGTCCAACCAGGCGCCGCGCCACGCCAATCCCGGCCAGCCGGGCACGGAAAAGGGCATCTGGCTACGCCTCAAGCTCATCGCCGATGCCGGCCTTGTCGGCCAGCCCAATGCCGGTAAATCCACGTTCCTGGCTGCAGTCTCCGCCGCCAAGCCCAAGATCGCCGACTATCCCTTCACAACCCTGGCGCCCAATCTGGGCGTTGTTCGGGCCGGCGAGCGTGAATTCGTCTTGGCCGATATTCCCGGCCTTATCGAAGGGGCCAGCGAGGGCATCGGCATCGGTGACCGTTTTCTCGGCCATATCGAGCGCTGCGGCGTGCTGATCCATCTTATCGACGGCACCAATGAAGACGTGGCCCATGTCTACAAGGCCATTCGTCATGAATTGGCCGCCTATGCCGACGTTCTGGCCGAAAAGCCCGAAATCGTCGTGCTCAACAAGATCGACGCCCTCGAGCCAGAGGAACTGAAAGCCAAGCTCAAGGCGCTCAAAAAGGTCAGCAAGGCCGAAGTGCGCGCCATTTCCGGCGTCACCGGCCAGGGGATCGAGCAGGTTCTGTACGATGTGCTCGCCGTGATCGATGCGGAAAAGGCCGAGGAAATGGCGGCCGAGCGGCAGAAGACGCAGGAAAAATGGACCCCCTGATGCGCGACCATGCGCTGGCGCCCTATCGGCGCATCACCATCAAGATCGGCTCGGCCCTGCTCGTCGACAAGACGGGAAAGCTGCGCAAGGCCTGGCTCGATGCCTTGGCCCAGGACATTGCCGGCCTCAAGGCCGAGGGTCGCGACATCGTCGTTGTCTCCTCGGGCGCCATCGCCCTGGGGCGGGGGCTCCTGGGTCTTTCCGCCCTGACCCTGACGCTGGAGCAATCGCAGGCCGCCGCCAGCGCCGGGCAGATCGCCCTGTCCCAGGCCTGGGCCGAAGCGCTGGGGCGGCACGCTATCGTCACGGGCCAGATCCTCATCACCCCCAATATCACCGAGGAGCGACGCTATTATCTCAATGCCCGCACCACGATCCAGACCTTGCTGGGGCTGGGCGCCATCCCGATCATCAACGAAAACGACAGCGTCGCCACCGCCGAGATCCGCTATGGCGACAATGACCGCCTCTCGGCCCGCGTCGCCACCATGATCGAAGCGGACATGCTGGTTCTGCTCTCCGATATCGACGGGCTCTACACCGCCCCGCCGGCCAAAGACCCATCCGCCACCCATATCCCGGTGGTCGAGCGCATCACGCCTGCCATCGAGGCCATGGCCGGCGGCGCGGCGAGCCACCTCTCGCGCGGCGGCATGACCACCAAGGTCGAGGCGGGCAAGATCGCCACCCTCGCCGGCACCGCCATGATCATCGCCAAGGGCACCGAAACCCACCCGCTGAAAGCCCTGACCGAGGGCGGCCTTCATACCCTGTTCCATCCCTCGACCACCCGCGCCCAGTCGCGAAAGCGCTGGATCATGGGGACGCTGGCCGTGGCGGGAACCGTGCAGGTCGATGCCGGTGCCGCCGGCGCCCTCAAGCAGGGGCGCTCGCTCTTGCCCATCGGCATCACCAAGATCGCCGGCGCATTCGAGCGCGGCGACACCATCGCCGTCACCGGCCCCGACGGGCGCGAGATCGCCCGCGGCCTGTCCGGCCTCGACAGCGACGACGCGCGCCTCGTCATGGGCAAGCGCAGCGACGTGATCGTGGAACTGCTCGGCGCCGGCAATCGCGCCGAGATGATCCACCGCGACAATCTGGTTCTGATCGGCACCAAGGAGACTGTAGAGCTATGAGCGCCATGGAAGCGATTGCCTCGGACATCCCCGCCCTCATGGCCGAGCTGGGCCGCAAGGCCCGCGCCGCGGCCGCAAGGCTCGCCACGGCCTCGGCCGAGCGCAAGCACGCCGCCCTCCTCGGCGCTGCCCAGGCGGTCGATGCCAACCGCGCCGACATTCTTGCCGCCAACGCGCTCGACATGGACGAAGCGGTCAAGAAAGGCATGACCAAGGCCTTTCAGGACCGGCTTTTGCTCACCGATGCGCGGCTTGACGGCATCATCGACGCCCTGCGAACCATCGCCGAACTGCCCGATCCGGTCGGGGCCGTCATCTCCGAATGGGATCGTCCGAACGGACTGCATATCGAGCGCGTCCGCACTCCGCTCGGGGTCATCGGCGTCATCTATGAAAGCCGGCCCAATGTGACCGCCGATGCCGGCGCGCTCTGCCTTAAATCGGGCAATGCCGTGCTCCTGCGCGGCGGCAGCGACAGCCTGCATTCCTCGCGCGCCTTGGTCGATTGCCTGCGGCTGGGACTGAAACAGGCGGGCCTGCCCGAAGATGGCGTGCAATTGGTGCCCACCACCGATCGCGACGCCGTGGGCGAGATGCTGCGCGGGCTTTCGGGCAATATCGACGTCATCGTGCCCCGTGGCGGCAAATCTTTGGTCGGACGCGTGCAGTCCGAGGCGCGGGTGCCGGTCTTCGCCCATCTCGAAGGCCTCGTGCATGTCTATATCGACCGCTCGGCCGATCTCGATAAAGCCGTCAGCATCACCCTCAACGCCAAGATGCGCCGCACCGGCATTTGCGGCGCCGCCGAAACCCTGCTCGTTCATCAGGACGTGGTTTCGACCCATCTCAAGCCGATCCTCGAGGCGCTGGCGGCCAAGGGCTGCGAAATTCGCGGCGACGAGACCGTCCTCGCCCTGATGCCGGCAGCCAAACCGGCGACAGAGGACGACTGGAAGACCGAATATGAGGACGCCATCATCTCGGTGAAGATCGTCGACAGCCTCGAAGCGGCCATTGCCCATATCGAGCACTATTCGAGCCATCACACCGAGGCGATCATCGCCGAGGATCTGGGCGCGGTCGAAAAATTCTTCCACGAGATCGACAGCGCCATCCTGGTGCACAACGCCTCGACCCAATTCGCCGATGGCGGCGAATTCGGCTTTGGCGGCGAGATCGGCATTGCCACCGGCAGGATGCACGCTCGTGGTCCGGTCGGGGTCGAGCAATTGACCAGCTTCAAATATCGCATCCGTGGCAATGGACAATTGCGCCCGTGAGAGCCGCTGACATCACCGGCCTGCCGCCATCGGCGTCGGGCATGCGCATCGGCCTGTTCGGGGGCAGTTTCAACCCCATCCATGCCGGCCATATCCTGGTGATGGAGCAAACCCTGCGCCGGCTGGCGCTCGATGCGCTCTGGGTTCTGGTGACCCCCGGCAATCCGCTCAAGAGCCATGGCGAACTGGCGCCGCTCGCCGATCGGGTCGCGGCGGCGCGCCGCGCCATCGGCAATCCTCGGATCCGCGTCACCGGCTTCGAGGCGGCGAGAGGCTTCACCTATACCTGGCAGACGGTGCGCTTCCTCACCACCGCCCTGCCCGACCGGCACTTCGTCTGGATCATGGGCGCCGACAGCCTCGCCGATTTTCACCGCTGGGAGCGTTGGGAGGATATCGCCGGGACAATCCCCCTCGCCGTCTATGTGCGCCCCGGCGCGGCGCGCAGCGCCCTCGCCTCCCGCGCGGCGACAGCGCTTGCCCATGCCCAGATCGACGAGGAGGACGCGCCCCTGCTCGCGCGTCGCCCCGCGCCGGCCTGGGTGTTCCTGCGCGGACGCCAATCGACGCTTTCCTCGCGCGCGATTCGGGCGCGAAAACCCCAGGGCGAGTCGATCTGACAGGCCCATCTTGCGAAATTGACACAGAAAGCGCATATTGGGCAGAAGTGACCGCTGTCTCCGGAACGAGAACCAACGGCTTGCCGTTTGCCAGGACACCGCAACATTCCGATCAACAACCAAGGATGCTGACTCTGCGCATGACTCATGCAGATGCATGGGCAGAAGGCCATTTGTGATGACCGTGCTGCCAGATAAAAGTATTTCCTCCGCGCCGGCCCCCGCCGCCGCTTCCGACAAGCCCCTGATCGACCTGATCCTCGAGACCCTCGATGATGCCAAGGCCGAAGAAACCGTGGCCGTCGACATTACCGGCAAATCTTCCCTGGCCGACCATATGGTCGTGACCTCGGGCCGCTCGCAGCGCCATGTCGGCGCCGTCGCCGATCAGATCATCACCGCCCTGCGCGACAATGGTCGCGGCAAGCCTCGCGTCGAGGGCCTGCCCCATTGCGATTGGGTCCTGGTCGATGCCGGCGATGTGATCGTGCATATTTTCCGGCCCGAAGTGCGCGAATTCTACAACATCGAAAAGATGTGGCAGGCCGATTTCGCGGGCGATACGCACTGATCCATCGATCATGCGCATCGCTCTTGCCGCCATCGGACGGATGAAAGCCGGCCCCGAGCGCGAGCTCGTGGCCCGCTATCTCGACCGGGCGACGGCGAGCGGCAAGCCGCTCGCCCTGACGCATTTCGACACCATCGAACTGGGGGAATCGCGGGCCGGCTCCGCCACCGCCCGCAAGGCGGAGGAAGCCAAGGCCCTGCGCTCAGCCCTGCCTGCCGGCGTCGTCGTGGCGCTCGATGAGCGTGGCAAGGCCATCGGCTCGGAAGCCTTCGCAGCACTTGTGCTGCGCTGGCGCGACGAGGGCCGCCCGGCCGCCAGTTTCGTCATCGGCGGTGCCGATGGGCTCGATCCCGGCTTCGCCCGTTCGGCCGACATGATGCTGAGCTTTTCCCCCATGGTCTGGCCCCATCAACTGGTGCGCATCATGCTGGCCGAACAGCTTTATCGCGCCACCACCATTCTCTCCGGCCATCCCTATCACCGCGGCGAATAACGCTCTGTCGGCCATAGTTTGGGCCAAACCCGCCCCTATTGCCCGGTCCGTTGCGGCATACGGGATCATTATGGTTAAGCCGCATTAACCAGTGGTTTGCCCTGCCATTGCTAAAGTGCGCACAAGTGATTCGGGGCCCATCGGCCTCATCTGGGGAGTTGCCATGCCGGCCGGACCGGGGAGCATAGCGAAAGCCGCCTTCGCGGGCCTGGCGCTGGCCAGCCTGGCCGCCTGGCCGCTGCTCGCCCAGACCCCGGCCGAGACCGCTCCCACGCCCATCGAAGACGCCGCACCCGCCGAGCCGCCGCACGACGCCGGCGAGGCCACCGCCTCGGCCAGCGCCACCGATCTGGCCGAAGTGGAAGCCTCGCTCAATCTCAGTCGTGAGCGCATCGACACGCTCAAGGCCGAGATCGAGGCGATGGAGGGCGACCGCACCCAGCAGAGCGCGGCGCTGATCGCTGCCGGCCAGCGGGTGAAAATGGCCGAGATCGAGGTGGCGGATGTCGAGGAACGCCTTTCTGATCTGATCGTCGCCGAACTGGTGATCCGCGGTCGTCTCGATGGCGCCGATGCCGAAATCGCCAATGTGCTGGCGGCGCTGCAACGCATTTCGCTCAATCCCCCGCCCGCCTTGATCGTTGATCCCGACGATGCGCTGGGATCGGCGCGCGGGGCCATGCTGATCGCTGCCATCGTGCCGCAATTGCGCGCCCGCGCCGACGCCGTGGCCGGCGATCTCAAGGAATTGACCGCCATCAAGGAACAGGCCCTGGCGGAGGAAGAAACGCTCAAGGCCAATCATGCCGTACTCGAAGAAGAGCAATTGCGCATTGCCACGCTGATCGCGGCCCGTCGGCAGGGCATCACCCAGCGCGGCGCCCAACTCGAGGCGGAAGAGCGCGAGGCGACCGAATTGGCCGAACGGGCCAGCACCTTGCGCGAGCTGATCGACGCACTGTCGGCGCGCGCCGCCAATGCGGCCACCCCGCCGGCTTCCGATGACATGCCGAGCCTCTCACCCGAGGCGATCCGCCTGGCTTTGGCCAATGCCGCCCGCAGCGAGCCCGCCGTGCCCTTTCCGCTGGCGCGCGGCTATCTCGCGCGTCCGGCCAATGGCGTCACCGTGGTCGAATTCGGCTCCGGCGATGGCTTTGGCGGTATCTCGCAGGGCCAGTCGGTGGTGACGCGCGCCGAGGCCCAGGTCGTGGCGCCGGCCGATGGTTGGGTGCTTTATAAAGGTCCCTACCTCAATTATGGCCAGATCGTCATTCTCAATACCGGCCAGGGCTATACGACCCTGCTGGCCGGCCTTGAGTCCATCAGCGTCGATATCGGCCAGTTCGTGCAATTGGGCGAACCCCTGGGCCAGATGGGATCACGCACAATTGGACGGACCGTAACCACCAATGCTGGTAACGCCCAGCCGACCCTTTATATTGAACTGCGACAGAACAACCAGCCTTTCGACCCCGAGGGGTGGTGGGCTTCGAACGAACAGACGGGATAGAGAATCCATGCGCTTGTCCACACTCCGCGCTGCCGCTCTTGGCTTGGCGCTGCTCGTGCCGGCGACCGTGCTGATTGCACAGGACCAGACACCGGCCCCCGAGGCTCCGGTGGAGGCGCCAAACCCCAGCGGCGAAGAGCCCGAACCCACGGCCAAGGAGCGCGCCGCCGCGCCGCGCGACCCGCTCGAAATCTATGCCGATCTCAATCTGTTTGGCGAGATCTTCGACCGCATCCGCGCCGAATATGTCGATCCGCCCAATGAGGAAGAGCTGATCAAGGCGGCCATTCAGGGCATGCTGAGCTCGCTCGATCCGCATTCGGGCTATCTGCCGCCGGCCGATTACGACGATACGCGCGAAGATATTTCCGGTCAGTTCGGAGGACTCGGCATCGAGGTGACGATGGAAGAGGGCATCATCAAGGTGGTCTCGCCCATCGACGATACGCCTGCCGCCCGCGCCGGCATCATGGCCAATGATCTGATCGTCGAGCTCGATGGCGTCTCGGTGCAGGGCATGTCGCTCGACAATGCCGTCGACAAGATGCGCGGCGTCATCGGCACCCAGATCAAGGTCACCGTCGTGCGCGAAGGCGTCAACGAACCGCTCAGCTTCGAGTTGACCCGCGCCACTATCTCCATGCGCGCCGTGCGCTGGTCGATGGAGGGCGATGTGGCGCTGCTGCGCCTGTCGCGCTTCTCCGGCCAGGCCTATGTCGGCATCGAGAACGCCATCAAGGAGATCTATGAGCAACGCGACGGCGTCGCGCCCAAGGGCATCGTCCTCGATCTGCGCAACAACCCCGGCGGCCTCGTCGATCAGGCGGTCTACGTCGCCGACGCCTTCCTCAAGCAGGGGGCAGTGGTGCTGACACGCGGCCGTTCCGAGCGCGAAAGCGCCCGCTATGACGCCCAGCCCGATCCGCTCGACCAGCGTCTTGCCGATGTGCCGCTGGTGGTGCTGATCAATGGCGGCTCGGCCTCGGCCTCGGAGATCGTCGCCGGCGCCCTGCAGGACCACAAGCGGGCGACCCTGGTGGGGACGCGCTCCTTCGGCAAGGGCTCGGTCCAGTCGATCATCTCGCTCGGTCCCGACGGCGCGATGCGCCTGACCACGGCGCGCTATTACACGCCCGACAACCGCTCCATTCAGGCGCTGGGCATCACGCCCGACATCGAGATCAAGCAGGTCGTGCCCGAGGAATTCCAGGGCCGAGACGAGATCATCGGCGAGGCAGGTCTGGCTGGCCACATCACCGTCGAAGGCCAGGAAGAGAACAGCGTCGGCTCGTCCGTCTATGTGCCGGCCGAGAAGGAAGAGGACACCCAGCTCCAATATGCGCTGCGCCTGATCAATGGCGAGGAGACGCATGAGGCCTTCCCGCCGCAGGCCGAGTGAGCCTGTGCTAAACTCATGGCGCGGCGGCTTGATTCGCGGCCGCGCTACCTCATTTCACCCCCTCTTCCCAGGGACCGAGCCGAACCGCGATGGCGAATGATCTCAGTACTCCGCTGACCGGCCGCAAACAGCGTACGAGGCGCGGCCTGGCGCGGCCGCATGTGCCCATCGGCCGCCTGCTCTTCGGAGCTATCGCCCTTATCGGCATCGGCGTGATCCTGCGACTTGTCCTCGTGGAAGACCCGCATGGCGGCCGCCCCAGCGTGGAAGCGGGCATCGCCACCACCTATACCGGCAACAGTGTCGCCGAGGCCGCCGCCAGCGGTCCGGTGACCATCACCGCCGGCCCCCTGCACTCTTCCGCCGATCCCGAGCCGTCCCCCGTCTCGGCGCCGCGCGACAGCGCTGAAACCTCGGCGGAGGAGGCCGATTTCGTGCTGGCCGATCTCAGCGAGGAAACCAGCAACGGCGCTATTCCACGCATTTCGGGCACCGGCCAGACGCCCTTTGCGACCTATCGACATCCCTTCGACATCGCCGGCGTCACCGGGCCGCGGGTCGCCATTATCGTCACGGGCCTGGGCATCAACGAACAGGGCTCTCTCGACGCCATCGCGCAACTTCCCGATCTGATGACCCTCGCCTTTGCCCCCTATGGCAAGGCGCTGGAGCGGACGGTCGCGGCGGCGCGGGGCGGCGGCCACGAGGTCATGCTCGAAATTCCGCTCGAGCCTTTCGACTATCCCCAGAACGACCCCGGCCCGCACACGCTGCTGACCGGCGAACCGCCCCGACAGAACCTCGAAAAACTGTTCTGGCTGATGGCGCGCTTCGGCGGCTATACCGGCCTCATCAACAATATGGGCGCGCGCTTTACCGCCTCGGCCGCCGATTTTTCTCCCGTCATGGAAGAGCTGGGCGCGCGGGGCCTCGGCTATATCGACGATGGCTCCTCCAACCGCTCCGTGTCCCAGCAACTGGCCGAGGCCAACAAGGTGCCCTTTGCCCGTGCCGGCATGGTCATCGATACCAACCCGGCCCGCGCCTCCATTCTCTCGGCGCTGGCCAGCCTTGAAGCCCAGGCACTGGACGGCGGCAGCGCCATCGGTATTGTCAGCGCCCTGCCCATCTCCGTGCAGGCCATTTCCGAATGGGCCGCCGGGCTCGACGCCAAGGGTATCGCGCTGGTTCCGGCCAGCGCCCTGATGAAATAGAAAAGCTGTAAAGATGTCGCCAGTCCCCGACCGAGACGCCATGCCCTATCGCGACTGCGTGGGGGTGGCGGTGTTCAACCCCGCGGGCGAGGTCTTTGTCGGCCATCGTCAGTCCGAGGGCGACCCCGAGCAATCCGCCCAACGCGGCTATGCCTGGCAGATGCCGCAAGGCGGCATCGATGCTGGCGAAGATCCCCTGCGCGCCGCCCTGCGCGAGCTCTATGAGGAAACCAATATCTCCTCGGTCAGCCTTTTGGCCGAGGCGCCCGAATGGATCTACTACGACCTGCCCGACGAGGCGCTGGGCGTGGCGTTCAAAGGCAAATATCGCGGCCAGCGCCAGCGCTGGTTCGCCTTTGCCTTTACCGGCGCCGAACAGGAGATCGACGTCGAAACGCCCGGCGGCGGCAAGTTCAAGGCCGAATTCAATGCCTGGCGCTGGGAGAAGCTCAGCCGCACCCCCGCCCTGATCGTGCCGTTCAAGCGCCCCGCCTATGAAAAGGTAGTGGCAGCCTTCGCCGACATTCCGCAACGCTTCTCCTGAGGTAGAAAAATGAAGACCATCGGCCTCATTGGCGGCATGAGCTGGGAATCGACGGCGCATTATTATCGCATCCTCAACCAGGAGACGGCGCGGCGCCTCAGCGGCCTGCATTCGGCGCCGGTGCTCATTCATTCACTCGACTTCGCCCCCATTGCCCAGATGCAGTCGGAAGGACGGTGGGATGAAGCGGGCGCGCTGCTCAATCGCGCCGCCCGACGCCTGGTCGCCGCTGGCGCCGAGGTTCTGGGCCTTGCCACCAATACCATGCATGTCGTCGGCGACGCCTTGACCGAGGGCATCGAGGTGCCCTTCATCCATATTGCCGATCCAACCGCCGAAGCCTTGCTGGCCGACGGTTTCGACACGGTGGGGCTGCTGGGCACGCGTTTCACCATGGAAATGGGCTTTTACCGCGACCGACTGACGGCACGCGGTTTACACAGCCTCATCCCCGAAGTGGATCGCACCAATCTCAACGGCATCATCTATGACGAGCTGTGCCGCGGCATCGTGCGGGACGATTCGCGGCGCGTCTATGTCGGTGCCATCGACAAGCTCGCCGCCCGCGGCGCTCAGGCCATCATCCTCGGCTGCACCGAGATCGGCATGCTGATCGACGACGCCGTCAGCCCGCTGCCGGTCTACGACACGACCGATCTGCACGCGCGAGCACTGATCGAAGCGGCCTTGCGCTAAAAAGCGCGTCGCGTTTAGTCAGCCTCATAGCCTGCGGCTTTGAAGAAGTTTCTGCATTGCTGTGGCTCGAAGAGGTTACAGGAACATTTGAGCCAAGGCATGGAGGGGGCTTGCGCCTGCGGCAAAGCCAGGCACCGCCCGACTACAAGTGCCCAGCCGCCCAGCGCATCCGCAACTCAGCCAGCCGCTGACAAAGACGTCCGTCATGATCGATGCGGTATGGCGTTTTCTTGTGCGCAGCCTGCACAAGAAGTGTTGCAGGCCGCCGCTCCCTATGCCATAAGCGCCGCCGTATCGACCAGCCGCGACCCCGTTCGGGTTCGCTTTCGATCTCGCGGAGAGATGGCAGAGCGGTTGAATGCACCGCACTCGAAATGCGGCATAGGGGCAACTCTATCGGGGGTTCGAATCCCTCTCTCTCCGCCACTTCCGCACCAGAGCTGCGGAAACGCTGAAGAAGCCGGATATCAAGGACTTTGAAACGCCTCTCTGGTACAAAGAGGTTGTACAAATGGTCCTGGCTATGTCTCGCCCCTGGAAGCACCCGAAGACTGGCGTATACTATTTCCGCAAAGGCGTGCCCGAACACCTGCGTCCCCTCGTTGGGAAGTGGGAGGTCAAGATCTCGCTGGGCACCAAAGTGGCAGATGAGGCACGCGAGCTTCACTCTACCGTCGCCGCCCAGGTAGCCCAGGATTGGCTGCATCTTCAGTCGACAGACGCCTCATCCTCCGTGCCCTCCCGGAACGAACGCATTCTCACGGACCAGGAGATCGTCGGATTGTCTGGCGACCTCTACCGTGAGGTGATGAACCGGCATGGGGAGAACCCGGGGCTCGCTCATGTCTGGGAACAGAAGCTGCGCAAGCTGCAACTTGCACTGCCGGCGCGGTTGCGCAGTGTGGACTTTGTTGCTCCCCTGAAGGCGAGCTGGTCCACCGGGCCTGCGTTGATGGCGGGCCGCATCCTTGGTGAGGACGTTCGAGACTTCATGGATCGTCACGCCATCAACCTTGAATGGAGATGCCGGAACAAGTTCTACCTGGCGGCAGCCATGGCCCTGGCCCAAGCTTACCGAGAGCTCATCAAAAGGGCAGAAGGAGATTTCCGGCCGGATCCAGATGCTGCCCGCTTTCCTGCCTCTCCTTTGGTGGTGCCGCAGCCTTGCGACTGGCAATCACTCTACGAGGAATATCGGCAGAGCGTTGAGCCCGCCGCGGCGACGGTGAAGCGTCAGCTCGGGGTTCTCAAAAAGTTCTTCGGATTTCTGGGGCACGTGGATCCGCGCCGTGTCTCGGAGGAAGATGTGCGGCGTTGGCTGAAGCACCGCCTGACCGAAGGGAACGTAGCGCCGCAGACCGTCAGGGACGCGGATCTTGCGCACCCGAAAACCCTCTATATCTGGGCTTTGAGCGAGAAAAAGCTTCACCACAATCCCTTCCGCGATATCAAGGTCCGGGTGCCGAAACAGGTGAAGCTGCGCGACCGCGAATATACCCATGACGAAGCAGAGCGCGTTCTGGAAGCCAGCCTGCTGCCGCCCTCTGCGCGGATGACTGAGGAGGGCGCTGCAGCCCGCCGCTGGATCCCCTGGCTATGTGCCTATTCGGGAGCGAGGGTGAATGAACTCACCCAACTTCGGGCCTCCGACATCTTCCTGGAGAAGGTGCCCGACGGCAGAATGGTCTGGGTCATGAACATCACTCCCGAAGCCGGCACGACGAAGAACAGGGCGGCTCGGAAGGTGTCCCTCCATCTCGATCTGATCGATCAGGGCTTCATTCGCTATGTTGAACGTCGAAAGGGAAGACATCTGTTCTACCTGCCCGAGCGTAGAAGGGGTGGGTCAGATGCCAATCCACAGAACAAGAAAGTCGGTGAGCGTCTCGCTGCCTGGGTGCGTAGTGACGTAGGCATCACTGATCCCGGCATCGACCCCAATCATGCTTGGCGGCATTTGTTCAGGTCATGGCTTCTTGCTGGCAAGGTTCCGGGGCAAGTCATCGATCGAATTGACGGTCACGCACCGCGCACGGTTGGCGAGAGTTATGGCAGTGCATGGCCAGCCGTCATGCTGGACGCCGTTATGGCGATCCCACCGTACTTGACCAAAAGGATGGATATCCGTTCAGGCGGGACGGCTCAGGATATTTAGCGCTCTCATTCCAGCGCCCCCCGCCGAGCATTGGGCCACCAGCCGGGGCTTCCACTTCGAACAGGGCCTGCTCTGCCCTGTAAGTTGCGTGTTGGTCCCGGTAGATGCCGGTGATCACCAACCCCGCCTAGATCACTCCGCTAAGCGGGCGGCGCGGCACCGCTAGGGCTGCGCCAGCTCGAGTGGACGGAGGCTCTCTTCAGGTGCAGGACATCTATTCCGCTTGCTCAGCGCACCGGAGTGATACTCTCGTCCGCTTTGAATGCTGACGGGCTGCTTTGGAATGTCCGCATTACGAAAACGGACGTCTCGTATCAACGAATTCTGGAGCCAACCTACGTTTTAGATCGACTTAATGCCGACCCGCTCCTCAAGTTTAGCTGCCGTTTCTTTACGCTCGCTGTAGCGGGAGGTCAGGTAGCCGGAAACGCCGCGATTGATCAGCGTGAACTTCACCAGCTCTTCCATGACGTCGACAACCCTGTCGTAATACGACGATGGTCTCATGCGTCCGTCATCGTCGAACTCTTGGAAGGCCTTGGCCACCGACGACTGGTTCGGGATGGTGACCATCCGCATCCACCGGCCCAGGATACGCATCTGGTTCACGGCGTTGAAGGACTGGGATCCGCCCGACACCTGCATGAGTGCCAAGGTTCTACCTTGCGTGGGGCGGATGGCGCCTCCCGGTAGCGGTATCCAGTCGATCTGCGCCTTCATCACTGCGCTCATAGCACCGTGTCGCTCGGGCGACGTCCAGACCTGCCCCTCCGACCACAGCATGGCCTCACGCAGTTCCTGCACCTTGGGGTGAGTGTCCGGTGCGTCGTTCGGCAGCGGCAACCCGTTAGCGTGAAAGACCCGGACCTCGGCGCCGAACGCTTCGAGCAGCCGCTGCCCTTCAAGGGTCAGGAACCGGGAATAGGAGCGCTCCCGCAGCGAGCCGTAGAGCATCAGGATGCGTGGCTTGTGCTGCAGGTTCGGAGCATTGAGACGAGAGAAATCTGGAACTTCGAGAGCGGCCGGTACGACGTTGGGTAGATCAGACAAGCCGGCTCCCTTCTGCATTGATGATGACCTCGCCGTCCTCTTTGGTGAACGGGCCGATCTCAGGGTTTTCGAGGATGTCGAGCACGACCTCGGAGGGGCGGCAGAGGCGCGTGCCTTTCGAGGTCACCACAAAGGGGCGGTTGAGCAGGATTGGGTGTTCCGCGATCGCGTCGAGCAAATCATCGTCGGTCCTGATGGGGTCAGCCAATCCGAGTTCATCGAAGGGTGTATCCTTCTTTCGAAGCGCCTCGCGCACAGTGAGCCCGGCATCGCGGATCAGCCGGGTGACGGTGGCCCGGTCGGGCGGGGTCTTGAGGTATTCGATCACCGCGGGCTCGACGCCGCTCTGGCGGATCATCGCCAAGGTGTTGCGAGACGTGCCGCAGTCGGGGTTGTGATAGATGATGACGCTCATTCGGCGGCCCTCGCTTCGGTGTTGCGGCTGACGGCTGCACCGCGTTCGTACCAGCCCTTGGTGCGGTTCACGATCCAGACCACCGAGAGCATCACCGGCACTTCCACCAGCACGCCGACAACGGTGGCAAGCGCTGCGCCGGAATTGAAGCCGAACAGGCTGATGGCGGCGGCAACTGCCAGCTCGAAGAAGTTCGAGGCACCGATCAGGGCCGAAGGACCTGCAACGCAGTGCTGCTCCCCTGAGACCCGGTTCAGCAGGTAGGCGAGGCCGGAGTTGAAGTAGACCTGGATCAGGATCGGCACCGCCAGCAGCAGGATGACCGTGGGCTGGGCGATGATCTGTTCGCCCTGGAAGCCGAAGAGCATGACGAGGGTCAGCAGCAATGAGGCAATGGAGATCGGCTGCAGGACTGCAAGCGCCCAGTTCATCTTGTCGATCCCGCCGTTGGCCAGCAGCCAGCGGCGGTAGAGCTGTGCGGCGATCACCGGCACGACGATATAAAGCCCGACCGAGAGCAGCAGCGTGTCCCAGGGGACGGTGATAGCGGAGAGACCGAGCAGCAGGCCGACGATGGGGGCGAAGGCTATCACCATGATGGCGTCGTTGAGCGCCACCTGCGACAGGGTGAAGTGCGGCTCGCCCCGGGTCAGGTTGGACCACACGAATACCATGGCGGTACAGGGTGCAGCGGCAAGGATGATAAGGCCGGCTATGTAGCTGTCGATCTGCGTTTCCGGCAGCAGGGGGCGGAACAGCCAGCCGATGAAAAGCCAGCCCAACAATGCCATGGAGAACGGTTTGATGGCCCAGTTGATGAACAGGGTGACGCCGATACCGCGCCAGTAGGCGCCGACCTGGCGCAGCGACATGAAGTCGATGCGCACCAGCATGGGGATGATCATCAGCCAGATCAGGACCGCCATCGGCAGGTTGACCCGCGCATATTCGAGAGCGGCCAAGCCCTCGAAGAACGAAGGCAGGAAATGGCCGGCGGCGACCCCGACAATGATGCAGATGGCGACCCAAAGGGTCAGGTAGCGTTCGAAGATGGACACGGGGTCAGGTCTTTCGGATCAGCTTGCCGTTGAGACCGGCAGACTCGGCGACGGTGTTGAAGATGGTGCCGTATTTGCGTACGTTCGTGTGCAGCAGTTCCAGCCTCTGGTCGGACTCGTCACTGTCGACCGTCAGGACGTAATCGACCGAGATGATGCGCGGCGGAGCATCCTGGCGCTTGGCCTCAAGGCTCACCTCCACCCCGCGAAGCTCGAACTTCAGCATCGGGCTGACCCGCTCGATGCCCTTGAGCATGCAGGCGGCTATCGAGGCGAGAAACAACTCGGCCGGATTGAAGGCGTCCGGGCGTCCCGCAAGGGCGGTGTCGATAACCAATTCCGCCTCCTTGCAGGTGGCGAGGCTGCCATTGGCGTCGACCCGCCTTGCGTGAACCTTGTATTCAAGCATCAGGCCGCCCCTTTGTCCGATCCGGTGGAGCCATCCATGGCGCCAATGCCTTGCAGCCTCGAGGTGAGCGACATCCGATCGATGGTCGCCAGCGGCAGGTTCATGAAGGCCGCGATGCGGTTGCGCAGGTAGCGCAAGGCGTCGTCGAACGCAGCCTCCTTCTTGAAGTCGGGGCCCTCGACTGCGGCGGGGTCCTCGATGCCCCAGTGCGCCGTCACCGGATGTCCCGGCCAGACCGGGCAGGCTTCGCCGGCGGCGTTGTCACAGACGGTAAAGACGAAGTCCATCTTCGGCGCGTCAGGCGTCGCGAACTCGTCCCATGCCTTCGAGCGCAGGCCGTCGGTGGAGATTCCCGCCTTGCGCAGCGTCTGCAGGGTCAGGGGATGCACCGCACCCTTGGGCGTCGAGCCGGCCGAAAACCCGCGGAAGCGATCACCACCCACATGGTTGATTAGGGCTTCCCCCAGAATCGAGCGAGCCGAATTGCCGGTGCAGAGGAACAGGATGTTGAAGGCGCGATCAGCAGGCATTCTTTCTCTCCGCAGGGGTGGTGCAGCATAGGGTGAATTCGGCGACGAGCGGCTCACACAGTTCCGGACGACCACCGCAGCAGTCCTGGACCAGGAAGCTGGTGATTTCGCGGACTCGATCCACAACTGCCCGATAGACGATAGATCTGCTGTGGCGCTCGGACTCAATCAGGCCGGCACGGGTGAGGATCGCGAGATGCGACGACATCGTGTTCTGAGGCACTTCGAGACGGCGCGCGATCTCGCCGGCCGGCAGGCCTTCGGGTTCGTGCTCCATAAGGAGACGGAACGTGTCGAGGCGTGTCGGTTGCGAAAGCGCAGCGAAGATTTCGATAGCGTGGGTTGATTCCATATATCGAGGATTATGGATTTATGGGCCGGTGTCAAGACGAGGACATTCCACGTTTCGTGGAGTGCCTTGGCAGCTTTCAGCAATTAGATGCGACAGGCCAAATGGCAGAAATGGGGTCGTCTGCTGCCACAGGTGGGCTGGAAAGTTTATTGAATAAACTTCTCCTCCGGCCGCGCCCGCTATGACCATAACCATTTGCTGCGGGCTGGCCCTGACATTAGCCATGTATGTAACATAACAGAAAGTCGGCTTTCGATAGTTTTGATGATGTATTCACCTAACTCGCTACCTTTCCAGCGTCCTGCACATCGCCCGGAATGGGGCGGAAAGGCGACGGCCCCGCTCATGGTCATAGTGAGATTATTCAGTTCAGCTTACTGAAAGCGCCTCAATCACGCGGCACTCCGAAACGCGCCCCTGATGACATTCACCTACCATGCGGGCCAACTCGTCGCGCAAAGAGAGCAAGCGGGCGATGCGTCTTTCGACTTCCTCAAGCTGTCCCTGTGCAATGCGGCTCGCGTCCTCGCACGATGCTTCGGGTTGCTCCTGCAAAGCCAGCAACACCCGAACACTTGGCAGATCGAAACCAAGATCGCGGGCATGGCGGATAAAGCCTAGCCGCTCTGTATCGACGGTGCTGTAAGTGCGCCGTCCGTTGGATTGGCGGGCAGGCTTGGGCAGAACCCCGATGCGCTCGTAATAGCGGATTGTTTCGATGTTCACGCCTGCCTGTCGGGATAAGTCGCCAATCTGCATCTTTTCGTCTTGCTCCTGTAGTGACTACAGGTTGTAGCATAACAAGGCTAGAATTTCGAGGATCGACCATGGCCGCCGCAACCGACACAGTCCGCTATCATGTGACCGGGATGGACTGCTCGTCCTGTGCCGCCAAGATCGAGGGCGCGACCCGCAAGGTCGATGGCGTCAATGATGTGAAGGTGTCGATTGCCTCCCAGATCATGACGCTAAAAGTCGATGACCCGGCGCGGCGTCTGCCAGTGGTGGAATCCGCCATAACCGACCTTGGCTATCAACTCGACCGCCTAGGCCAACACAAGGCCGAAGGCGCGGGCGATGATGATGACGACGACCAAATTCCCGACCTGTCGCACGTCACCCCGGCGTATAAACGGGCGCTCTGGATCGTCGTCCTGCTCAATGTCGGATATGGCATTATCGAGATTGGCGGCTCAATCCTGTCAGGATCACAAGCCCTTCAAGCCGACTCCCTCGACTTTATCGGGGATGGTCTGATTTCATTTCTCGGCCTGATCGCTGTCGGATGGGGTCTTGCTGCCCGCGCTAAAGCAGCCCTGCTGCAAGGCGTGTTTCTAGCCCTGCTCGGCTTCGGCGTGATCGGCTCGACCGCCTACCGGGTGTTTGTCGAGCATGAACCGCAAACCATGCTGATGGCGGGGTTTGCTTTCGTGGCTTTCATCGTCAACGTGCTGGCTGCCGTGGTGCTGATCCCGCACCGAAAAGGAGATGCCAATATGCGGGCCGTATGGCTGTTCTCGCGCAATGACGCAATTGGCAATCTGGCCGTTGTCGCTGCTGCTGCTCTCGTTTGGTGGCTCAATAATCCATGGCCGGATTTGCTGGTTGCCTTCGCCGTGGCGGGCCTGTTCCTGCAATCGGCATGGTCGATCATTAGAGACGCACGGCAAGACCTTTCACAAGCCCGCCGCGTTTAGTCTCATAGTCGATATTACCCGTTTCCGTGGCCTGCGGCTTCTTTCCAGAGATGGCATTGGTGCGCCGAAAGACAGGGGCAAATGCCGACCAGGGCAGCATCTACGGCTTAACGGCTAAGCCATTCAAATCATTGCGCTTGGCATGGGACACAACCATTGCAGGGGGTCGGCCCCAGCATGAGTCGTGCATGTAACGTTTGAATCCCCGGTTTTTGGGCACCTTCATGACGTTCCGCCTCCGGCAAACATGTTGTTCCTCTTCTTAGGAATGGCTTATTTGGGGTGGG
>JAHCJW010000032.1 GCA_026126125.1 Devosia sp.
CGGCGCGGCTCCAGCGCCTGCGGCTTCGCTGGCTTCTCCGCCTTGGCCGATTTGACCGTGCGGGGCGGCGACACGATGGGCGCATCGACCGACAGGATCTTCTCGCGCTTGTCGCTGACCACGGTTTCGAACGCATCCTCGTCGAGCGCGGCGAGCTGCTGCGCCCGGCTCGACAGCTTCTTGCTCACCCCGATATCGGCGAGGGTGAAGGGCGTGTGATCGAAAACCGGTTCCCCATCGTCACCGGTTTCCGGCTCCGGCACATTCGAGCGCTCGGCCGGGCGCCCACCCTGGCTCAACAGCCCGCCTTCCTTGACGCGGCGCAGCAGGATGCCCAGCTTTCGTTCGGCCCGCGCGCCCAGTTCGATAGCATTGGCCTGCAAATGCCGATCCTTGGCGATCCGGGCATAGGCCTTGGCGCGCTCCGCATCGCTGCGGATATCGAGCACCTCGTCGATGCGCACCGCCGCCGCGAGGGCTTCCCGAGCATGTTCGTAAAGAGCGAGTTCGCTCATCGCGCCACCTCGGCCTTGATCTGCTCGATCAGTGCATGGGCCGAAACAATGAGCCCAGAGAGCTTGGCGATGATGACATCGCCCTCGGCTGGGGTGATTTCGCCATCGGCCAGCGCCTGGCCAATGGCCATCATCGCCTTGCCCAGCTGCGCCGCCATTTGTCCCGAGCCTTCGATGACGCAGGCTGGGCCAGCGCCTTCGGGCAGCTTGATCACCACGGCGCCGACGACATCGGCGAGGTGTTGCAACAGCGCGGTCGAGCCGGTCACGTCGAGCAGATCGGCCACCACGTCGATTGGCGCGAATTGGGCGCTGTTGCGGTTTTCGTACAGCGAGATCGTCTGCTGATCGACGCGCGTCAGCTCGGCCACGCGCTCCTGGCTGCCCGCCTCCTTGCGCGTTTCGCGGAATGCGGTTTTGAGCGCCAAATAGAAAGCGGCACCATGGCGACGACTATCCATGCGTAAAGCCCCTGGAATTTACGTGATGACAGGCGGCGCGCAGAGCGCGAAAACCGCGATGGGACAAAATGTTGAGACAAGGCGCGCCATGAGCACCCGCTTTCCGGACTATCGACCCTCGACGGCCCTGCGTCAGGCCATCGAGGCCTTGCGCGAGAGCAAAAAGCGCCGGGCGGCCGCTGCCCACGAAGCGGCGGACACGCCCGGCCAGGGAGACAAGGGAGGCGTCCCCCGGCCCGAAACTGCGATACGAGAAACCAAACATCGCAGTTGGGCGCCGGGGCGAGAGGGCACCGATATCGGTGCGACGGCCGGGACAAGCCGCCGCGACATTGATGTCGCGCGCATTGCCGATATCGATGCCCTCACGTCCTGGCGCGGAAAAGAGGAATAGGCTCATGATCGCCGCCCCGCATTGGTCTTGGAGCGGTCGAGCACGTCATAAACGACGCCGATTTTCACATTGGCGGCGCGCGCCAGATCGACTGGCCGGGCGCCAGCTCGGCGCATGGCGCGCATAGCGTCAACCATGGCCCGGCGTTGGGCGGTCATGGCTGGGCCTCAGCCATGGCGGCGCGGTCGGCAGGGGTGAGGGGACGCGGGGTCACTGCTTTGCCTCGCTTCGCGCCGAAGCAAAAATATCGGGTCGCAGAATGCTTCTGTCGATCCCCGTCAGTCGCTCCACTTCTGCAACTCTATCGGTCGGAACTTGATGCCATTGAGATATAGCGCTCGGCCCAATGCCCAGCTCCCTCGCTAGCCTCAGTCGGCGCCCGCGTTCGGTATCCAGCCATGTCAACAGCGTTTCCATGACGCCAATATTCAGTATCACTGAATTTCAGTCAAGATGAAATTTCAGTCCTGGCCATTGGTGTTTAGCTGGCGAAGGGAAGATTCTCCGGTCATGGCAAAGAAGGTCACTCCACGACTGAAACGCGAACCGCCCGTATATTTCTTTCGGGCGTGGCGGCGACATCGCGGGCTGACGCAGGAGCAGCTTGCCGAGCGTGTCGACATGTCTGTGTCGTCTATTTCCCAACTTGAAACCGGAAAACAGGGATTCAGCGACGATACCCTGCTGGCGCTGGCAGACGCCCTCAGTTGCGAGCCCGGCGACTTGCTTTCCCGCGACCCTGCATTGGAAGCTCAAGTTGCGGCATTGCTGAAGTTGATCGAGAAGAAAGACGCCCAAGCATCAGTGATGGCCTTCCTGAATGCCTTACCTGACAAGACCGGAACTGATGTTGGCTAGGTACGGCCAGGATAGACATAGGCCGCCAGGTGATTGGGTCCAATCGACGCACTTGCTGAGTGTTGCGGGGGTGTCATTTCGAAAGCGAAATGTACAAGCGTTTGCACAAGCAGCCAGGAAGGCGGAAAAAGGCGGCATGGGCTATGGCCTTTTTCTGGTGCGCGAACCCAATAACCCGCACGATCCAAATGCACTGGCGATTTACGGCATCGCGACCGTCAGGTGGCTGTTCAGCCAAAAAGAAAAGCAATGGCACATTGGTTACGTTCCCGCCGAGGTTGCGGCAGAGATTGTCGAAGAGCTTGTCAATGTCGGGCTGCCAATTGGCGTGGAGATGTATCGAATCGAAGAGAGTGGGGAGGGCTTTTTCGATATCAAGTTCTTCATCCTTGGGCCGCCGGGACATGGTGTGGCAACGCGCATGAAGGCAAGGGCCCGCAAGACATGATTCAGTCACACTGAATTTCATCTTGACTGAAAATTTCAGTTGCGCTGAAATACCCGCCAGTTTCACCACTGGAGGGCGTCATGCCTGTTTCCTCTGTCACCCGCGCCAGCGCGGTTTCCCATCTCTCCATCCTCGCCGCCACGCCGCCCCGCTCCATTGCCGAGCGCATGGCCGATGTCTTTGTGGCCAATGACGAAGCCGAGCGCGTCACCCTGCGGCCGGACCTGCACCGTGAAGGCTTCACCGACGCAGAGATCGACGCGCACCAGGTCGAGGCTGTCGCCATCGCCGGCAAGCGCCTGGCCAAAAGCCGGACCCGCGACGTCAACGCCGCGAGGACCAAGTCGCATGACGAAATCACGCGCGACATGGCCGATATCATCGGTTCGCTCCTGCCGCCGACACAGATCGTCATTGCCGAGTTGCAGGCGCGCGGCATTTCCCGCCAGCATATCGATCTTCTCCTGCCCAAATCCCGCGCCATCGCCGCGCTCGCCTTTTGCGAAGGCCAGACCGGGTGGGCCAACTGATGGGCGAGACCCTCGACTCCCACGCCATGGCCGGCGCCCTCGTCACGAGCATTGCCCGCGTCATCGACCTCTGCGAGGCCAGCTGCATCAATTCCGAAGCCAATCGCCGCACACTCGCCGAGGGCCGTGACGCCCTGGCTGATGTCGCGGCCTTCTTCGAGGTCGAAGCGCCCGAAGCCAAGCCGGTGGAGCGCACCTGATGGAAACCGCAACGGAAAAGCGTCCAGCCGGCACCCGCACGCAAAAGCGCAGCCGCTCCGGTGCCCATACGCCCTGCCCCCATTGCGGCAAGCAGCTGCGCGGCGCCAAGGGCCTCGACGCCCACATCGCCCAGGCGCATGGGGAGGCGAAATGATGGCCATTTTGTCGATCCACCTTGACGACGCTACTGCCGCGCGCTTGCAGACAATCGCTGCCAATGAAGGCAGGACGCAAGACGAATTGGCAAGCGCCGCCGTTAGCGAGGAAGCCCTGCGCTACTTCACCGCCCGCGACGACGATCCTGCCAAATCCAACGAGGACAACGCGGCCACGAAGCGGGCCGCGAATGCCCTCGGCCATTCCGTACCAGCCGAAGTGGCGCCAGGCATCCGCCTCTTCATCGCTTGCGCAACACATGAAGCTGTCGGCGTGCTCACGCCGGTCGATCTCGTCTATGAAGCCTATTGTGCGTTCTGCGCGCGCGAAAACCACCCTCGCGCGCTCGCTGTCACCTTCGCCACGTTGATGGAGGCTCTCTTCACCATCGACCGCTTCCGGTATCAGCGCCGGTTCGTGAACCTCGCCCTCAACGAAGGTTCGATTTGATGGAGCGCCTCGTCGACCTTCTCCAAACCGACTTCGCCCAGGGGCTTATCCTCCTGGGCGCCTTCGCCCTCATGCTTGCGAGGATGTTCTGATGCCGCACATCGATCTGCAGCCCTTCTGCGGCGACCATGGGCTCATTGTCCGCGACTATCTGAGCCGGCCGATCCACATCGGCCCGTGGACGATCGCCACCAACGGCCATATCGCCATACGCATTCCGCGCCTGCCCGACGCCGCAGATACCCTAACGGCGCCGGCGTCGATTGCCACCATCTTCGACTCCCACAGCACGGAAGATTTGGGCGAACTCCCGCTCTTCACTCCGCCCGCCGGCAGTTGCGACTGCGCCGATTGCGGCGGCACTGGTGAAGACATTGAAGACGACTATGGCCGCATCACCACGTCGACATGTGAGCGGTGCGCCGGCACAGGAAAAATTCCCCTGCTCCACGTCACCTCGGTCGAGATCAGCGGGGCTATTCTCGCCGCCCGATACCTTGAGATTATCCGAGCGCTGCCTTTCCCCAAGCTGGCCTATGGACACTGGCCAGGAGCGTATGAGCCTGGGCGAGATCAGCACCCGGTTCATTTCATCTTCGACGGCGGAATAGGGCAGCTCATGCCCATGCGCTATGCCCACGATACCCATTTCAACCTCGTTCGCCCGGGAGTGGCAGCCTGATGCCCCTGCGCCCTATTCTTCAGCCCATGCCATCCGGCGTCATGTTTGATCTTGCCAACCCACGCCCCGAAATGGTGCGGCTGAGCGACATCGTTCACAAGCTGCTTCGCATCAATCGCTGGGGCGGCAATATCGAGCCCTTCACCTATACGCTGGCCCAGCACAGCATGGCGACAGCCAACGCCTGCGAACTTCCTGCTGCTCGGCCCTACGCATTGCTGCATCATGCCCCCGCTGCCTATGTCGGAGACCCGACCAATGCGCAAAAGGAAGACATGGCTCTTGCCGGATACGATTTCGTGGCGCGCGAGAAGCGCGTGCTCTATGAGGCAATTCTGCCGGCATTCGGGTTGCCGGCACCGAGCAATGCTATCGCTCGCGCTGTCGATAAGGCTGCACAGATCGCCCTTGCAACTGAGCTGCGCGACATTGTGGCCGGGAAGCCCCCGGGCATTGCCGTCGATGCTGCCCCGCTTCGCGCGACAACCAAATTCGTTCCGACGGCAAAGCTGCTGGACACGTTTCATCCCACCCTACTCGGCGCCCTGCGCCCCTTCGGAAAGGTCGCGTGATGGACCCGATCACCTTCGGCATCGGGGAGGAAGGGATGAGTGTCGAAAGCCTCGAGGACGAACCGCTGACGCTGGCCGAGGCTTGTCAACTCATCTTTCGGAACGCGATCTCGCCCGCTACATTGCGCGCCGAGGCAGGTCGCGGCCGGCTGGTCATTGAACGAATTGGCCGCCGGGATTTTGTCACCCGCCGCGCAATTCGGGAGATGCGGAAAAAATGCGAACAGGCCCCCGCGCCAAAGGTCCAAGGCTCTGGCTCCAGCCCGAGCGTATCCGCACCGATGGCAAGCCAAACGAGCCTGCCGTCTGGGTCATCCGGGACGATGGCCGATACAAGCGTAGCACTGGCTTCGGTGTTGATGATCGCGGATCAGCTGAGCGGGCGCTCGCCCAATACATCGCCGAAAACCATGCGCCGCAAAAGCGCCAGAGTGATCCCTCTGAAGCGCTGATCCTCGATGTCCTCGCCCTTTATGGGCGAGACATCATCCCTTCCCATTCCCGCCCGAAGGAAAGCTCTTCCCGTCTCCGGCGCCTGGCGCTCTGGTGGGGCCAGCCCTTTGCCGCCATGCAGACCTTCCGCGATCTGGAATGGCCGATCGAGCGGATGACGGGTCATGTCACCGATATCCGCTCCGCAACCTGCCGGGCCTATGTCGCCATGGTCGGAAAGAGCCGAACGGCCAGTATGGATCTTGAGCTGCTGCGCGCGGCGCTAAATCATGCTGTCACCAATCGGCTGCTCGATCGCACTGTGCCCGTCGCCCTGCCGCCCAAATCCCTGCCCCGCGAGCGATGGCTAACCCGTTCCGAGGTCGCCAAGCTGGTCTGGACTGCCTGGCGCAGCCGGCGCGCCTCCAATGGCATTTCCGGCGAGGAAGACGACTGGGCCATGCGCAAGCATCTTGCCCGATGGATGCTGGTCGCTCACTACACCGGTACCCGAAAGGCCGCCATCCTCAACGCTTCGTTCCGACAGGAAATCGGCCGGGGCTACATGGACCTCGATGCCGGCCTCTGGTACCGCCGTGGCGCCGGGGTTCGCGCCACCAAGAAGCGCCAGCCGCCGGTGCCGCTGCCCGCGCCACTGCTCGGCCATCTGCGCCGTTGGAAGAAAAACGGCCAAATCCATGCCGTCGAGTTCGGCGGCAAGCCGATCGCCAGCATCGACAAGGCTTTCCGCAATCTCGTCGTTGAATGCAAGCTGACTGGCGAAGTCATCCCCCATACATTCCGGCATACGGCTATCACCTGGGGCATGCAGCGCGGCATGGACCCTTGGGATGCGTCGGGCTATTTCGGCATCAGCCTGCAGACTCTGCTCGAGGTCTATGGGCACCATCACCCGGATCATTTGCGGGACGCTGCGGAAAAGATGGCGCGCCCCAAAAAACGCAATGTGCGCGAGGCTTGATGTCCCGACACCTCCCGCCACGGTTTACGGAACAAACGAGCATTCCGACAATGTTTCTGATGCCAAAAGCCCCGGAAACCGGCGAACCGCACTAGAGCCTACTGCTTCGGGAGCAGGGGGTCGCGTGTTCGAATCACGCTACTCCGACCAATCAACCCCGGCCTCTCGCGAGGTCGGGGTTTTTCGTTTCCGCCGACAGACTGATTCTTATCTGTCAGGGCAGCGCCAGGCGGGTTCCCAGCCAGCCGCGCCACACGCAAAGCGCGCCCCGCGTCTCGAGATATTCGATATGCGCGGCAATGGTCATCGCCGCGGCCAGGCGCACCTTGGTCGATTGCTGGGGATAGATGGCGTCGACGACCGCCCGCGGCGTTTTCGCCCCGGCCCCGACCGCCGCAATAACCTGATCATTGCGCAGTCGGCGATGGGCGCCAAGCGCGGCGGCATGAGCGGGACCATCGGCGATCGGCCCGCCATGGGCCGGGAAATATCGCCGATAGGGCAGCGCGATCAGCTTGTCGAGCGAGGCCAGATAATCGGCCATCGAGCCATCGGGCACCGAGACCAGAGTGGAATTCCAGCCCATGACATGATCGCCGCTGAGCAGAATATCGGTGCCGACAAGGCCGAAGGCGAGATGATTGGCGCAATGCCCCGGCGTCGCATGAACCCGCAATTCGTGGTCTCCCGCCAGAATGGTCTCGCCGTCGCGCAGCGTTCGATCCGGCACCAGATGCCAATCGCAGGAGCGTTTGATCGGATTGATCTCGAAGGGCCGTAGCGGGCGCGACAGGCGATGCCGCCCGCCGAACCAGAGCGGCGCCGCGAGCCTCGCGCCGAGGGCGGCAGCGGCGGCGCTGTGGTCGCGATGGGTGTGGCTGAGGATGATGGCGTCGACCGGCCGGCCGGCGATGGCGGCCAGCAGCGCCGTCTCATGCGCGGGGGCCATGGGACCGGGATCGACAAGCGCCAGGCGCTCGTGCCCAACAAGGAAGCTGTTGGTGCCGGTGAAGGTGTAGGCGGAGGCATTGGGGGCGGTGAGCCGCACGAGGCCCGGCGCGGCCTCCACCGGCCTGCCCACCTCGGCATCGAAGGTGGTGACATAGGAAGGGGCGGCGGGCGGGCTTGCCATTGCGCGGGAACCATCAAGCAGTTAAAAAATTTCGCCATCAATCGCGGCCCCAGGGCCATAAGCGGTTCGATGACGCGGGAAAGGTATGAAATGGCCGTGACTTTGACCACGCCCAATACACTTCTAGGCGTTTTCCAACCCAAGAGCGACACCGCAAGGCTCGCCACCAACATGGCTACGATCGTGCTCGGTTCGCTGCTGATTGCGCTGGCGGCCAAGCTCAACGTTCCGGTCTGGCCGGTGCCGGTGACGCTGCAGAGCTTTGCCATCGCCACGCTCGCCGCAGCCTTCGGCACCCGAATCGGCGTCGCCACTGTGGCGCTTTATCTCGCCGAAGGCGCTTCGGGCCTGCCCGTATTCGCCACCGGCGGCGGTCTCACCTATATCACCGGCCCCACCGGAGGCTTCCTGCTCGGTTTCCTCGCCATGGCCGGGGTGATCGGCTACGCGGCCGATCACGGCGCCTCCGCCCGCCCGCTGACCTTGTTCGGCGCCATGCTGGTGGGGGCGGTGGCGCTTCTGGGTTTCGGATTCGCCTGGCTCATCCTGATGGCGGGCCATGCCCCGTGGATTGATCAGACCCATGTGGTGGGCTCGGCCTTTTCCGGCGCCATTCAGCCCTTTCTCATCTGGGACGTGCTGAAGATGGCGCTGGCCGCCCTGACCGTCTCCGGGCTTTGGGCTGTTCGCCCCGGCCAGAGCTGAGCGAAACGACACGAAAGAGGCCGGCGCGGGCGCTTCAGTTTCGCGCGAACCCCACGGCTCCCTCGCGCCCCGTCTGGCCGCGATGGCGCAGCATGTGGTCGGCCAGAACCAGGGCCATCATCGCCTCGCCCACCGGCACGGCGCGAATGCCGACACAGGGGTCGTGGCGACCCTTGGTGACGATATCGACATCCTCATTGGCGCTGGTCACGGTCTGGCGGGGGGTGATGATCGAGGAGGTCGGTTTCACCGCAAAGCGGCAGACGATGGGGTCGCCATTGGAGATCCCGCCCAGAATGCCGCCGGCATGGTTGGAAAGAAAATAGGGTTTTTCGGGTCCGGCACGCATCTGGTCGGCATTTTCGACGCCGGTGAGGGCCGCGGCGTTGAATCCATCGCCGATTTCCACCGCCTTGACCGCATTGATGCTCATCATGGCAGAGGCCAGGTCGGCACTGAGCTTGCCATAGATCGGCGCGCCCCAACCAGCAGGAACGCCTTCGGCCACCACTTCGATGACCGCGCCGACCGAGTTTCCATCCTTGCGAATGGTGTCGAGATAGTCGGCCCAGAACGCTGCGGCCTGAGCATCGGCGCAGAAAAACGGATTTTCGCCCACCTGATCCCAATCGAAATTGGCATAATCGATTTTGTGCGGTCCGACCTGCACCAGGCTGGCACGGATCGAGATCCCTTCCAGAAGCTGCCGGGCGATGGCGCCGGCTGCCACGCGCGCCGCCGTTTCGCGCGCAGAGGTCCGTCCGCCGCCCCGGTAGTCGCGAATGCCGTATTTCTGATCATAGGTATAGTCGGCGTGACCGGGACGATATTTGTCGCGGATTTCCGAATAATCCTTGGAGCGCTGGTCGGTATTTTCGATGAGCAGGGAAATCGGCGTGCCGGTGGTGCGCGGCCCACCGGTGCGCTCGTCCTCGAACACGCCGGAGAGGATTTTCACTTCGTCGGCTTCGCGGCGCTGGGTGGTGTATTTCGACTGACCCGGCTTGCGCCGGTCGAGATCGCGCTGGATGATCTCGGGCGTCAGTGCAACGCCCGGAGGGCAGCCATCGACCACCACACCCAAGGCCGGCCCGTGGCTCTCGCCCCAGGTGGTGAAACGGAAAAGATGCCCGAACGTATTGAAAGACATGGCGCAGCCCCTTGCTTGCGGACTTTCTAGGCAAGCAAGGGCATCAGGTCAATCGGCGGGCCTTGAGCTCAGTCGATCTCGATATCCCAGGTATTGAGCGCCGAATGCAGCGTCATGCGACGACCGGCGAAATGCGCGATGACGCCCTGCGGCGGCGGCCAATTGAGTACGTCGCCGCGCGGAGCGCCTTCCACCAGATGCCGGAGCACGCGCAGCACGCCGCCATGGGCCACCACCACCGCGTGGTGCGTCAATTCCCGCGCAAAATCGACCAGCCTTGCGGCCACGTCGTCATAGTTCTCGCCACCATCGGGGCGGAACTGCCAGTAGCTTGCATCGCGCTGCCCGGGCGCTATGGCCTGCTCACGGGCGATTTCGGAATGCAGCCGCCCCTCGAGATTGCCAAAGGAGATCTCGATCAGGCGCTTGTCATGAATGACCGGCGGCAATTGCACCTCGAAAGCGGCGCGCATGCGATCCATGGTCTCGCTGGCCCGGCTCAGCGGGGAGGCGAACCAGTTGAGCGCGGTCGGATCGACCCCGTCGCGCTCAAAAAGCTCGCGCAGCAGGATCCCGTTCGCATCGGCCTGCAACTGGCCAGTGCGATTGAGCGGGATATCCCGACTGCCCTGATAGCGCTGTTCGCGATTCCAATCGGTCTCACCATGCCGGGCAAAATAAAAGTCCGGCCATTCGAGAACAGTCATTCACATACCGCGTCCATCGACGCGTCCTCGTAGTTATTCGCTGGTATCGTTGTCGAGCAGCTTCATGCCCACAACATTGAACCCGGCATCGACATAGTGGATTTCGCCCGAAACGCCGCTGGCGAGGTCGGAGAGCAGATAGGTCGCGGCGCCGCCGACATCATCAATGGAGACATTCTTGCGCAGGGCCGAATTGGCTTCCTGCCAGTGCAGCATGTCGCGCAGGCCGGAAATGCCCGAGGCAGCAAGGGTCTTGATGGCGCCGGCGGAAATGGCGTTGACGCGAATACCCTTCTTGCCCAGATCCACGGCCAGATAGCGCACCGAGGCTTCGAGCGCCGCCTTGGCCACGCCCATCACGTTGTAATTGGGCACATATTTGACCGCGCCATAATAGGTGAGGGTCAGAAGCGAGCCGCCTTCGGCCATCAGCTCTTCGGCGCGCTTGGCGACGGCGGTGAAGGAATAGACCGAGATATCCATGGTCAGGGCAAAATTATCGCGGCTGGTGTCGAGATAGCGGCCTTCCAGCTCGTCCTTGTTGGAAAAGCCGATGGCGTGGACGACGAAGTCGAGCTTGCCCCACTTTTCCTTGATGAGGCGGAAGGTTTCGTCCATCGCCGCTTCATCGGAAACGTCGCATTCGACCAGGAAATCCGAGCCGACTTCGGCCGCCAGCGGCTCGACGCGGCGCTTGAGCGCTTCGCCCTGATAGGAGAAGGCCATTTCGGCGCCCTGGGCGTGGAGTTGCTTGGCAATGCCCCAGGCGATCGAGCGGTTATTGGCGAGGCCCATGATCAGCCCGCGTTTGCCTGCCATCAATCCAGTGGCCATTGTCGGATTTCCCTTGTCTGGAGTCGTTTGCCCGGTTGTGGCACATGGAAGCTGGGTGCGGCAAGTTCACCGCCTCCACCAGACCAATGCAAAGCCCGGTTTTTCCCATGTCC
Organism: Devosia sp.; assembly: GCA_026126125.1. Classification (GTDB taxonomy): domain Bacteria; phylum Pseudomonadota; class Alphaproteobacteria; order Rhizobiales; family Devosiaceae; genus Devosia. Next base: position 11,323 of record JAHCJW010000032.1, read on the forward strand.
CTTTCCGCAAACGCCATTGTAACAGGCCTTTCCAGCATTTTGGGGGCCGATGCGGTCATCGCCGAGGCGGAGCGGATGGGCGCTTATCTCAACGAGCCGCGCAAACGCTTTCATCGCGCCGCCGCCGCGGTGGCGTTGCCGCCCAATGTCGAAGCGGTGCAGGCCATCGCCCGCTGGGCCAATGAAAACCGGGTCGGCCTCATCCCCCAAGGCGGCAATACCGGCCTTGTCGGCGCGCAGGTGCCGCTTCTGGGCAATGAGGTCATCGTCAGTCTGGCCCGGCTCGACCGCGTCCGCGCCGTCGACACGGCAGCGGGTGTCATGACGGCGGAAGCCGGCGTGATCCTTGAAAACGCACACAAGGCGGCCGAGGCGGAAGGGGCGATGTTCCCGCTTTGGCTGGCCTCGCAGGGCTCGGCCCGCATCGGCGGCGTGCTGTCCTCCAACGCCGGCGGGGTCAATGTGCTGGCCTATGGCAATGCTCGCGAGCTGACCATGGGCGTCGAAGCCGTGCTCGCCGATGGACGGATCTACAATGGCCTCAATGCCCTAAAGAAGGACAATACGGGCTATGATCTCAAGGACCTGCTGATCGGGGCCGAAGGCACGCTGGGCATCATCACCGCCGCGACGCTCAAGCTCTATCCCCTGCCCGAGGACTATGAAACCGCGCTGGTCAATATCGGCTCGCCCGAGGCCGCGCTCGATCTTTTCCAACTGCTCAAAGGCCGCGCCGGCGGTCGGCTCAATGCCTTCGAAATCATTCCCCAGATCGGGCTCGATATTCAGCTGCGCCACGCCATGCTCGACGCCGATCCCAGCGCGGGCCCCTCGCCCTGGCATGCCCTGATCGAAGTTTCCCGCCTCACCGGCAACGTCCCGGGCCTGTTGCAATCGGCGCTGGAAGCGGCGTTCGAGGCGGAACTGATTTCCGACGCGGTGATCGCCGAATCCCTGGCCGATCGCACCCGGATGTGGAGCTTTCGCGAGCAGATGAGCGAGTGCCAGTCCAAGGAAGGCGCCTCGATCAAGCATGACGTTTCGGTGCCCATCGCCGCCATTCCGCGCCTCATCGCCGAGGGCTCGGCAGCGGCGGAGCGACTGGCCCCCGGCATCCGTCCGGTGCCCTTCGGCCATATGGGCGATGGCAATATCCATTTCAATTTCAGCCAACCGGCCGGGGTCGATGGCAAGGCGTTCATGGCCCGCTATGACGAAGCCGTGCACGAGGTGATCTACGAGGTCGTGCTCAAGCTGGGCGGCTCGGTATCGGCCGAGCATGGTATCGGCCAGCTCAAGACCGGGCTCCTCAAGCAGGTTAAAGACCCCGTGGCCCTCGAGATGATGCGCGCCATCAAGACCGCGCTCGATCCCAATGGCATCCTCAATCCGGGCAAGATGCTGGGGTGAGGACGCCTGGGCTCGTGCCTCCCTCCGCTAGAACAGACTCATCTGCCCGCCGTCGACCGGCTTTGTCTCCATCGACCGTGGTTCTTCCAGCGTTACCGGCGCGATCAGCCCGGGGTCGTCGTCGCGGGCTGAGTTGACCCGGGTTGAAACCGGATGAAATTTCAGCGCCCCGTCCTCAAGCGGCAGCGCCAGTTGCGCGGCCGTTTCGGCGCGCACCGCGCGCACATCGAGCCAGGTGTCGATCTGGTCTTGGTCCAGCAGAATCGCCGGCATCCGGTCATGGATTTCCGACAGCTGCGCATTGGCCGTCACGGTGATGGTGGCGACGCTGTCGATCTCCTCGCCCTCGGGGCCACTCCAGGTGGCATAGAGCCCGGCCAGCGCCATCGGCCGTCCATCGGCGCGCGTGATGTAGAATGGCTGCTTCTTCTTGTCGGGGCCGGTGCGCCATTCATAATAACCGCTGGCCGGAACGATGCAGCGGCCATGCTTGAGAGGGTCGCGAAAAGCGGCCTTTTCCCGCATGGTTTCGGCTCGGGCATTGACCAATAAGGGAAATTCGCGCGGATCCTTGACCCAACGCGGCACCAGTCCCCAGCGGGCGAAGTGTCCTTCGCGACGACCAGCTTCTTCCCAGATCGCCACAATGGGCTGGGTGGGGGCGATATTGTAGCGCGGCACGATGTCGATCAGGCTGAGCAGATGAAACAGCTCGGCCATCGTTTCGGGCGATGAGGTCAGGGCAAAGCGTCCGCACATGACGTGTCTCCTTTACCTGTGCAGAGGTAGTCTGCGAAGAGACGAATCGCAAACGAGCAGACGGCCATGATCGAAACTCCCAACGCCGCCAGCGTTGCCCTTGTCCGCGAGGGCAAGGTCTTGCTCATCAAACGCGCCCATGCCCCCTACCAGAACCTGTGGACCTTTCCCGGTGGCCGCATGGAACCGGGCGAGACGGTCGAACAATGCGCCGTCCGCGAATTGCAGGAAGAGCTGGGCGTTACCATCCGCAATCCGCACCCTGTCCTGACCCAGTCGCTGGGCCGCGATGGCACCTATCGGCTGGCCGTGTTCGCCACCACCGACTTCTCCGGCGCCATCCGCCCGTCCGACGAGGTCAGCGGGTTCAAATGGATCGATCCCGGCGCCCTGCCCGCCCTGCGCACCACCTCGCGGCTCGATGACGTGATCAGAGAATGCTTCAAGGTTCTGGGGCAAAGCTGGTAGAAGCGGCGCATGAAAACGACCCGCCGCAACCTCCTCCGCTGGTTCGCCACACCGCTTTTCGCCCTCATCCTCGCGGCGCCGTCGCTGGCTGTCGATCCGCCCTATCAGCGGCAGATGGAGCGGCTGGCCGAGGTGATGGGCAGCCTTTATTACCTCCAGCCCCTGTGCAAAGCCGGCACCGAGGACTGGCGGGCGCAGATGGCTGAATTGATCAGTCTCGATGATCCCGACGAGGACCGTCGCCAGCGCCTCGCCGGTGCCTTCAACAGCGGTTACACGGCGTTTTCGCGCTTCCACCGCCAATGCACCCCCGCCTCGCGCGAGGCGTTGAGCCGGCTTTTGCAGGAAGCCCAGCGCCTGGCGCGCGACATCCATACGCGTTTCGCCGAATAGGCCTGGTGGTCAATCCATGCAATTGCCTACCACCCATTAACCTTCGGGTTACTTCTGGCGCGCCAACGCCCAGGCCCCATGCTAACGAAACGGCATGCGCACGACAAAATCACTCTTTTCGCCCGTCTCCGGCACCGGTCCCTTCGAACAAGGTCAGGTCGAACGCCAGATCGCTCTCGAATATCTGGCTGAGGCATGGAACAGCGCGGAGGAGGACGGGCTGGAAACCGCCGCCCTGGCGCATGCCTCGCTGTTTGCGGCGCTGGCCACCTTTGTGCGCATGCATGGCGACGAGGCGACGGCAGACCTGGTGGCGACGCTGCCCGACCGGATCCGCACCGGCGAATACAACCTCGATCGCATCCTGCAATAGGCCGTCTCGCCGGCGAGCCTTGCCGCCTTCTGCTCTTGTTCAGGGGCGACGGCGCCTGGCGCTGATCTTGCGCGAACTGCGACAAAAGCGGCGGCCTTGTTTCCGCCGCAGGCTCGCCGCGCCTTCACCTTGGCCTTGCCGCCTTGGGCATTTACCCGCTGCTAACCTTAATGAGAGATCATCCGGACTGTCGGCATTTTAGCGTCACTTTTGCCGAGTTTTGTTCGTGTTGCGTAGCGTTGAGTAGCGTTTTATGGCCCATTCCACCCGGCCGGTCGTGCAGTCGCACGCGGCCAGAGCGGTTCGCCGGGGAGTTCCCTTCGCCAGGACGACGGCGTTGGGCGCATTCGCGTCCCTTGCCTATCTGGGCCTTGTCGGCGGCGCCTTCGGGCCGGCCTCCGAAGCCCTGGGCGATCTCGGCCTGCCCGAAGTCACCATTGCCAAGGCGAGCCTGAGCTATTCGGGCGCCGATCCCATCATCACCGGTTCGGTCGAGCATCTGTTCGACACGGCCAGCTTCACTGGCCCCAATCGCAGCGAGAAGACCGACCGTTATCGCCCGGCTGTCGATGCGCTGGCGCTGTCGCGCGGGTTCGAGGAAGTTCGCCTGCGCCTCGCAGCCCTGCGCGCGCCGCCGTCCGACCCGACCGATCTGGGACAGACCCGGCTCGCCGATCTCGGCACCCAGAACGATAGCCCGGTCGAGGATGGGCCGCGCATGTCCGTCGCGTCCATCAACCCGGCGACGGCGGCGGCGCTTGACGCCATTGCCGGCATCGCGCCGCAGACCGTGGCGCTGGCCGAGCCGGGCACGCCCCTGCCCGCCATGGCTTCCGAGCAACTGGCCTATGCCCGCGCCAATGCTCCGGTCACCGGAAATTTCTCGACGGGACAGGCAGTTAACGTTTCCGACCGCGAATTGTGGTGCCTGGCGACCGCCATCTATTTCGAAGCCCGGGGCGAGAGCTATCGCGGACAGGTCGCGGTGGCGCAGGTGGTGATGAACCGCACCAAGGACCACCGCTATCCGGACACGATCTGCGGCGTGGTGTTCCAGAACCAGCATCGCAAGAATTCCTGCCAGTTCTCGTTTGCCTGCGACGGCATTCCCGAAGTGATCACCGAGCGGGAGGCCTGGGCGCAGGCCGAGGACATCGCCGGCCAGTTCACCAAGGGCCAGCTTTATCTGACTGAGGTGGGCGACGCGACCCACTACCACGCCACCTATGTGCGCCCCGCCTGGGCGCCGCGCATGGAAAAGGTCACCCAGATCGGGCTGCACGTTTTCTATAAGTTCAAGCGCGGCTGGCTGTTTGGGTAAGGGTTCTGATCTGGGCTGGATTTCAAGCCGCTGGGCCTTGACCCCTCACCCCAACCCTCTCCCCTCAGGGGCGAGGGGGCGAAGGAACCGACGGCACGAGAAAAAATTAAAAGGTCAGCAATACCAGAAGCTTGCAGTGGAAATGCAGGTGGTGGCGCGGGGTTGACCCTGGTGTGTCCTGGAGGTTGCGACCGAGACGAAGGAATTGCCGCCATAGGTGTCGAAGCTGGTCCAGATGCCATTCGACCAGCTGGCGAAGCTGAAACCGCTATCCGTGACAGGCCGTACGGAAATCCCCGGATATTGGACATGACGCGAGGTGAGAGCGTCGGTGGAATAGGTGCCGGTCGAGGTTCGAGTTATGCTCACCCGACTGACCTTGCCGGCCTCGATCTTGGTAACGATCTGGGTGCTGATCGGGTCGGTAGAGACCCAATCCTCATAGTCCACGATATAGTCACGCTCGCCGAAACGGACCAACCGATCGGGGTCGATGCCATCGGCGAGACTGGCCGGGGCCGCCGCGAGAAGGCAGGCGACAGCCAGTGTCGATCCCAGCAGCGCATGGCGAAATGGCAGCGTCATGGCAGGTGTCCCATTTTGATCCAATATGGTCATGCCATATTAACCAATCGGTCACCATGCGGGGGGCGGTGTTTGGCGCGTCTTTCTTAAAACATGGTTAATTTTGCCACGCCGTCACGGGCCGGGGACAATCTCGGCAAGCGCTTCAAATGCCTGGACAAAACGGTCATGGGCCTCGCGGGTCGGCCAGGGGCGGATCAGCCGGTCGAAGGCATCGACATCGAAGGCAGGAAAGCCCGGCTCGCCGAACAGCCGCCGCGCCTCGGCGGGCTCGAAGCCGGCAAGGTTGGTGGCTTCGAAATAGGCGGCCTCCCGGTCGGCCTTCTTGATCAGCCTGGCCAGCGCCGCAGGTTGAGTGGCTGGCAGGGAAAAGCGCAGGTAAATCGCTGAAAGCAAACGATTTTCCACGTCCTTGTAATTGCCGCCCATCGCCGCCTTGAAGGGCGAGATAATGTCGCCCATGACGTATTCGGGGGCGTCGTGCAGCAGGGTCTGCATCGCGGCGGGCGCAGCGGCGGCAGGATTGGCCGCCAGGAAAAGCTCGAGCACCAGAACCGAGTGCTGCGCGACGGAAAAGGGATAATCGCCAAGGGTTTGGCCGTTCCAGCGGGCGACGCGGGCCAGCCCGTGGGCGATGTCGGACAGCTCCACATCGACCGGCGACGGATCGAGAATATCGAGGCGGCGACCGGACAGCATGCGCTGCCAGGCTCGTGAGTTTTGGCGGGACATTGGGGTCGAGTTGGTTAGCAGACTGTTATCCTTGAGAGTAACAGATCGGGTCGATTCGCGAATGATGGGTGAAGGGGCAGACGATGTTTGCCGTCACCCCCTTCTTTCCCCTCAGGAGGGAAGTGTTTGCTTTGGTCTCAGCGCCCGGATTCATCTCCTGCGCGGACTGTCATCCCAGGCCTGCGCCGGGTGACATGCGGTGGCGGGGGGCAATGCCAAGGCCAAGGGGCAGAGTCCAAACTCCCCCTTCCACCCAAGCGGGAGGGTAACATCGCGTCAGGGGGAGGTGAGAGAAGCGTCCGCACCTGTCTCGCCGAATTGGTAGTTCGCCCATTGGGGCAAGACCAGAACGACGGGCTGGCCATCGACCGTGGCTGCATCAGGGTCGGCGATGCGGTCGAGGCGGAGGATGGCGAGGGCCTTGCCGTTCACCACCTGACCGATGGTGCCGGCTTCGCGGCTGCCGGCAAGGACCGGGCTGCCGGCCGGGGCGGCGAGGCCGGCGACGATGACCGGGCGGCGACGGGCGGTGCCGCGATGCTTCATGCGCGAGACCACCTCCTGGCCGACATAGCAGCCTTTGACGAAATCGATGCCCTCGAGAAGGTCGAGGCCGATATCGTGAGCGAAGGCGTCATTGGCGGGGAAGTCATTGCCCTGATGCAGGATGCCGGCGGCAATGCGGGCAGTGTGATAGGCGGTGTCGTCGGCCCAATCGGCGGTGTCGGCGAGCGGAGCGATGAGGCGCCAGCCGAGCTGGACGGGGCCGAGGCGGTCGGGCTGGGCGCCGGGCTGTTGAGCCGTGGAAAAGCCGACGCGGTGGGTGTCGCGCAGATCCTCGATATCGAGCCTGGCGCGGAGCTTATAAAGGCGCATGCGCTTGAAAAAATCGTCGGCGACGGAAGCGTGGACGTCGAGCCAGAGGGCGTCGTCGAGCCAGCCGGCGAGCCCCTCGGCCAAAATCTTGCCCTGCGGGGACAACAGTGCCCAGGCCGCGGCGGGGCCCGCATCGGTGGGGATATGGCCGGTGAGAACGTCGTTGAGCAGGCGATGCGCCTCGGGGCCGGAGAAGCGAAACAGGACACGGTCGGCGCGCAGATGGATGGACAATCGCTCACTCCAGGAACAGAGGTTGCCGCTTTGGCGGGAATGACCCGGTGATGGGATGGACAGGCACCGGCGCGAGCTTCTAGAACCGAACGCGATCAACCATCGGCGGGATTAGAGACATGGCGCACTATGACACGATTTTCAAGAACGCCACGGTGGTCAACCATGATGGCGAAGGGCTGACCGACATTGCGGTGAGGAACGGCCGCATCGCCGCGCTGGGAACGATCGAGGGCACGGCCGACGCGGTGATCGCGTGTCAGGGCCTGCATATCCTGCCCGGCGTCATCGACACGCAGGTGCATTTCCGCGAGCCGGGGCTGACGCATAAGGAAGATCTGGAAACCGGGTCGCTCGGCGCGGTGATGGGCGGGGTGACGGGCGTGTTCGAAATGCCCAATACCAATCCGCTGACCACCAGCCGCGAGACTTTCGAGGCCAAGATCGCCGCCGGCACCGACCGCATGCATTGCGACTTCGCCTTCTATATCGGCGGCACCCACGACAATGTGGGCGAATTGGCCACGCTGGAAAAGCTGCCGGGCTGCGCCGGGATCAAGGTGTTCATGGGCTCGTCCACCGGCTCGCTGCTGGTGCAGGACGACGAGGGGGTGGAAGCCATTTTGCGGGCGATCTCGCGCCGCGCCGCCTTCCACTCGGAAGACGAATATATGCTCGAAGAGCGCAAGGGGCTGCGGGTGCCCGGGGAGCCGGCGAGCCATCCGGTGTGGCGCTCGCCCGAAGTGGCGATGAGCTGCACGACGCGGCTGGTCAATCTCGCCCGCAAGACCGGCAAGCGCATCCATGTGCTGCATATCTCGACCAAGGAAGAAATGATCTATCTGGCCGACCACAAGGATGTGGCGAGCGTCGAGGTGACGCCGCACCATCTGACGCTGGACGAAACCGCCTATGATCGGCTCGGCACCTATGCGCAGATGAACCCGCCGGTGCGCGACCGCAGCCATCGCGAGGGGATCTGGCGCGGCGTCGAAAACGGGGTGGCCGATATTCTGGGCTCGGACCACGCCCCGCATACGCGCGAAGAAAAGGACCACGCCTATCCCGACAGCCATTCGGGCATGACCGGGGTGCAGACGCTGGTGCCGACCATGCTCGACCATGTCAATGCCGGCAAGCTCTCGCTGCAGCGCTTTGTCGACATGACCAGCCATGGGCCGAACCGCTTGTTCGGCATCGCCAACAAGGGGCGGATCGCGGTGGGCTATGACGCGGACCTGACCATTGTCGACATGAAGCGGCGCGAGACGATCAGCAATGCGTGGATCAAGAGCCGCGCCGGCTGGACGCCCTATGACGGAGTGTCGGTGACCGGCTGGCCGGTGGGCACGGTGGTGCGGGGGCACATGGTGATGTGGCAGGGGAAACTGGTGACGCCGAACAAGGGCCAGCCGATGCGGTTTCTGGAGGCGCTGGGAGCTTAAGTTTAGTCCCACCATTTGGTGGCTTGGATCGATGCGGCGTTTGCCGGTACCCCCTCCCTGCCCTCCCCTCAAGGGGGAGGGTGACATCGCGTGTTTGGGGGATTCAGCGTACCAAATTCACCGGGCGGCCCCCTCCCCCTTGAGGGAGGAAAGCGCGGGAGCGAGCCTCAGGAACAGGCTGCGCGGACCGGGGCGGCGGCTTCGAGAATCGCCGGGGCGTTGAAGCGCACCGAGAGGGAGCGGGAATTGGCCGGGGTCAGGCGGGCGGTGAGATTGCTGGTGCCGGGGAGCGTGTCGAGGAAGGCCAGCGCGTCCCTTGTCGTGGCGATGACCACGGCGGTGTTGTCGAGATTGACCGGCAGGGTGCGGCTGCGGGCCTGCTGCAAATCGTTCTGAAGGGTAATGCCGGCGTCGCGTCCAAGGGCGGAGAGCGTGTTGCCGGCAAAGGAAAAGGCGATGCTCAGCACGCCCGTGTCGCAGGCGATGGTGATGGTGGCGGGGGCGCGGCCACTGGGGCGGGCGGGAATGAGCTGTTCGCTTTCAACGCTGACGCTGAGGGCGGAAACCGGCGCCCCCTCGCTGCGAAACACCCCATCATAGCAGGCGAGCCGCTCCGCATCGGCGGCGATGGCGGCGCATTCGGCGCCGGACTGGGCCATGGCCGAGCCCGGAAGCGCCAGAAGGGTGAGTGCGAACAGAGCCCCAAATTTTCTCACGAGTGGATTATTCCTTCCCTTTTTCCCCGAGCTTGCCACGGCCTTATATGGGTGAGAACTGACGGATTTGTAATGAGGACATTTTGTCAGTTCGCCGTCTGCGCCAGCGTCAGCCGGGCGACGGGGACGCGATAGGGCGAGCAGCTGACATAATCGATCCCCAGCCCCGAAAAGAACTGCAGCGAGGTCGGGTCGCCGGCATGTTCGCCGCAAATGCCGATCTTGAGGCGGGGATTGGCCGCCCTGCCCCGCTGGATCGCGATGGCGATCATTTCGCCGACGCCCTTCTCGTCGATGGTGACGAAGGGATCGCGCTCGTAAATGCCCTTGCGCTGATAGGCGGCGAGGAAGGTCGGCGCGTCGTCGCGGGAAATGCCGAACGTGGTCTGGGTGAGATCGTTGGTGCCGAAGGACAGGAAATCGACCATGCCGGCGATGTCCCCGGCGCGCAGGCAGGCGCGCGGCAATTCGATCATGGTGCCGAAGGCGAATTTGACCCGGTCCGAGCGCAGGAGGCCGGAATTTTCCACGATGGTGGTGACGCGCTGGCGGACCCAGGCGACTTCGCTGGCCGTCGAGACGAAAGGCACCATGACCTCGACCAGCACCGGCGCATCCTGGCGGTCGCTGGCGACGCGGGCTCCGGCCACCATCGCCTGAATCTGCATCTGCAGGATTTCCGGATAGGTGATGGCCAGCCGCACGCCGCGATGGCCCAGCATGGGATTGATCTCGGCGATGCGCTCGAGCCGCAGACGCAAAGCGCGCACGGCGACGCCGAGCGAGGCGGCGGTGTCCTCGACCTCTTCATCGGTGCGCGGCAGGAATTCGTGCAGCGGCGGATCGAACAGGCGCACATTGACCGGCTTGCCGCCCATGGCGGAAAACAGCGCCGAATAATCGCCCGTCTGGAAATCGACGAGACCGTTGACGGCGCGACTGCGGGCCTCCTCGTCCTCCGAAAGGATCATGCGGCGCAGGGCGACCATGCGCTCGGGCGAGAAGAACATATGCTCGGAACGCGCCAGGCCGATGCCTTCGGCGCCGAAGCTTAGGGCGGTGGCGGCCGATTCGACCGTTTCGGCATTGGTGCGCACGGCGATGGCGCGGCTGGCGTCGGACCAGCCGAGCAGCGTACCGATGGCGCCGCCGATATGGGGCTGGGCGAGCGGCAGGGTGCCCAGATAGACCGTGCCGTCGCTGCCATCGATGGTGAGGCGGTCGCCGGCGCGGAACTCGCGCTCGCCGATGCGGGCGATCATTTCGGTGGTATCGACGGAGAGGGTCCGCACGCCGGCGACGCAGGGTTTTCCGGTGATGCGGGCGATGACGCCGGCGTGGCTGGTCATGCCGCCGCGCGCGGTGAGGATGCCGGTGGCCGCCTTCATGCCCTCGATATCGGCCGGGCCGGTTTCGTTGACGACGAGGATGCAATGCTGGCCGCGGGCGCGAAGGCGCGCGGCGTCGTCGGCGCTGAAGGTGATGATGCCGCTGGCCGCGCCTGGCGACACGCCGAGACCGGTGGCGATCGGCGTCACATCCTCGGGCGATTTGAGGCGCGGATGCAGCAATTGCGTCAGGCGATTGGGGTCGACGCGGCTGACGGCGTTCTGCGGGCTCCAGACCTTGCGCTGCACGCGGTCGACGGCGGCTTCAAGCTCGCCGGCGGCCGAAGCCTGCACCGGTCGGGCGGAGAGAAACTGCACGGCGCCGCGATGAATGGCGACCAGACAGGCCATGTGGCGCCCCGCCTTGGCGTCGAGCAGCGCCACCAGCGCGCCGACCGATTCGGGCAGGCGCGGCAGCTGGCCGCCATTGAGCGGCGCCGGGCCGAGGGCGCCGGTGGTGGCGTTGCGGGTGAGGAACTGCTCGATCTCGCCGGCGGCGACCGCCTGGATCAGCACGATCTGACGGGCGCGGTCATCCTCCTGGCGGCCGGCGCCCCAGGCGCGATTGGAAAAGCCGTAGCTTTCAAAGGCGTGCTTGATGGCGCGGGCCAGCGGGCGGCCGGGATCGACCGCATCCTCGGGGGCGGTGGGGGCGGCGATGCCGATGCGGGCGGCCTGCAGGCCGCCATTGTGGATGGCGGCGGAGGTGCGCACGACGAGCAGGGGCGGCTTGGCGTCCTTGCCGACGAGCTTGTAGAGGCAGGCGACCCAATGAGACCTGAGGCGGGTATCGCGGCGGGCGCGCTCGGCCTGCAAGCCTTCCCAGGCGGCGCGGGTGATGGCGATGGTGGGAACGGTGGGAAATCCCGCCTCGCCGACGCGGAAAATCCACCGCGCCTTGCCGGCCAGAAGTTTGAGCTGGGCCGCACTCAGGTTTGCCTTCCCCAAAGCGGGGGCGATCGCAAACATCTCCTGCGACAAACTCACTTGCGAACCGTCCTTTCCGCCAAAACCATCACATATTGCCTCACCCCCCTCGTCTGCTGCAACAGCACTTGACTTGCAAGGGTGCGGAAAGCATCTGATCTGTCATGGAAAAAAGGCCACACCTCGACATCATGCTCTGTGCACCGCGCGGATTTTGCGCGGGCGTGGACCGCGCCATCCAGATCGTGGAGCTGGCGCTGCAGAAATATGGCGCGCCGGTTTATGTGCGTCACGCCATCGTGCACAACAAATATGTGGTGGAAGGCCTCAAGCAAAAGGGCGCCATCTTCGTCGAGGAACTCGACGAAATTCCGCAAACCGAGGCGCCGGTGGTGTTTTCGGCCCATGGCGTGCCCAAGAGCGTGCCGGCCGACGCCAAGGCGCGCAACATGTTCTTTCTCGACGCCACCTGCCCGCTGGTGAGCAAGGTGCATGTGGAAGCGCAGCGCCATTTCGAGCAGGGACACGAAATCGTGTTGATCGGCCACCAGGGTCACCCCGAAGTGATCGGCACGATGGGGCAATTGCCCGCCGGCGCGGTGACGCTGATCGAGACGGTGGCGGACGCCAACAGCTTTGAGCCGAAAGACCCGCAGACGCTGGGCTTTGTGACGCAGACGACGCTGAGCGTGGACGATACGCGCGAAATCGTCGAAGCGCTCAGGGCGCGCTTCCCCGCCATCAACGGCCCGCACAAGGAAGACATCTGCTACGCTACCACGAACCGGCAGGAAGCAATCAAGGCGGTGGCGCCGCTGGTCGAGGCGATGATCGTGGTCGGCTCGCCCCATTCGTCCAATTCGCAGCGGCTGGTCGAGGTCGCGCGGCGCTCGGGCTGCACCATCGCCACGCTGGTGGACCGGGCCAGCGATATCGACTGGTCGCTCTATGGCAATCTCAAATCGCTGGGGGTGAGCGCCGGGGCCTCGGCGCCGGAGAGCCTCGTGGAAGAGGTGATCGACGCCTTTGCCGAGCGCTATGAGGTCCGGGTCGAGACCAAGACCACGGCGGAAGAAAACATCGCCTTCAACATTCCGCGCATATTGCGCGACCTCGAGACGGCGGCGGGCAAATGAGCGGGCTGGCGCTGCTCGAAACCGACCGGCTGGTGCTTTCCGGCTGGCGGAGCGACCAGGTCGATGATCTCCTGGCGCTGCATGGCAATCCCAATGTGTCGCGCTATCTGTCGCTGAGCGGCGCGCCCTGGAGCCGCGAGCAGGCGGAAACGGCGCTGGCCGGCTGGATCGCGCTGTTCGAAACCCGGCAATTGGGCAAGTTGCGGCTGACGCGCAAAAGCGACGGCGCCTTTATCGGCCGGGCCGGTTTCGGCATTTTCGGGCCGACCGGCGAGCCGGAAATAGGCTATGCGCTGTTCGAGGAGCATCACGGGCAAGGCTACGCTACCGAAGCGGCCTCGGGCCTGCGCGACTGGTATTTTGGCGCCGGCGAGGGCGAGCATTTCATCGGCTTCGCCGACACGCGCAACGCGCCCTCGCTGGCGGTGCTGACCAGGATCGGCATGGAAAAGACCCATATCGAAACCGAGCCGAACGGGCTGTTGTGCCAGTTCCACATTCTGCGGCGGCCGGCGGCATGAGCGACAATATCATCATCCACACCGACGGCGCCTGCTCGGGCAATCCGGGGCCCGGCGGCTGGGGCGCCATCCTGCAATTCGGGCCGCATCGCAAGGAATTGAAGGGCGGCGAACAGCTGACCACCAATAACAGGATGGAGCTGACCGCCGCCATCGAGGCGCTGAACGCGCTCAAGCGCGCCTGCGCGGTCGAAATCCACACCGACAGCCAATATGTGAAAAACGGCGTGCAAAGCTGGCTGCATGGCTGGAAGAAGAATGGCTGGCGCACCGCCGACAAGAAGCCGGTGAAGAATGTCGAATTGTGGCAGGCGCTGGACGAAGCGACCAAGCGACACGAGATTTCCTGGCACTGGGTGAAGGGCCATAATGGCGACGAACTCAACGAACGCGCCGACGAGCTGGCCCGCGAGGGCATGGCGCCATTCAAGGAAAAGCGCACCGTGGCGCTGACGCCGCCGATCTAGAGCGACGTGCGTTCTGTCGAACGCAAACCGCCGCTCTAATTCCTTGTTTACGCATCGGATTATCCGAAAACTGTGAGTACACTTTTCGGTCCGATGCTTTAAAGCGCGGCGCTTTGTTTCTACGCCTGTCTTTTTCCCGAAACCGGTTCCCACTTTCGGCAGACATGCTCTCATCTCGCCTCCGCATGGACCATCGGGGTAAACCCAGTGATGACGAAGAGGGGGCTGTTCGCAGAAGGCGGCCGAGTTTCCCGCTGGCGCGGGAATGAGCCAGGGGGTGGCAGAGCCCGGCCTGTGGCGCGGGTTCACGCGCGCTTGGGCAAAGCGCCTTTGAGGGTGCGCCAGCCGGGCGCGAGAAGGTAGCCGACGACGGGGATCAGCAGCGCACCCAGAATGAGGCCGAAAACGAAATCGACCAGGGCGGTGGCGAACCAGCCGGCAAAGGCCGGAAAGGCGGGAAAGGTCGTGGCGGCCCAATGGGCGGCGGCTTCGATGAGGTGTTCGGGCACCGACAGGCCGAATTCAAAAAGGCCATGGGCGACGATGCTGCCGCCGACCCAGGTCATGGCAGCGGTGCCGACAATGCTCAACGCCTGCATGAAGCCGGGCATGGCCCGGACCAGGCCGCGACCAAAGCCGCGACCGAGGCCAGTCCGGGCTTTGCGGGCCATGAACAGGCCGAAATCATCAGCCTTGACGATCAGCGCCACCGCGCCATAGACGGCGACGGTGATGCCGACGCCGGCCAGGGCCAGAACCGCGGCGCGGGTCCAGAAATCGCCCTGGTCGATGGCGGCGAGGATGATGGTCATGATCTCGGCCGACAGGATGAAATCGGTCTGGATGGCGCCGGCGACCTTCTGCTCTTCGAGCGAGCCGACCAGAGCCATCGGCTCGAGCCCGGCTTCGTGCTCTATGGCCTCGTGCGGGGCCAGCATGTGGAAGACTTTTTCGGCGCCTTCATAGCAAAGATACGCGCCGCCCAGCATCAGCAGCGGCGTGATGACCCACGGGGCAAAGGCGCTGAGCAGAAGCGCGGCGGGAAGCAGGAACAGCAGCTTGTTCCTGATCGAGCCCCAGGCGATGCGGGCGACGATGGGCAATTCGCGATCGGCGGTAAAGCCATGCACGTAATTGGGGGTGACGGCGGCGTCATCGATCACCGCGCCGGCAGCCTTGACCCCAGCCTTGGCGGCCTGCCCGGCGACATCGTCGAGCGAGGCAGCGGCGACCTTGACCAGTCCGGCGACGTCATCGAGCAAGGCGAGCAGGCCGACGGACATGGGAGGCGACTCCAAAAGCGCGAAAATTCAGCAGGATAATGCGCGGGGGCCGACCTGGTGCCAAGGGGGAGGGTGACACCGAGCGTGGGGCATTTGGCCTGCCAAACCCACCGGCCCTCCCCTCCCCGTTGAAGGGATGGGGATGGGGGTTCGAGAGCCACGAGAAGGGGAGCCCCCGGAAAACCTACCCCGCCACTTTGCCGAAATCGGCGACGAGATGCATGGTGTCGCGCAGGCGAGCGAGGAGGTTGAGGCGGTTGGCGCGAACGGCGGGGTCGGCGTCGTTGACGAGGACCGCGGTAAAGAAGGCGTCGACCGGCGCGCGCAGGGTGGCAAGACCAGCCATGGCGCCCTTATAGTCGTTTTGTGCCACATGGGCGGCGACGGTGGCGTGAACGGCGTCGACGGCAAGAGCCAAGGCTCTTTCCTCGGGCAGTTGCAGCGCCGACTGATCGACGGCGCCGGCATAGGATTTGCCGTCCTTCTTCTCCTCGGCGGCAAGGATATTGGCGGCGCGCTTGTAGCCGGCGAGAAGATTGATGCCGTCATCGGAGGACAGCAGCGTCGAAAGGGCTTCGGCGCGCTGGGTGATCTGCAGGATGTCGTTGCTGTCGGCGGAAATGACCGCATCGACCAGATCGTGGCGGGCGCCGGCGTCGCGCAGCGAGACTTTCAGGCGATCATGGAAGAAGGCCAGCAGGTCGGGCTCGACATCGAGCGGGAATTTCAGCCCGTTTTCGCTGATGATGCGAATGACGCCGAGGGCGGCGCGGCGCAGGGCGAAGGGGTCGCGCGAGCCGGTGGGCTTTTCGTCAATGGCCCAGAAGCCGGTCAGGAGGTCGAGCTTGTCGGCCAGGGCCACAGCGATGGACACCGGCTCGGTGGGAACCTTGTCGGTGGGGCCGAGCGGCTTGTAATGCATCTCGACGGCGGTCGAAATATCGGCGGGCTCGCCCTGGGCGGTGGCGTAGTAGCGGCCCATCAGACCCTGCAATTCGGGGAATTCGCCGACCATCTGGGTGGTCAGATCCGCCTTGGCCAGCATGGCGGCGCGCTTGGCGCGTTCGGGATCGGCGCCAACCTGCGGGGCGATCTCGCCGGCGAGCTTGACCAGCCGCTCGATGCGGGCGAACTGGCTGCCCAGCTTGGCGTGGAACACGGTTTCCTCGAGCTTGGGCAGGCCATGTTCGAGCGGCAGGGCCAAATCGCCATTATAGAAGAACATGGCGTCGGACAGGCGGGCGCGGATGACGCGCTCATTGCCCGCGACGATCACCGCGCCGCCATCCTTTGCGAGGGTATTGGAGGTGATGATGAAGTTCGGCGCCAGCTTGCCGATCGTTTTGCCGGTCGAGGTATCGCGCAGGCAGAAACATTTCTGATTGGCGCGGATGGTGGCGATGATGACTTCCTCGGGGAGCTTGAGGAAATCGGGGTCGAACGACCCCATCATGACCACCGGCCATTCGACAAGGCCGGCGACTTCTTCGAGCAGGCCCTCGTCGGGGATGACGCTCAGCCCCTGCGCGAAGGCGAGATGGTCGGCATCGGCGCGGATGATGTCCTTGCGGCGATCGATGTCGAGCACGACCTTGGCGCGTTCGAGCGCGGTGACGTAATCGTTGAAGCGCTTGATGCGGATG
Organism: Devosia sp.; assembly: GCA_026126125.1. GTDB lineage: Bacteria > Pseudomonadota > Alphaproteobacteria > Rhizobiales > Devosiaceae > Devosia. The sequence continues at coordinate 28,000 of JAHCJW010000032.1, forward strand.
GCGTCGGGCGCAAGGAAGCGGTGGCCGAACGTGGTCTGGCCCGATTGCAGCCCGGCGGCGGCGAAGGGAATGACCACGGGCTCGTCATTGTCGGTGCCGAACGTGGCGGTGATGGCGCGCAGCGGGCGCACCCAGTTAAAGCTGCCCGAGCCCCAGCGCATCGACTTGGCCCAGGCAAAGTCGGCGAGAATCCGGGGCAGGATGGAAGAGAGCAGATCGACGGCGTCGGCGCCGGGCTTTTCGATCAGCGCGATATAGAAATCGCCCTTTTTCGGGTCGGACTGCACCTTGGCCTCATCGAGCGAGGCGAGACCGGCGGCGCGCAGGAAGCCGTCAATGGCGGGCTGGGGGGCGCCGACCTTGGGGCCCTTCTTTTCCTCGCGCGTATCGGGCGAGCGCGGCGGCAGGCCGGTGACGGTCAGCGCCAGGCGGCGCGGCGTGGCGAAGGCCCGGGCGCCCTCATAGACCAGACCCGCATCGACCAGCGCATTGGTGACGGCTTTCTTGAGGTCTTCGGCGGCGCGGCGCTGGAAGCGGGCCGGGATTTCCTCGGAGAAAAGTTCAAGCAGCAGTTCGGGCATGGAGAGGCCACCGGATGTCTAGAGTGTGAGCGTGATTAGCTTTTGGGAGCGGGGTTGTCCATCGCT
>JAHCJW010000033.1 GCA_026126125.1 Devosia sp.
TCGTCGACGCCGTGACCCCGGAAGAGGTGAAGGCCCGCTACGACAAGGAAGTGGCCGCCATCACGCCGGAAGACGAAATCCGCGCCCGCCACATCCTCGTCAAGACCGAGGAAGAGGCGAAGGCCATCATCAAGGACCTCCACGCCGGCAAGGACTTCATCGAGATCGCCAAGGAAAAGTCGACCGACCCGAACAAGTCCGAAGGCGGCGACCTCGGCTACTTCGGCAAGGGTCGCATGGTCCCGGAATTCGAAACGGCCGCTTTCGCGCTTGAAAAGGGCGCCTATTCCAAGGAGCCGGTAAAGACTCAGTTCGGCTTCCACGTCATCAAGATCGAGGACAAGCGCAAGCAGCAGCCCCCGGCGCTGGAACAGGTCGAAGCCCAGGTTCGTCAGCTCGTCATGCGCGACAAGTATCTCGAGCTTCTGGAAAAGGCCAAGGCCGCGGCGCCCATCGACATCCAGGACGCCGCGCTGAAGACCGCCTATGAGGCCGTCAACAAGCCGGAAGCCGAGGGTGAAGGCGAAGCCGCCCCGGCAGCCGAAGGCCAGCAGTAATAAATACCGGCCCGGCGTTTCCCGCCGGGCCTTTCTTCACTGAGGAAAAACACGCATGTCCGGTTCCATCTCCCCGCTCGCTCCGAAAATCTATGCCGAAATGCCGCCGGTGCGCGGCGTGCGCATGGCCACCGCCGCTGCCGGGATCAAGTACAAGAACCGCACGGACGTGCTGATGATGGTGTTCGACCGCCCGGCGACCGTTGCCGGCGTCTTCACCCGCTCCAAGTGCCCCTCGGCCCCGGTCGATTTCTGCCGCGCCAACCTGCCCGGCGGCGTTGCCCGCGCCGTCGTCGTCAATTCCGGCAATGCCAATGCCTTCACCGGCCGCAAGGGCCGCGAATCGACGCAGATGACCGCGGAAGCCGCTGCACGCGCCGTCGGCTGCAGCGAAGGCGAGGTCTTCCTTGCCTCGACCGGCGTCATCGGCGAGCCGCTCGACGCGACGAAATTCTCCGGCGTGCTCGACAGCCTCGCCGCCTCCGGCACGGAGGACTTCTGGTTCGAGGCCGCCAAGGCGATCATGACGACGGACACCTATCCGAAGGTCGCCACGCGCACCGCCGAGCTCGGCGGTGTCACCGTCACCATCAACGGCATCGCCAAGGGCTCGGGCATGATCGCGCCGGACATGGCCACCATGCTCTCCTTCGTCGTCACCGACATGCCCGTCGCCGCCGAAGTGCTGCAGTCCCTGCTTGCCCGCCACACCCAGACCAGCTTCAACGCCATCACCGTCGACAGCGACACCTCGACCTCCGACACGCTGCTCGCCTTCGCCACCGGCAAGGCGGCGCTCGACCCGATCACCAGCCTCGATGATCCGCGCGCCGAGATCTTCGGCCAGGCCTTGTCCGACGTGCTGTTCGAGCTTGCCATTCTCGTCGTCCGCGACGGCGAAGGCGCCACCAAGCAGGTGTCGATCCATGTCGAGGGCGCCACCACCGACGCTTCCGCCTTCCGCATCGCCAAGGCCATCGCCGACAGCCCCCTGGTCAAGACCGCCATTGCCGGCGAGGACGCCAATTGGGGCCGCGTCGTCATGGCCGTGGGCAAGGCGGGCGAACCGGCCGACCGCGACCGCCTCGCCATCCGCTTTGGCGACCTGCTGGTCGCAAGGGATGGCGAACGCGCCGAAGGCTACGACGAAGCCGCCACCAGCGCCTATATGAAGGGCGAGGAGTTGGAGCTGACCGTTTCTCTCGGCCTCGGCGAGGGCAAGGCGACGGTCTATACCTGCGATCTCACCCACGGCTATATCACCATCAATGGCGATTACCGGAGCTAAAGCGCGTCGCGTTTCTTTCAGATCATCAGCTCCCCGCGCTTTAGCCCTTTGTTTTGCCGCATGTCTTTATCCCGAAACCAGGACCACTTGCGGCAGACAGACTTTAAGGCTCCTTCGACACCCACCGCCCCAGCTCCCTTGTTCCCTTCCGGGGAAAGAGGGTTGGGGTGAGGGGGTCGCCCACCAAAACCGGATGACACCATGTCCAGCCCCCTCCCCTCCGTCGAAGCCTTCGAACGGGCCGGCCTTGCCGCCTGGCCCGGCATCGAGGTCAAATGGGACGGCAATTGGGTGCGCCGCGCCGCCAAGGGCTATACCAAGCGCGCCAATTCCGCCCAGTGCCTGGACCCGGAAGACGATGAAGAGGTCGAGGATCGGATCATCGGCGCCAGCTCCTGGCTGGTGGCGCGCGGGATCAAGCCGGTGTTCCGCATCACCCCGCTCTCGGCCCCGGCTCTCAACGCCGCCCTCGAGGAGGCCGGCTGGGCCGAGATCGACCACAGCCACCTCTATGCCATGGCGCTAGGGGAGCATGAGGCCGATGAACAGGGCAAAGCCCTCGACGTGCTCGATCCCGCCTTCCTGGCCGCTCAGCAGGCCTTGCAGGGTCAGGACGAGGACACGACCGAGCGCATGCGCGCCCTGCTCGCCGCCCTCGACGTGCCCGCCGCCGGCATCGTGCTCTATCGTCAGGGCACGCCCGTCGCCTCCGGACTGATGGCGATCGCCGATGGCATCGTCATCACCGGCAATGTCGTCACCGACCCCCTCCGCCGTCGCCAGGGCCTTGCCGCCGCCATGATGGCCACCGGTCTTGCCTGGGCCAGGCAGGAAGGCGCCAGCATCGCCGCGCTGAATGTCCAGGCCGACAACACCGCCGCCAAGGCGCTCTATGCCGGCCTCGGCTACACCCATCAATACGACTATTCCTATCGCATTCCCGGAGCGCCCAGATGAGCCAGAAGCCGATATTGCTGGTGGTCGCCTGCGCGCTGGTCGATGCCGATCGCCGGGTGTTGATCGCCCAGCGCCCCGAGGGCAAGCACATGGCCGGCATGTGGGAATTTCCCGGCGGCAAGCTCGAACCCGGCGAAACGCCCGAGGCGGCGCTGATCCGTGAACTGGCCGAAGAACTGGGCGTCGAGACGAAGCAGGCCTGCCTCGCCCCCGTCTCTTTCGCCAGCCATTCCTATGAGCATATGCACCTGTTGATGCCGCTCTATGCCTGCCGCCGCTGGCAGGGCACGCCCACGGCCCGGGAACACACCGCCCTCAAATGGGTGCGCCCGCAAGCCCTGCGCGACTACCCCATGCCCCCCGCCGACGAACCCCTGATCGCCGCCCTCTGCGACCTGCTTTGACCAAGCCTGCCGGTAAGGCTGGACACGAGCTTTGCCTCATCCCAAATTCTGCTCGAGCCTGTCTCCCGAAACCGGCTCCGGTTTCGGGACAAAGACATAGCCCAAAACAAAGGGTTAAAGCGCAGGAAGCTGCTCTGAAAGAAACGCTCGCGCTTTAATTCAGCCCCACGATCTTGTATTTCTGTCCCGCGGCCAGCCGGTCGCCGGGATAAAGATTGTTGAGGATGAAGAACAGGTCCCGCCCGCCCGGAATATTGGCCATTTGCCGCGCCACACTATCGGCCGTGTCATTGGCCTTGGCCGTCACCACCCGCACGCTCAGCTTGCGGATCTGGTTGAGGTCGCTGGCATCGGTGCGGCGGAAGCTCTGGAGGGTTGCCTCGGCTCCGGCGGCGAAACGGGCGCTATCGGCCTTGGCCGCGAAGATGAAGCGATACACAGCGCCATCGAGCCGCATCACCGCCACGCGGAAGAACCACTGATCGGTCTGCGCCAGCCCAGAGGCCATATCGATGCCGTTATAGCTGTGCGCCTTGACCGTGTCGGCCTTGAGCCCGGCGATCCAGCCCGATTTGAGATAATCGACCAGCGCCATGTTCGGCTGCACATCGGCGCTGTCAAAGCGCACCGCCTCGCCATCCCCGGCGACACCGACCACCGCGCTCTGCGCGGTCTGCAACGCGTAGCCCTGCGGCACGGTGAAGGAGAACTTGGCGCCCGGATGGATGAAGCGCTGGCCCACGATCGAGCCCTGCGCCGGGCTGTCGCCGAAGGAGAGCCCCGCAATGGCGGCCAGATAGCCGTCGCGATCGCTCTCGCCCAGATCGGAAGCGCCGAACATGGAGCGGGCCGTATCCATGGCCTTCGAAATCCGCGCCGGTGTCGAGGGATGGGAGGACAAGAAGCCATCGTCGCCGGCGCTGGTGCCGGCCGAGAAGGCGGCGAAACGGCTCATCACCCCCAAGAACCGCGCCGCGGCCTGCGGGTCATAGCCGGCCTTGCCGGCAAATTTGATGCCTTCGCGGTCCGCTTCCAGTTCCTGGTTCTGCCCGAAGGCGGCCAGCGACTGGCGCGTGCGGTTGGCGGTGGCGTCGGTGGACGTATCGCCGCCGAAAATGCCGGTGATCACCCGGTCGACGATCTGCGTCGTGCGCGTCTTGTCGGTGCGCGCCCGGGCGTGGCGCAGCGTCACGTGGGCGATTTCATGCGCCAACACCGCGGCCAGCTCGCTCGTATCCGAGGCCAGCGCCAGAATGCCCCGCGTCACATAGATATAGCCGCCCGGCAGCGCGAAGGCGTTGACCTCGGAGGTGTCGAGAATGGTCACCTGATATTGCGCATTGGGCTGATTGGCGGCGGCCAGCAGCCGGCCGACGATGCGCGCCACCATGATTTCGGCCGGACGGTCCGAATAGACCCCGCCATAGGCGGCGATGATGCGCGGATGCTCGCGCCGTCCGATGACCACGTCGTCCGGCTCGGTGCCGGCGGGCACCACCGTGGGGGCGGGCCTGTCGCCGGTCTGGCTGACGGAAATGCCCGACCCGGTCAGCGACGAGCAGGCCGACAGCACGAGGATCGACCCGGCCACCAGGCCGACACGCAGGAATTTGTGCAGGGAAAGCGCCGTCATCGCGTCGCCAAGACCTCGATCTGTTCGGGATGGGTAATTTCGATGCGCGGACCATCCCGGTCGTCCACCCATCCACGAATTCGCACCAGCGCCCCCTCGAACGCCAGCGGGTCGACACCATCGGCGGCAAACAGCCGCAACGCCGCCGCTTCGATCACCGCGGTAAAATCCTCTTTAAAGAACCGGCCGAAATTGAGGTAGACACGGCCGCTGCGACGGTCGGCCAACAAGACCCGGCCTTCCACCAGCTCGTATTGACCGGCGCGCTTGAGCAAATCGTCCACTTTGTCCGCCGCCCGAACGCTGTAATAGGGATCGGCCCAAATGCCAAGCCGCGCCATCCGGGCGCGCGCCTCCGCCGCCAGCAGCACATCAAGACATTTGCGGTTGTCGGGGAAGGAATAGACCCGTGCCAGCCCCGTCTCGATCATGCGCAACTGCGCCCAGGTTTCTCCTTCCTCCCCGGCAACGAACACATGGGCCAAAACCCTCTCGTGTCGGTCGATTTCTTCGCCGCCGAAACCGAGCCGCACCGAGCGGTTCAGCGCCAGCGCTTCGAGGGCCCGCTGCGCCTGCGCGGCCATCGGCCAGCCGACGAAATCCTCCCGTCCCAGCGGCAATTTGGGCGCCTGCGTGCCGATCAGACGGATTTTCTCGCCGCTATCGAGCACCATGGTGTCGCCGTCGGTCACTGCGGTGACCACGCCGCCGGCCCGCATCGCGAGCCCCTCGCAGGCCCCGCCCGCCTGGGGCGATGCAGACATCACCGCCAAAGCGGCAATGGAAGCGAAACTGGATCTGCGCAAGCGAATCTGCCCCAAGAAACAATTCATTCACCATGCACGCAAATACGGCAAAAAATGATTACCGTGACGGAAGGCCTCCCGTTCACAAGCGCGAGAGCTTGCCAGCGTCCCCCGCCTCGGCCAAGCTCGACGGCAAGGAGATCCGCGATGGCGACACAAGCACATATCCGCACCGGCACGGCAGGATGGGTCTTTGCGCCCTGGCGCGGCACCTTCTTTCCTCCCGGCCTGGTGCAGAAAAAGGAATTGCACTACGCCAGCCGCCACCTCACCAGCATCGAGATCAACGCCACGTTTCGCGGCAATCAAAAGCCGGAAAGTTTTGCCCGCTGGGCGGCTGAAACCCCGGCCGGCTTCCAGTTCTCGATCAAGGGCCCGCAGCTGGTGACCCATATCCGGCGGCTGCGCAACTGCGCGGCGGAACTGGCCGATTTTTTCGCCTCCGGTCCCCTGGCGCTGGGCGACCGGCTCGGCCCCTTCATCTGGCAACTGCCGCCAAACCTTGCCTTCGAGGCGGAAAGTTTTTCCGCCTTTCTCGCCATGCTGCCGCGCGATTGTGACGCCTATCTGGCCTTGGCCGGCAAGGCCGGGGGCACGAAATCCGCGCCCTATCTCGACCCAAACGGGCTCAAAACCTTCCGTCACGCCATCGAAATGCGCCATCCCAGTTTCGCTGTGCCCGAGGTCGATGCGCTGCTGCGCCGATACAATGTCGCCCGGGTCATTGCCGATACGCCGGACAATCCGCGCCGCGACCTCACCGCCGATTTCGCCTATTGCCGTCTGCAGGGGCCGGCACGACCCGATGCCACCGGCTACGCGCCAGACGATATCGCCGATCTCGCTGCCAGCATCGCCGCCTGGCGCGATGCCGGCCATGATACCTACGCCTATTTCGTCCACGAGGACAAACTGCACGCCCCCGCCAATGCCATGGAACTGGCCAAGGCGCTGGAGGTCGCCCCGTTCTCGTGATCACGAGCGCGTTCCCGTCTGGCTTTTGTCGCACAGCAGCGATAAGCCGCTCTCACCAAGCGTCACCTTGAGATCGATCATGGCCGTGCCCACCCGCCCCCTCGACAAACTCGCCGCCGGCCTCGCCTTCCTCTTCGGACTGGCCACCATATTGGGGGCGCTGGGCTCGCAATATATCGGCGGCCTCTACCCGTGCGAACTGTGCCTCGAACAGCGTCTCGCCTATTATATCGGCCTGCCCATCCTGCTCGGCATCCTGGTCTTGTGGAACCGCCTGCCGCTGGCGCTGTGGTTCGCGCTGATGGCCATCGTCACCGCCATTTTCGCCTGGGGCACTTTCATGGGCACCTATCATGCCGGCGTCGAATGGGGGTTCTGGCCCGGCCCGACGGCCTGCACCGGCATCGGCGAAAGCTTCAGCTTCGACCAGCTCAACAACATGACCCCGGTGATCGGCTGCGACGTGGTGCAGTTCCGCTTCCTCGGACTGTCCCTGGCCGGCTACAACGCCCTGATCTCGCTGGGCATCGTCGCGCTCCTCATCGCCGCCATGATGTTTCAGGCCCGGCGGCGGGGTTAGAGCATTCCTTCCGAAAGTGGTGCCGGCTTCGGGACAAAGACATGCGGCAAAACAAAGGGTTAAAGCGCGGGGCGCGAATCTGAAAGATCGGGACCCGGTTTAGGACGACCTATCGCTCCAGCGTTTTTAGCAGGCTGTCGAGGTCGAGAGCTGCATTGGCGATACGATGGATGATGACATGATCCTCATCTACGCCATAGATGATGACGTAGCGGTCAAAGGGGCGCCGGCGGAGCCCACGTGTCTCGTAGTTCGGGAGCAGCCCGAAGCGATACGGTTTGTTCGCCAGCAGGCGGCAAGCCTCCTCCATCTCACCAAGAAAGCTGTGGGCACGCACAGGATTGTCTGCGGCGATATAAAGCGCGATATCCCGCATATCTCGCCGCGAAGCGCGAGAAAACAGCACACGCATCAGGAGGCTTTATTGATTTTGGCCTCAACCAGAGCCCGCAACTCAGCGAAAACGTCTTCGGCCGGATAGACACGACCAGCGTCGATATCCTCCTGCGCCTCAGCCAGCATGGCATCCAGCGCCCTGTGCCGCGCCTCGCGCTCCTGCACCAGCCGCACGCCTTCGCGCAAGACTTCGCTTTTGGAATTATAGCGGCCGTTTTCGACCAGATCGGTCACGACCTTTTCGAGCACCTCGCCCAGATCGGCGCTGATCGCCATGGCGCATCTCCTATTACCAGCCCCAGCCAATAATAGTTATTAAGCCCTGCTCTCGCAAGCCGATCACGGCTCGAGCTCGATGTCCCAATAGAGATAGTCGAGCCAGCTCTTGTGCAGGTGGTTAGGCGGGAACGCCCGGCCATTATTGTGCAGATCATAGACACTGGGCGCAAAAGGCGCCTGATGCGGGAACATCTTGATCTCGCTGGGCAGGCGATTGGCCTTTTTGAGATTGCAGGGCGAACAGGCCGCCACCACGTTCTCCCAGGTCGTCAGCCCGCCCTTGGAGCGGGGAATGACGTGATCGAAGGTGAGGTCGTCCTTGCTGCCGCAATATTGGCACTGGAAGCGGTCGCGCAGAAAGACGTTGAACCGGGTGAAGGCGGGATGACGCGCCGGTTTGACGTAATCCTTGAGCGAAACGACGCTGGGCAGCCGCATCTCGAAACTGGGCGAATGGATCACCGTGTCGTACAGCGAAACGATGTTTACCCGTTCAAGGCACACCGCCTTGATCGCGTCCTGCCACGACCATAACGAAAGTGGATAATAGCTGAGAGGCCGGAAATCGGCGTTCAGCACGAGAGCGGGACAGGCCTCAGGCGACACATGGATGGTCACTTGAGTCTCCCGGAGCGGGAAGTGAGTAAGTCCATAGCCCGCTTATACTACGCCCTTTGTGTCAGGGCTGTGAAGCGGGTTTTTTCAAAACCTTGCGGCCTGTCGGGCGAAAGTGAAGGGGTGGCGACGCGCCTTACGGCGCTGAAACCCGTGTCAGAAAGGCGCTGGCAAAAGCCAAACCGTCCGGGGCAATACCATGCCCGACGCCGCGGCTGACATGATAGGCGACATCGACCCCGGCCGCCCGCAATTGCGCGTCGGCTTCAGCGCTCCGTTCGGGCTCGACCACCTCGTCGCGATCACCGTGGATAAGACAGACCGGCGGCAGCGCCACCGCGTCCGCAAACCCTTCGGGAGCAAGAAACGCCCCGGAAAAGCCGATAACACCCATCAAGGGGCGGTCGAGCGACAACCCGACATGCAGCGCCATCATCGCGCCCTGGCTGAACCCGGCCAGCACGGTTCGCTCCGGCGCGACCCCCGTCTGCGTCCAGAGGTCGTTGAGAAACTCGACCAGAACCGGCCGCGCACCGACCACGCCGAGCTGGCGGCTGGCCAGCCGGTCGCCGCCCCAATCGATGGCGAACCATTGATGTCCCATGGCGGTCATCGCCGCCGGCTCGGGCGCATGCGGGGCGACGAACAGCGCTCCGGGCAGGATCGCCTGCCAATGCGGCGCCAGCGCGATCAGATCGTGCCCGTCGCTGCCATAACCATGCAGCAGGACCACGGCGGCGTCGGGCGCCTCGCCATTGGCCGGCGCCAACATCGGCCCTGAAAGCTTGGTCACAGCAAAATCCCTTCCCGGTCGCGCAAGGCGGCGAAATAGCGCCAGAACAACAGCGCGGCCGCCGAGCGATGCGGCGCCCAATCCGCCGCCAGCGCGATCATCTCCTTGATCGTTGGCCTGGCGTCAAGCCCGAGCCCATGCTGCGCCGCCTTGAGCAGCGCCAGGTCGCCGGCTGGGAACACATCGGGATGCGCCGCGCAAAACAGCAGATAGACCTCCGCCGTCCACGGCCCCACCCCCTTATGCACCGTCAGCGCCGCAATCGCTTCTTCCGCCGGCAGGGCATCGATGGCGGCAAAATCGAGCTTTCCAGCGCGCACGGCTTCGGCCAGGACGCGGATGGTGGAAAATTTCCCGCGCGAAAAACCGACGCTGCGCACTGCCTCTTCCGAGAGCAGGAGATAGGTCTCCGGCTCGAGCGCCCCGGGGAGCTGCTCGAACCGGCCCCAGATCGCCGCCGCGCTCTGCACCGATAGCTGCTGGCCGCAGATCACCTTGGCCAGCCCCGGAAAACCCTTGGGATTGACGCGCGGCACCACCGCCCCGGCCCGCTCGCGCATCGGCGCCAGATGCGGCAACCGCCCGATCAGCCGGTCGAGATGCCAGGCCACCCCCTCTTCGCTATCGATGCGCGGTGACGCCGCCGAGAGAGAAATGCTAGGGAGAGACATCATGACAAAACCGCTTCTTCGCTTCGCACCCAGCCCCAATGGCCGCCTGCATCTGGGCCACGCCTTTTCAGCGCTGCTCACCTGGCAGGCCGCCGAACACCTGGGCGGCACCGCCTTGTTGCGCATCGAAGACATCGACATCAATCGCTGTAAACCCGAATTTACCGCCGCGATCATCGAAGATCTGCACTGGCTCGGCCTGGACTGGCCCGAACCGGTGCTGCACCAATCCAGCCGTTTCGAGCTTTATGGCGAGGCCGCCAACCGCCTGCGCGCCGCCAACCTGCTCTATCCGTGTTTCTGCAGCCGCTCCGACATCGCCACCCGCGCCACCGGCACCGATCCGGAGGGCGCCCCGCTCTATCCGGGCACCTGCCGACACCTTTCCAATGCCGAGCGCATCACGCGGCTGGAGCGCGGCGATCCGGTGCAGTTCCGCCTCGACACCGAAACGGCACTCGAGCGGACCGGGCTTCTCACCTTTTCGCTCATCGGTCCCACCATGCGCGACCGCCCGCAGATCCGCTATGCCCGCCCCGAGCGCTGGGGCGACGTGGTGCTGCAGCGCAAGGACATGCCGACGAGCTATCACCTGAGCGTCGTGGTCGATGACGCGGCGCAAGGCATCACCCACGTCACCCGCGGCCGCGACATGGAAGCGGCCACCGATATCCACGTGCTCCTGCAGATGCTGCTCGGCATTCCGACGCCGATCTACCATTTCCATCGCCTGCTACTCGATGAAACGGGGCAGAAACTGAGCAAATCCAAAGGCTCGCAAACCCTCGCCGACTTGCGCGCGGCCGGCACGACGCCCGAGGACATTCGGCGGCAACTGGGATTTTGAACCGCCCTCTTCTCCGCGAGCGGCGAGAGCGATCGCTTCGAGCATGTCTCCCCAAAGTGGGAACCGGTTTCGGGAGACATGCGCAACAACGAAGAGCTAAAGCGAGTGGAGCTGATCTGAAAGAAACGCGACGCGCTTCAGAACATGTCCGAGAGGCCAAAAAGCCAGCTCTGGGGCCGAAAACCTCACACCCAGTCGGGCACGCTGTCGAGCGCCAGCAATTCCTCGATGCTCTTGCGCGGCCGGATCACGTGCCAGCGCGGTCCATCGACGAGGACTTCAGGGATCAGCGGCCGCGAATTATAGGTCGAGGCCATCACCGCGCCATAGGCGCCGGCGCTCATCACCGCCAGCAGATCGCCTTCCCGGACACCGGGAATGGTGCGGCCCTTGGCCAGATAGTCCCCCGTCTCGCAGACCGGCCCGACAATATCGCCGGTGATCGGCGGCAGGTTGGACTGGTTGACCAGTTCGACGTCGTGATGGGCTTCGTAAAGCGTGGGGCGGATGAGATCGTTCATCGCCGCATCGACGATGATGAAATTGCTTTCGCCTTCCTTCACATATTCGACCTTGGTGACGAGGATGCCGGCATTGCCGACCAGCAGCCGCCCCGGCTCGATGACCAGCGCGCAGCCCAATTGCCCGATCTTGTCGCGCACCACCGCCGCATAGGCGTCCGGATGCGGCGGCGCCTCCTGGTCCTGGTGATAGGGAATGCCCAGCCCGCCGCCGATATCGACATGATCGATCCGGTGCCCGTCCGCGCGCAAGGCCGCCACCAGCTCGGCCATCAGCCCGAAGGCATTGCCGAACGGTTCCAGATCGGTGATCTGGCTGCCGATATGCATATCGACGCCCACCGCCTCGATATTGGGCAATTGGGCGATGCGGGCATAGACCTCGCGGGCCCGCTTGTAGGAAATGCCGAACTTGTTCTCGCTCTTGCCGGTCGAGATCTTGGCATGGGTGCGTGCATCGACATCGGGATTGATGCGCACCGACACCCGCGCGACGAGCCCCAGATCCGTCGCCACCATCGAGAGCCGCTCCAGTTCCGGCTCGCTCTCGACATTGAAACACTTGATCCCCGCCTTGAGCCCCTGACGCATCTCGGCCACCGTCTTGGCGACGCCCGAGAACACGATCTTTTCGGCGGGGATGCCGGCGGCCAGCGCCCGTTGCAGCTCGCCGCCCGACACGACGTCGGCGCCGCAGCCTTCCGAAGCCATCAGCTTGAGCACGGCCTGGTTGGAATTGGCCTTCATCGCATAGGCGAGCAGCATCGGAATGCCCTCGAAAGCCTCGCGCACCACCCGCACATGCCGGCGCAACGTGGCCGAGGAATAGACGTAGAACGGCGTGCCGACCTGTTCGGCCAATGCGTTGAGGTCCACGTCCTCGGCATAAAGCGTGCCGTCGCGATGATTGAAATGATGGACCATGTTTCGGTTCCTGCCTTCCCTCCCCCCTTGTGGGAGAGGGTGCCCGAAGGGCGGGTGAGGGGCTTTTCGCCGATCAGGCTTCTGCGAAGCCGTTCTGGCAAAAAGGCCATGAGAGCCATGCTCGAATGGCGGGGTGGTTGTTCAGACCCCTCATCCGGCGCTCCGCGCCACCTTCTCCCACAAGGGGAGAAGGGGAGTCCGCGATCTCCCTAAGCCAAGCGCCCCGAAAACGAAAGCGAGACTTATTTGTTCGCCTCATAAGCGGCTTCAATGCGCTCGGCGACCAGATGCTGCAGGCGCCAAAGGTGCCGGTCATGCAGGCCCAGATGCTCGAGATGCTCGACCGTAGCGTGCAGATATTCCGCCATCGAGCCGCGCGTGCCCACCGCGCGGGCCAGGACATCGGCGATTTCGGCGTCGTTGAGCCCCGAGACATAGCGCCCTGAAGAGCGGTCGATGCAGAATGTCAGGGCCCTGATCACCCTTTCGCCCGAGCGCACCTTGACCCAGCGCGGCGGAAAGGCGGTCGGCACCCAGCCCATTTCGCGCTCGAACAGGGCGATCAGGTTTTCGTCGCGCCGCTCCGGCGGCAGGCGATAGAGCGCCCCCTTGCAGGCCCCGCCCCGATCGAGCGCCAGCATCAGCCCCGGCGTTTTCTCGCTGCCGCGATAAAGCGTGTTCCAGCCGAGGCAAAAGGCGCGATGCCAGCCATGCAGCAGGCCGGTGCGGGTTTCGACATGCTCGCAAGCCGGCCGCCAGATCAGCGAGCCATAGGCGAAGATCCAGGTTTCGTCATGCGGATCGGTGCCGGCAAAGAGCCGGTCGATGGTGGCCCGATGATCTGCCGCGCTGGCCATGCGCAGGCCGGAGGGCGGCGCGGGCAGCGCTTCATGAATGGTTTCGGGCTGTAGATAGGCGACATGACGCGGGGTCAGACGCATTTGCCGCTTGGATTGAGACATCGTTCTCTCCGTCTTCCCTCTCCCCTTGAGGCAGAGGGGTGGATCGGCCGCAAGACCGAGACGGGTGAGGGGGCGCCGCCGCAAATGCCGGGCATGGAGTTAGGCCCACCCCTCATCCGGCGCTGCGCGCCACCGTTTCCCTCAAGGGGAGAAGAGAAACGGTGGCGCAGTTTGGCGCTTTATTCAACCCCGCCATCGCCATGGCCGCCATGCGCTTTTTTGCCCAGCGGGCGCGGCGTATGCGCCTCCCCGGTCAGCAGGCTCTTCCAGCGCGCCGCCTGGGCCAGCACATTGGCCGGCGCCGTGCCGCCATAGGACTGGCGGGCCGCAACCGAGGCTTCCACGGTGAGCACCTTGTGGATCCGGCTGTCGATGCGCTGATCGATGGACTTGAAATCCTCGATGGTGAGGCCTTCCAGGCCGCAATTTTTCTCTTCGGCCAGCGCCACGATCTGCCCGGTGATGTGGTGGGCGTCGCGGAAAGGAATATTGAGTTCGCGCACCAGCCAGTCGGCCACGTCGGTGGCGGTGGAGAACCCGGCCGAGGCCGAAGCGTGCATCTTGCCGCGATTGGGCTGCATGTCGGCGACCATGCCGGTCATCGCCGCCAGCGACAAGGACAGCGCATCGAGCGCGTCGAAGGCGACTTCCTTGTCTTCCTGCATGTCCTTGGAATAGGCCAGCGGCAGGCCTTTCATCACCACCAGGAGCGCATTGAGCGCCCCCAGGATCCGGCCGATCTTGGCCCGCACCAGTTCGGCGGCGTCCGGATTGCGCTTTTGCGGCATGATCGAGGAGCCGGTGGTGAACTTGTCCGAAAGCTTGATGAAGCCGAACTGAGCCGAGGACCAGATCACCATTTCCTCGGCGAAGCGCGACAGATGCATGGCGCAGATCGCGGCGGCGGCGAGGGTTTCGAGAATGAAATCGCGGTCCGAAACCGCATCGAGCGAATTGGCCGTCGGCCGGTCGAACCCCAGCGCCTCGGCGGTCATGGCGCGATCGATCGGATAGGGCGTGCCGGCCAGGGCCGCCGAACCGAGCGGATTTTCATTGAGCCGGCGGCGCGCATCGGCCAGCCGCCCGGCATCGCGCCCGAGCATTTCGACATAGGCCAGCAGATGGTGGCCGAAGGTCACCGGCTGGGCATTCTGCAAATGGGTGAAGCCAGGCAGGATGGTTTCGGCCTCTTCCTCGGCCCGGCTGACCAGCCCCAGTTGCAGCGTCTGGATCTGGGTCACCAGATGGTCGATGCTGTCGCGCACATAGAGGCGAAAATCGGTGGCCACCTGGTCATTGCGCGAGCGTGCCGTATGCAGCCGTCCGGCCGCGTCGCCGATCTTTTCACGCAACCGGCTTTCCACATTCATATGGATGTCTTCCAGCGCCCGCGAGAATGTGAACGTGCCGTTCTCGATTTCCGCCAGCACCTCGTCTAGACCGGCCAGGATGGCGTCGCGATCCTCTCGCGTCAAAATGCCCGTGGCCGCAAGCATTGTGGCATGGGCCTTGGATCCGGCAATATCCTGGCGATAGAGACGCTGGTCGAAGCCGATCGAGGCGTTGATCTCTTCCATGATGGCGTCGGGGCCGGATGCGAACCGTCCACCCCACATCTTGTTGCTCATCTTATGCCTTTCGGAGAAGTCCATGTCGGAAACCAGCCCTCAGAACACCGCCGCTCGGAACAATCTGCCGTTTGTTCTGGGGCTGGGTGTAGCCGGAATGGGCGTAGCTATAGCGGCGTGGTTTTATCTCGGCAATGCCGCCTCGGCCAACTCCTGTCCGGCGCAGCTGGCGCAGGCGCAGATCGTCGACGCCGCCGCCATCGGCGAACTCGCCGCCCTTAACGGCACCGGCGAGGGGCGCGGCTATGCCGACATGGCGTTCAAGGACGAGGCCGGCAAGCCGATGACCATCGCCGATTTCTCCGGCAAGGCGCTGCTGGTCAATTTCTGGGCCAGCTGGTGCGTTCCCTGCCGCGAGGAAATGCCGGCGCTCGACGCCATCGCCACCGAGTACAATTCCGAAAAATTCATGGTGCTGCCGATCAATCTCGACATCGGCGCCGGCGGTCTTGAAAAGGCCGAGGCCTTTCTCGATGAGGGCCAGTTCCACAACCTGCCGCTCTACGCTGACAACACTTTTGCCGCCTTCGACCGCCTGAAGCGTGAAGCCGTCGCCGTGGGCCTGCCGGCCACGCTGCTCCTTGACCCCGAAGGCTGCGAACTGGCCGTTCTGCAAGGCCCCGCCGAATGGCACAGCCAGGACGGCCGCGCTGTCATCGAAGCGCTGATCGGGCTCCGGGGGTAAAGTATTTCGGGCCGATTGCCGCCGCACACGCGAGGCCCCTCGCCCCTCTGGGGAGAGGGTTGGGGTGAGGGGTGGTGAAGGCCCCTCCGCTGAAAAGGCGAGACTGAACCCCTCATCCGGCCCTGCGGGCCACCTTTTTCCCTCGAGGGGAGAAGGAAACTAGAGCATCGGACCGAAAAGTGTACTCACGGTTTTCGGATAATCCGATGCGTAGACAAGGAATTAGAGCGGCGATTTGCGTTCGACAGAACGCACGTCGCTCTACGCGTCCGTGCCCTCAGGCGCTTTTGTCCACCTGCGTGCCCTGCCCCGGCGGCAACACCGCCTGGGCCGGCTGCAGCAGCATTTCGAGCAATTGCGTCTGCATATCGTGCGCCTTCTTGACCACCGCCAGCTGCACCGATTGCTGCGTCATGCTCGAACGCGCGGCGATAAGGGTCGAAGCAAGATCGGCTTCCATGGGTGTCGGGTCCTGACGCAATACTGTACGGACCCAAGCTAGCAGGCCAGGGTAAACAAACACTCAGCGCCCGCCGAACAGTGCCACCCCGCGCCGCCGCAGCAGCGGCGCGAGCACCACCCCGGCCACAAACCCGCCGATATGGGCCCACCAGGCCACCGGCTCCTCCGATCCTATGACGACATAGAACAGCTGCGTCAAAACCCATAAGCCCAGCATCCAGAAGGCGGGCACCGGCAGCGGGATCAGCCAGACGATCTTGGCGAGCACGAAGACCCGCGCGTGCGGAAACAGCACGATATAGGCCCCCATAACCCCCGCCACGGCGCCCGAGGCGCCGATCAGGGGCATATTGTCGTTGAGATTGAACAGCAGATGGGCGAGCGCCGCCAACAGCGCGCAGGCGAGATAGAACAGGAAAAACCGCAAATGCCCCAGCGCGTCCTCGATATTGTCCCCGAACACCCAGAGGAACAGCATGTTGCTCAGCAGATGCAGCCAATCGGCATGCAGAAAGGCATAGGTGAACAGATTGGCCCAGTCCGGCAGCCAGGGCACCGGCTGGGGATAGAGATCGCGCACCACGATGGGGATCATGCCGAAATTGATCGTCGCCTGATCGAAGGCCGCCGGCGGCAAAACCGCCTGCACCAGGTAGACGAGGATGGTGACCCCGATCAGTCCATAGGTGACATAGGGAAAGCCGACATGGCGATGCGGGTTGACGTCATGCAGCGGCAGGAACAAGAGCGTCTCCTCGCAGGGGTCTTGAGCCGACAGGGGCAAGCCGAAATCACCGGCTCTTTTGCCCCCTCGCCCCTTTGCTGAGAAGGACATCCCGCCGGCCACCGGAAACTGGCGCGGTTCAGCCCTTCTTCACGTCACCATAATTGCCCGGCACCCACAAGACGTCCTCGGCGCCATTGCCATTGGCAACCCGCCCCAGAACGAACAACAGGTCCGACAGCCGGTTGAGATAACGCAGCGCCTCGGCATTGGTTTCGGGCTCGATATCGGCCAGTGCCGAGACCACCCGCTCGGCGCGCCGCGTCACGGTGCGCGCCATATGCAGCGCCGCCGACAGCGCCGTGCCGCCGGGCAGGATGAAGCTGGTGAGCGGCGAGAGCTCGGCATTGAAATGGTCGATCTGCTTTTCCAGCCACGCGGTCTGCACCGCCCGGGCTCTGAGCGAGGGATATTCGGCGTTCGGATCATCGACGCCCGGCGTCGCCAGGTCCGATCCGACATCGAACAGATCGTTCTGGATGCGCGACAGCACCCGATCGATCTTGGGCATGGCGGCGCTCGACAGCCGCGCCTGGCCGATAAAGGCATTGGCCTCCTCGACCGTGCCATAGGCCTCGATGCGCAGATCGTGCTTGGCGCGGCGCGGGCCGCGCACCAGCCCCGTCGTGCCATCGTCACCGGTGCGGGTATAGATCTTGTTGATCTTGACCATCGCTCAGCCCCGGCTGCCGAAGAAGAACAGCGCGGCCATGAGCAGCAGAAGCGCCACGCCCTGGCCGATGACGCGCAGGCGCATCAGGCGCTGGCTGGTATTGCCGGGCCCGGCCTTCATCATGTTCCACAGGCCCATGCCCAGAACGATGGTGACGAAAAGCAGGGCCAGCGCGATGCCGATATTGAGAAGAGTCTGCATGAGAGCCTAACGGGTCGAGGGAGCGGCGCGGGTGTCTTGCATATAGGCGCTCAACCCCGCCGCGACAGCATCATAAATGGCACGAATCCGGTGCGAGGTGAACAATTCCCTGTGCGTGGTGAGCCAGACCGGCAAAGGAGCAATGACGAGGTCGATGGGCAGAACCACGAGGCCCGGCGTGGCGCGCGCCAACTGTTCCTGCCCGAAGCCGATGCCCAGCCCGGCGCGGACCAGTTCCCACAGATGCGTCTGGTCGTCCGAGCGCAGCGTAAAACTGTCGCGCTCGAGCGCGAGGCCGAGCCGGCGGATCTGCGCGATGATGGCATCCGAGCGATCGAAGCCGATGAGATCATGCCCCTCCAGCTCTGCAAGGCTCTGCGGCTGGCCGCGCCGTGCCAGATAGCGCTCATGGGCCACCGGCACGATGGCGATATCCCCCAGATGCCGCGTCACCAGTTCGAGCTGGGTGGGGCGAAACATGCGGATGGCGATGTCGGCCTCGCGCATCAGCAGGTTCTCCGCCGCGTCGGACGGCACGATTTCGAGCGCAATGCGCGGATGGCTGGCGCGGATATCGACGAGGATGGCGGGCAGCACATAGTTGGAAATCATCGTGCTGGCGGTGATGCGCACCGTACCGCCAGCCTCCGCCTGCGCTCCCTGCGCCAGAATGGCGGCGGCGGCGAGGGCGGTTTCGGCCTCTGCCACCGGGGCGTAAAGCCGCAGGGCGGCCGCATTGGGCTTGAGCCCCTCCAGCGTACGCTCGAACAGCGTCAGGCCCAGTGCCGCCTCCAGCGTATCGATATGGCGGCCGATAGTGGGCTGGCTCGATCCCAGCGCCCGCGCCGCCGCCGAGAGCGAGCCGTGCTTCACCACCCCCGCAAAGCTGCGCCACAGGGCCCAATCCGGCTCCCTATTCATTTTTGAATTTCAATCGCCCGCTTTTCGCCAATAGCCATAGAAAAATGTAGCGAGCATTGTGCCGCAAGACAACAATTTCAGGAGCGCATGATGGACCGACTGATCCTCTGGCAACGCCTCGAGGGGCTTGTGCTGTTCCCCGCCGGCCTCGCTCTCTTCGGTCAGCTGGGCGCGGGCCTCCCCTGGTGGGCGGCGATACTGGCGTTCTTCGCCCCCGACCTCAGCTTTTTCGGCTACGCCCTGGGCGTCCGCGCCGGCGCCATCACCTATAATCTGGTGCATCTTTATGCGTTTGGCGCCGTGATCGTGGCGCTCGGGCTCTTCCTGTCCCAGCCGCTGCTGGCCGGATTGGGCGCGCTCTGGCTGGCCCATGCCGGGTTCGACCGGATGCTCGGCTACGGCCTCAAATCGGCCGAAGGCTTCGGCATCACCCATCTGGGCCGTCTCGGCCAGGCACGCTGAGCCGCTCCGGCCCACCAGCATCGAGCGCGATACGGCACGGCGGCCTGCGACAAAACCCTATTCGTCGCGCGCCTGCCGCCCCAGCGACACCACTTCCACCGGCCGGCCTTCCAGCGCGTCATCGACCTTGGCCAGCAGATCGGCGAGGGTAAAAGGCTTGGTAATGACATCGTAGATCAGCGCGTCGAGCCCATGCGCCCGCTCGCGCTGGTCGGCAAAGCCCGTCATCAACAAAATGGTGATGTCGGGCCAGGCGGCGCCGACATGCAGGGCGAGCGCGATCCCGTCCATGACCGGCATCTTGATGTCGGAGAGCAGCAGATCGAACCGGCCCTGTTCGGCGTCGGCGGTCTCGGCGGCGAGCCCGCCATCTTCCTCGGCCACCACTTCATGCCCCTTCATGGTCAGCGCACTGACCACGAAAGCGCGAACCGACGGATCGTCTTCAGCGACAAGAATGCGGGCCATGAAGTCTCCTGAACAGGTCGGTGGCCGGCACCGGCCACCAGGAAAAGGCAATCAAGAAAGAGAAGCGAAATCCGTTCTCCCGGCCAGCGCTCACGGCGCGGCCGGCACCGCTTCGCCCTCTGCGCTTTCGGCGGCGTCCACACCGGCTCCGTCGTGGCCCTCGGCCACCGGCCCCGGCGTGGCGGGCGGGCTCGCCGCCAGGGACGGCGCCCCCTTCTCCGCCTGGCTGTTGGGGGCCGCGCGGCTGGCGGCAAAGCTGAGACGAACCCGCACCGCTTCGCTCGGCGGCAGCGACAGGCGGGTATCGAAGGTGGCGCGCTCGCCCGCCATCAGGTCGCGCACACGCGGTGCCACGATCCATTCATAGACGGTGCGGTCCTGGCTATCGAGCAGGCTTACGAGCACGGGCGGCACCGCGATCGGATTGGGCAGCAAGCCCACGATCTGGGCCGAAACCACCAGCGCTTCCTTGCCTTCCGACATCAGCCGGCTCGACTGCAGATGCGACAGCTCCAGCCCCACCACATTGACGCCCAACCCGATGCTGGCATAGACGCCGGCCAGATCGGGATAGCGTTCCACGATCGGCACCCGCAGGAAAAACCCGAAGCTCAGCAGACCCACCAGAAATACCGTCGCGATCGCCCGCGCCGTGCGTCGCATCCGCGCCATGGGCAGGCGGGAGAACATCGCGGTCTGCCGGCGCGAAAACGCCTGCTGGCGCTTGCGCAATTCGGCCGCGTCGGTCGTGCGGCGCTTTTTGGCCCGCTCCTGCTCGTCCTGAACCTGCCGGCGCTCCTGCCGTTCGGCCGCCTCGCGCTCCTCGGCCTGCATCACCTCATCGAGCGCATCCTCGGCGATGGTGTCGAACAATTTGTCCGATTCGGGCTCCGGCTCCGGCGCCAGGGCCTCGGGCGGCGTCTGCTGCCAGGATTGCTGGCAATTGGCGCATTGCACCTTGCGGCCGGCCGAGCCGATGGCCTCGTAGGTCACCTGGTATTTGGTCTGGCAGTTGGGGCAGGTGATGATCATCGGGCCGGCGAAAACTGGTGCTGGATTGAAAACAGACCTTAGCCCCCAGGGAGTTAATACTCCTCAAACTGCCGCCGGCATCACAATTGTGCCGCTTTCTCCCCGCCAAACCGGCGGGCGATGCCGCGATGCGGCGCGCCCGCTGCTATGATGGGCGCCATGCGTGATTCGGCCATTGCGCCACGACCACCGGACGAGCTGGGAGCACCCGTTCTTGATCGAATTTTCCGATGTGGGCCTGCGCTACGGCAACGGCCCTGAAATCCTGACGGATCTCAGCTTTTCTATCGAGCCCGGCTCGTTTCATTTCCTGACCGGCCCGTCCGGATCGGGCAAGACCAGCCTGTTGCGCCTGCTGCTGCTCTCGCTCAAGCCCAGCCGGGGCAAAGTGACCATGTTCGGCGAAGATGTCGGCGAGCTGACCCAGGATCACCTGCTGCAACTGCGCCGCCATATCGGCATCGTCTTTCAGGAATTCCGCCTGCTCGACCATCTGACCACCTTCGAGAATGTCGCCCTGCCCCTGCGCGTGCTCGGTCAGCCGGAGAGCGAATACCGGCCCAACGTCACCGAACTGCTCGAATGGGTTGGCCTGGGCGAGCGCATGCACGCTTTGCCCACCGTGCTCTCGGGCGGCGAAAAACAGCGCGCCGCCATTGCCCGCGCCGTCATCGCCCGGCCCAAGGTCCTGTTGGCCGACGAACCGACCGGCAATGTCGATCCCGAATTGTCCAGCCGCCTGGTGCATCTGTTCGCCGAGCTCAACCGCACTCTGGGCATGACCATCATCCTGGCCACCCATGAATTGCCGCTGCTCGACCGCTTCCCCTATCCGCGCATGGTCCTCAACAAGGGGGAGCTGAGCATCCATGACTAAATCCCTCCTCGCCCGCCTGCCCCAATGGCTGCCTCATTGGCTGCCCCTGCCGCGGCATGGCGGCGCGGCGCCCATCGTGCCGGAAAAAAGCGTCGCCGGCCGCACCCTGCTGCTGCTGGTCACCATTATGAGCTTTCTCTCCGCCGTCACCCTCGGTGGAGTGGTGCTGGTGCAGAAATCCGCCATCGCCTGGTCGGCCGATGTCGGACGCGAATTGACCATCCAGATCCGCCCGGTCGAGGGCGAGGTGATGGAGAGCAATCTGCGGACCGCCGTCTCCCTCGCCCAGGCGACGCCCGGTGTTTCCGGCGCCCACGCCCTCACCATCGAGGAAAGCCAGCGTCTGCTCGAACCCTGGCTCGGCGCCGGGCTCGATCTTTCCGCCATCGCCATTCCGCGCCTCGTCGTCGTGCAACTGGCCGATCCGGTCGATGCCGACATCGCTACGCTCGAGCGCAATCTGGGCGCCATCAACGGCGCCAGCCTCGACACGCACGCCGCCTGGCGCCAGCAGCTCAACACCATGGCCGGCACGGTGGTGCTGTCGGGCCTGCTCGTGCTCGGGCTGATCGGGGTTGCCACCGTCCTCGCCATCGTCTTCGCCACCCGCGGCGCCATGGCTTCCAATCGCGAGATCGTCGACGTGCTGCATTTCATCGGCGCCTCCAACAAATTCATCGCAGGCGAATTCCAGGGCCGGTTTTTGTCCATCGGCCTGCAGGGCGGATTGTTGGGCGCCGTGCTCGGCACCCTGTTCTTCACCCTGATCGGGGCGGCCGCCGGCTCCGTGCTGCCCTCCGAGGCCACCGCCCAGGTCGGCGTTCTGTTCGGCCAGTTCGTGCTCGGGCTCGACGGCATGATTTTTGTCGCGCTGATCGTGCCGGCCATGGCCGTCCTGACGGCCGTCACCTCCCGCGTCACCGTGCGCCGCTATCTCAGCGAGGCGTCCTGAGCGATGCCCCCGGCAGTCCGGTTCCAACTGATCGAAAACGATCTGGTCAACGCGGCGCGGCTCTTCGCCCTCGCCTCGCTGCGGCGGCGCAAGACGCTGGTCGGCCTCGCCGTGTTTTTCGTCGTCATCCTCTTTGTCATGTCGATGATTGCCGGCATCGTCTTTCCCTTCGACGGCGAGCGGCTGATGCAAAGTTGGTCATCGGTGCTGGCGGCCAGCGTTTTTCCCTTCCTGATCGTGTTCGGGTTCAGCCTCGTGGTCAATCCGCTCATGGCGCGGCGCGTCTATCGCCAGCAGCGCTCGCTCCAGGGCGGGATCGCCCTGTCCTGGACCGACGAGGAACTGCAATTCGACACAGAATACGGCCAGTTTGCCATGCCCTGGAGCCATTTCGCGCGCTGGGCGGAGGACAAGCACACATTTTTACTGTTCGAGTCCGATCGCCTCTATAGAATAATCCCCAAAAGAGTGCTGGACGCGGACACCGAGCGCAGCTTGCGTGCAAGGCTGGCCTCCATCAGCACCCGGTAGGCGCAAGGCCTGGCAGAGAGGAAACCGTCATGGTCTTGTTTCAGACACTGCGCACGGCGCTGTTCTATGCGATTTTCCTCGGCCAGACCGCCATTCTCGCCATCATCATCGGTCTTGTCGGCCTCGTCGCCGGCGGCACCCGCTTCACCTGGGCGCTGGCCCGGTACTGGTGCTGGTCCAATGTGCAGTTTCTGCGCCTGATCACCGGGCTCGACACCAGCGTCGAGGGCATGGGCAACATCCCCGCCGGCGGCTGCATCATCGCCGCCAAGCATCAGTCCGATTGGGACGTCTTCGCCATCTTCCCCCATACCGGGCGCCCCGCTTATATCGTCAAGCGCGAATTGATGCGCATTCCCTTCTTCGGCTGGGCCGCCCGCTCGCTCGACTGCATCGAGATCGATCGCGGCAGGGGCGCCCAGGCCATTCCCGAAATGATGCGCCAGGCCCGATCGGCGCTCGATCGCGGCTGCCGCATCGTCATCTTCCCCGAAGGCACGCGCAAGGCCCCGCTCGCTCCGCCCGATTATCGCCAGGGCATCGTGCGCATGTATCTCGAGCTCAACGTGCCCGTCGTACCGGTGGCGCTCAATTCCGGCCTGTTCTGGGGCCGCAATTCCCCGGTGATCTGGCCCGGCCTCGCCCGCGCCCGCATCCTGCCGCCCATCGAGCCGGGCCTCACCGCCGACGTCTTTCTCCAGCGCCTGCGCGACACCATCGAGACACAGACCGACGCGCTGATGGCCGAAGCGGTCAGCGCCGGCCTGTCGCGGCCGCTCGATCCCGCCCTCAAGGACCGCATCGACACGCTGCACGCCCGCCAAACCACTAAATATTGACACAATTCTTATCCAACACCATATATATAGAGGGCGAGCGGAAACCCGCTTGACCGATTCCTGGCATTTGTTCTATATTTGTTCCGTTCCAGGCAGAGGGGGAACAACGGCGATGCGCAGCGTGGATAGACAAGCAACCGAAGGCAATCCCATTGTCTGGCAGGGGCGCTCGGGCCGTCTTTATCATGGCGTGGTGGAAAGCCTCGACCAGTTCAGCCTGAGCGAGCGCGCCTTTCACCTGCTCCTGGCCGGTGCGCGCGTGCTCTGGGTCGGCGGCAGCGCCGAATTGATCGCCGATCCAGCAAGCCGCCGCCGCTTCCGCCAGGCCCTCGCCATGGCCGACAGCGCCATCCGCCTGGCCGATCCGGGCGATGACAGCGCCCGCCTCTCCATTCTGGTCGATCTCGAAGAGGGGTGTCCGGCGCCCGGCCCCACGGTTCAGGCGGCCTGATCGGCGTCCTGCTCCAGCTGTGCCGCCAATTGCTCCAGCATGCGGTCCCTGATGCCCAGGAGCCGCAAATGCCGGGCCGTATTGACCACATAATCGATATTGCGGCCCGAAATGCCCACCCCGGCCCGCACCATGGCCAATTGCTGCTCCGGCGTCAGCAGCCCGGCATATTGCTCATGCCGCTCATCGACCAGAAAGGCCAGCGCCGACACCCTGCGCCCATCGGCCAGCCACACCGGCCGCATCACGTCGCGATAGACAGCCGTCACCTGTTCGCGCGCCTCGAGATAGGCGCGCACCGCCAGCCAGTGATCGCCCTCCACCTCGAACACCATGCCCCGGCACGAGCCGCCCCGCACCAGCCCGAACACCAGCCCTGGCGTCTCGAGCGTGCCGCGATGATGGTGCGAGACGATCGAGAGCGAGCGATGCGCGCCACGCAGCAGCCCCGGTTGCGCGGCCTTATGGGCAAAGCCGGGATTCCAGATCAGCGACCCATAGCCGAAGACGAAATGGCTTTGTTCGTTCCTCGCTTCGTTCATCATCATCGATCCGATCGGCACGCTTTCCATCGCATAGAGCATGTCTGCCCAAACTGGCCCCCGGCTTCGGCAGACATGCGTAAAAACCAGGAGCTAAAGCGCCGGGAGCTGATCCGACAGCAACGCCACGCGCATTAGAGCTTCCACGCCAAACGCCCATGGCCATTTTAGGGCGCCAATCCTTGCTCGCCGATAAATACCGCGCCGCCAACCCGCTTTTGCCCGAAGAGGCGCAGGGGTAAAGAAGAGGGATGAAGAAGCGAATCATCATTCTGGGCGCCCTCGTGCTGCTCCTCGTCCTCGGCTGGACCGGCCTGTGGTTTTTCGTCACCGGCCAGATCCGCCAGGAGATCGCGGCCCAGGCCTTTGCCGATGGCGAAACCCGCCCGCAGTTGACCTGCGCCAATCTCGCCATCTCCGGTTACCCCTTCAATATCGACATCGACTGTACCGACGCGGTGATCGTCTCGGGCGATCTGATGGTGGAAATCCCCGGTGTGCGGGCCAGCGCCGTTGTCTATCGCCCCACCCATTTCCTCGCCTCCGCCCGAGGCGCCGCCGAAATCGCCGACGCCTTCACCGGTCAGCGTTCGGCCATTGCCTGGAGCAGCCTCGAAGGCAGCCTGCGCATCGAGAACTGGCGCATCGCCCGCCTCTCGCTGGTGGCGACCGAGCTGGCCTGGACCGATCTGCTGTTCGGCGACCTGCTGATCGCCCAAAGCCACAATGTCGAGCTGCACCTGCTCGACATCCCCGAGCGCCATGACCCCGAACGCGCCCTCTCGGCGCTGGCGCTTTATGCCCGCGCCGGCGGCATCGACATGCCGGGCCTGACCCTTTCCGGCACCGATATCGAGATCGAGGCCGAGATCACCGCCCTGCCCGACGATCTGCGCCGCTTCGGCGACGCCCCCCTCCTGCCCCGCTGGCAAGCGGCCGGGGGCACGCTCGACATTGTCGCCATTCGCGCCAGCGACGCCACTTCCAGCCTCGATGCCTCCGGCAGCCTGGCCCTCGGCCCCACCGGGCTGCTCGACGGGCAGATCGTCATTTCCTCGCTCGGCGTCGCTGAACGGGTCGGGGCGCTGCTCGAAGATCCCTGGCGCACCCTGGTGCTGGGCGTCCCCGCCGCCGATGGCCGCCACGCCAATCAGATCAATTTCAACGCCGGCACCGTCTCCTCCGGCCTCGTCCCCATCGGCGTCATCCCGCCGCTGTTTTAGCGGGGCCGCATCCCCGCCCGTTCCTCCACTCTCCCGCCAGGGATGGTTGCCTCCCCCTGTTGCGGGGAGAGTTAGGAGGGGGTAACGCAGCCTCCGCGCTTTCCACCGCCAAATCCTCCACTGACTCATGTTGCCAAAACCCGGCAACTGCTCTATAGACCGCGCCAATCCCCTCAGAGACGTGTTCTCTGGACCGCCTCGCGGCGGCGGAAAATGATTTGAATTCGGAAGGACCGGACCATGGCAGTTCCAAAACGCAAGACCTCGCCGATGAAGCGCGGCTTCCGTCGCTCGGCTGACGCGATTGCAAACCCCACCTATGTGGAAGACAAGGATTCGGGCGAGCTGCGCCGTCCGCACCACGTCGATCTCAAGACCGGCATGTATCGCGGTCGCCAGATTCTCGCCGTCAACAAGTAAGCCGAAAGGCTTGCGGCGCTGATGCGCTCGATCTGATAATGCAACGGCCGATCCTTTGAAAAAAGGGTCGGCCGTTTTGTTTTTCCTTCCCGCCACAAGAAGCGGCAGCAGCTTTCTGGAGAGCCAAGCATGACCACGCGCGTTGAATCGGACACCATGGGCACCATCAATGTGCCGACCGACAAATATTACGGCGCGCAGACGGCTCGCAGTCTGATGAATTTCGATATCGGCGGGGAGAAGATGCCCACCGAGATCGTCCGCGCCTTCGGCATCCTCAAGAAGGCCGCGGCCCTGGCCAATACCAAGCTCGGCCTCATGGACGAGAAGACCCGCGACCTCATCGTCGCCGCCGCCGACGAAGTGATCGCCGGCAAGTTGGCCGAGCACTTTCCGCTGGTGGTCTGGCAGACCGGTTCGGGCACCCAGTCCAACATGAATGTCAACGAGGTCATCTCCAACCGCGCCATTGAAATGGCGGGCGGGGAAATGGGATCGAAAAAGCCGGTCCATCCCAATGACCACGTCAATATGAGCCAGTCGTCCAACGACACCTATCCCACCGCCATGCACATCGCGGCCGTCGAAGCGGTCGAGAACTATCTCTATGAGCGGGTCGGTCTGTTGCGCGACACGCTCGCCGCCAAGTCCGAACAATTCATGGACGTGGTCAAGATCGGCCGCACCCATCTTCAGGATGCGACCCCCCTGACCCTGGGGCAGGAAATTTCCGGCTGGGTCGCCCAGATCGATTACGCGCTCGCCGCCATCAAGGCGACCATGCCGCAATTGAAGGAACTGGCGCTGGGCGGCACCGCCGTCGGCACCGGCCTCAACGCCCACCCCGATTATGCCGTGGCCGTCGCCAGGGAAATCGCCACCCTCACCGGCCACGATTTCGTCACCGGCCCCAATAAATTCGCCCTTCTGGCCGGCCACGACGCCTTTGTCGGCACCTCGGGCGCTTTGAAGCAGCTCGCCGTCGCCTTCATGAAGATCGCCAACGACGTGCGCTGGCTCGCTTCCGGCCCCCGCTCGGGCCTTGGCGAAATCACCATTCCCGAAAACGAGCCGGGAAGCTCGATCATGCCGGGCAAGGTCAACCCGACCCAGTCCGAAGCCATGACCATGGTCGTCGCCCAGGTGATGGGCAACGACGCCGCCATCGGCTTTGCCGCCAGCCAGGGCAATTTCGAGCTCAACGTCTTCAAGCCCGTCATCGCCTATAATTTCCTGCAATCAGTGCGCCTGCTCGCCGACGCCGCCAAGTCGTTCAACGACAATTGCGCCATCGGCATCGAGCCCGATCACAAGCGCATCAAGCAGCTGGTCGACCAGTCCCTGATGCTGGTGACGGCGCTCAACCGCAAGATTGGCTACGACAACGCGGCCAAGATCGCGAAGACCGCCCACAAGAACGGCACCACCCTCAAGGAAGAAGCCATCAATCTCGGCCTCCTCACCGCCGAGGAATTCGACGCCGAGGTCAAGCCCGAACAAATGGTCGGCCCGCTCAGCCTCAAGAAATAACCGGCTCCGCCGCCAATTCTCTCCCCTCGTCATTGCCCGGCTCGTCCGGGCAATCGAGGCAAGCCGTCCGATCGCATGGACCACCGGGGCAAACCCGGTGGTGACGAAGACGGCTAGA
>JAHCJW010000034.1 GCA_026126125.1 Devosia sp.
CTCCGATGGTTCGGGCCTGCGCAAGAACGCCGTCGTGACCACGGAAGTCGTCGACGTCAACGAAGGCGGCATCGAAGTGCGCATCGCCGACAGCGACGTGACCGCCTTCATCCGTCGCGCCGACCTCAGCCGCGACCGCAACGACCAGCGCCCCGAGCGCTTCGCCAAGGGCGACAAGGTCGATGCCCGCGTCACCCAGTACGACCGCAAGACCGGCCGCATCCAGCTCTCGATCAAGGCGCTGGAAATCGCCGAGGAACGCGAAGCCGTCGCCAATTTCGGTTCGTCCGATTCGGGCGCCTCGCTCGGCGACATCCTGGGCGCCGCCCTCAAGGGCCGCGACGAGAAGTAAACTTCTCTTGTCGGCAATTGCCCAAAGCTTCGACCCGCGCCATAGGGCGCGGGTCGTTTCGTTTTAAAAAAGGACTTTTCATGCTGCACAGGGACATCGCCTGGCGCGCCATGAGCGGCTACGACCTCGACGCGGTCTTCGACATCGCCAATCGCGTCCATCCCGGATTTTTTGAAGCGAGGGAGGTGCTGGCCGAACGCCAGCTGCTCTATCGCAATGGCTGCTATTTGCTCGAAGTGGCGGAAAAGCCGGCCGGTTACGTCCTGAGCCATCCCTGGACGCATGGAAGCCTGCCCGCGCTCAATGCGCTTCTCGGCGCCCTCCCCGAAAACGCCGATAGCTTTTATGTGCACGATCTGGCCTTGCTGCCCCTGACGCGCGGCCTGGGCGCGGCCGGCCACATGGTCGAGGCGCTGACCAAACATGCCGGGGCGATGGGCTTTGCCTCGATGAGCCTCGTGGCCGTCAATGGCTCGATACCGTTCTGGCAACGCCAGGGCTTTGCCGCCGAGGAGCGTCCGGAACTGGCGGACAAGCTGCAAAGCTATGAAGCCGACGCCCGCTATATGACCAAGGCCCTGACCGGCAGGCTCGCCTGACCTCTTGCGAAGCGGACCGGCCCGGCGTAGGCACGAGCTATGCTCGAGCACAGGAGCGCATCGTGACCGAACCTGCCTCTTCCTACCCCGCTTCCGCCCATGACGCTCTGGCGGCCGATACTTTCCGGCGCTCGCGCGGAGTGTGGCGCTCGCTGGCGCTTCTCGCTGCCGTCATTGCGGTTCTGGCGCTTTTTGGCCGTTTTGCGCTGCCCGGCGAGGGGGGCGGCGATCACGTCGCGCGCATCACCATCCTTGATACCATCGCCACCGACGCGCAGCGCGTCAAACTGATCAATGACCTCATCGAGGACGACAGCGTCAAGGCGGTGATCGTCGCCATCAATTCGCCCGGCGGCACCACCGCGGGCGGCGAGGAACTCTATGAGGGTTTGCGGCGTCTGGCCGCAGCCAAGCCCACCGTCTCGGTGATCCGCGAACTGGGCGCTTCGGCCGCCTATATGACCGCCATCGGCGCCGACCGGATCTTTGCCCGCCGGCTCTCGATCATCGGCTCCATCGGCGTGCTCTATCAGCACGTCAATGCCGGCAAGCTGCTCGACACCATCGGCATCGAGCTCGACAAGGTCGCCTCCGGCCCGCTCAAGGCCGAACCCGATTTCAACGAGCCGATGACCGGCGCGGTGCGCGAATCGATCGCCGCGCTGGTCGGCGACAGTTTCGAGTGGTTCGTCGATATCGTCGCCGAACGGCGCCAGATGGCGCGCAGCGCCGTGTTGCCGCTGGCCGACGGGCGAATCATGACCGGCCGGATCGGCGTCGAAACCGGCCTGATCGACGCCATCGGCGGCGAGGAAGAGGCCCTGGCCTGGCTCGAAGCCGAACGCGATCTTGTCCCCGACCTGCCGGTGCGGCAGGCCTGGCCGCGTCCGAGCGGTCAATATGACTGGCTGGCCGATTTCGTCACCGGCTCGGCCCGTGCCGCGCTCGGCCTGCCCGAGGGCGGTCCTGTAATGCTTGACGGTTTGATTTCGCTTTGGCAGGTTGGCGCCACCCCCTGAGTGGGGCGGTGTGGAGACCGGAGCCTTTCATGATCAAGTCGGAACTTGTCGAGAAGCTCGCTGCGGAGAACCCGCATCTGTTCCAGCGCGACATCGAGAATATCGTCAACGCCATTCTCGACGAGATCGGCGATGCCATGGCGCGCGGCGATCGGGTCGAATTGCGCGGCTTCGGGGCCTTTTCGGTGAAAAACCGTCCGGCCCGCGTCGGACGCAATCCGCGCACCGGCGAACAGGTCGATGTAGGCGAGAAATACGTGCCTCAGTTCAAGGCCGGCAAGGAGATCCGCGAGCGTCTCAACCGCACCTGAACCGGAGTGCGTTGCGACGAGCAGGGTATGCGATAGCATGGTCAAGAAAATAGTCGGCTGGCTGGTTCTGGTGCCGCTCTGCGTGGTTCTTGTCGCCTTCGCGCTGGCCAACCGGCAACTCGTCCCGGTCTATTTCAATCCCTTCGCCACGCCGTTGCCGCTTGAGGCGGGATCGAGCGCCGGCATTCCGCTCTTCGTCATTCTTTATGTGGTGCTGCTGATCGGCGTGCTGCTCGGCGGGGTGGCGACCTGGTTTGCCCAGGGGCCGCATCGCAAGCGCGAACGCCATTGGCGCCGCGAAGCCCAGCATCTGGGCCAGGAGCTCGACGCCCAGCGCCGGCGCCAGGGACAGGCCGGGACACCGTCCGGCGCCGATAGCGACGATTTGCTGGAGCTGCGCTGATGGCTGGCGCGGCTTTTATCCCCCAGAACCCCATGATCCATTGAGCCCGACCACACGATGGCCGATCCCCTGATCGTCAAAATTTGCGGCATCAAGAGTTACGATATTCTGGATGCCACTATCGCCGCCGGCGCCGACATGGTCGGCTTCGTGCATTTCATGCGCTCGCCGCGCCATGTGTCCATCGAGCAGTTGGGCGATCTGATCTCGGCGGCGCGCGGACGGGTCGAGACCTGCGTGCTGCTGGTCAATCCCGATAATAGCTGCGTGGCCGAAGTCGCGGCGCTGGGGCCGGACTGGATCCAGCTGCACGGCCCCGAATCGCCCAATCGCGTCGAAGCGATCCGGGCCGAGGCCGGCGTCGAGATCATCAAGGCGCTGCCCATCGGCTCGGCCGAGGACGTGGCTCAGGTCTCGGGTTTTACCGCGGTGGCCGATCGCATCCTGCTCGACGCCAAGCCGCCCAAGGGCGCCGACCGGCCCGGCGGGCTCGGTGAAGCCTTCGACTGGCGCTTGCTGGAGGGGCTCGATCCCACCATTTCCTATCTGCTCTCGGGCGGGCTGACCCCCGACACCGTCGCCGATGCGGTGCGGCTGCTCAGGCCGTTCGGGGTGGATGTGTCCTCCGGCGTCGAAAGCGCGCCCGGCGTCAAGAGCAGGGCCCTGATCGAACGCTTCATCGCCAAGGCGCGCGCCGCCGCCGCATAGAGTGTTGCCTTTGGCGGCCCCATGGGCTTATGGAAACGCCACGATGCGCTCCTCCATCCACGAGGTCGAGCCGTCGGACCCGATGCGCCTGGCGCACTCCCGGGTCCCATCTGGGCATCGTGGGAGGATTTAAGGGTGACCAGCCAGAACACCAATTCCCTGCGCAACGGCCCGGACGAGCATGGCCGTTTCGGTATCTATGGCGGACGCTTCGTCGCCGAAACGCTGATGCCGCTGATCCTCGATCTCGAGCAGCAATATCGCGCCGCCAAGACCGATCCGGCCTATCAGGCCGAGCTCAAGCATCTCGCCACCCACTATACCGGCCGCCCCAGCCCGCTTTATTTCGCCGAACGGCTCACCGAGCATCTGGGCGGCGCCAAGGTGTGGCTCAAGCGCGAGGAGCTCAATCACACCGGCTCCCACAAGATCAACAATTGCCTGGGGCAGATTCTCCTCGCCAAACGCATGGGCAAGAGCCGCGTCATCGCCGAAACCGGCGCCGGCCAGCACGGGGTGGCGACCGCCACCGTCTGCGCCAAGTTCGATCTGCCCTGCACCATTTTCATGGGCGCCACCGACGTCGAGCGGCAGATGCCCAATGTCTTGCGCATGAAGATGCTCGGCGCCGAAGTGCGGCCGGTGACCGCCGGCGCCGGGACGCTCAAGGACGCCATGAACGAGGCGCTGCGCGACTGGGTCACCAATGTGGAATCGACCTATTATCTGATCGGCACCGCCGCCGGCCCGCATCCTTACCCCGAAATGGTGCGCGATTTTCAGTCGGTGATCGGCACCGAACTCAAGGAACAGTTCCGCGAGGCTGAAGGCAGGCTGCCCGATGCCGTCGTCGCCTGCGTCGGTGGCGGCTCCAATGCCATCGGCACCTTCCATGCCTTCCTCGATGACCCTGAAGTCGCCATTTATGGCGCCGAGGCGGGCGGACACGGCATCGATGTCGAGAACGGCCACGCCGCCTCCATGACCGGCGGCCGTCCCGGCGTGCTGCACGGCAATCGCACCTATCTGCTGCAGGACGATGACGGCCAGATCCTCGAAGGCCATTCGATCTCCGCCGGGCTCGATTATCCCGGTGTCGGGCCCGAGCATTCCTATCTGCACGACACCAAACGTGTCACCTATGCGCCGATCACCGACAATGAGGCGCTCGAGGCGTTCCAGCTCTGCACGCGTCTGGAGGGCATCATTCCGGCGCTCGAAAGCGCCCACGGCCTGGCCCAGGTGATGAAGCTGGCGCCCCGGATGGGCAAGGACCAGTCCATAGTGCTGTGCCTTTCGGGCCGCGGCGACAAGGACGTGGAAAGCGTCGGCAAATATCTGGGGTTGCTGAAATAATGACCACGCGTATCGACAGGCGCTTCGCCGCCTGCAAAGCCGAGAACCGCCCCGCCCTCGTCACCTATGTGATGGGCGGCGATCCCGATCTGGCCACCGGCCAGGCCATTCTCAACGCCCTGCCCCAGGCCGGCGCCGACATCGTCGAACTGGGCATGCCCTTTTCCGACCCGATGGCCGATGGCGTGGCCATCCAGCTCGCCGGCCAGCGGGCACTGGCCGGGGGGCAGACCGTGCTCGGCGTTCTGGGCATGGTGGAGGAATTTCGCCGCAAGGACGACGACACGCCGATCGTCCTCATGGGCTATTACAACCCGATCTATAATTTTGGCGTCGACCGCTTTCTCGCTGCCGCCAAGCAAGCCGGCGTGGACGGTTTGATCGTCGTCGATCTGCCGGCCGAGGAAGATGGGGAACTGTGCATCCCCACCCTCACGGCGGGGCTGAATTTCATTCGCCTCACCACCCCGACCACCGACGACAAGCGCCTGCCGGTCGTGCTCGAAAACACCTCGGGCTTTGTCTATCATGTGTCGATGAACGGGGTGACCGGCTCGCAGATCAAGTCCCGCGGCGCCGTCGGGGACGCGGTGGATCGCATCAAGGCCCATACGGATCTGCCGGTCGCCGTGGGCTTCGGCATCAAGACCGCCGATGATGCGGCCGAAATCGGCAGACATGCCGATGGCATCGTCGTCGGCACGGTGCTGGTCGATGCGGTGGGCAAGTCGCTGGTCGAGGGCAAGGCTTCCGACAAGACGGTTACCGTGGTTCGCGACATCGTCGCCGACCTCGCCGCGGGTGTCAGACGCGCCCGCGCCTGAACGCTGTCCACAAGGGGGAGCCGGGGCGACCTTTGCCCCGCACAGCAGACCCTGATAAGAATTGCCACAATTGACGATTAGGTGATCGCTCAAGATCACCGCGAAAGGCCGCGCCATGAACTGGATCGACAATTTCGTCCGCCCCAAAATCCGTTCCCTGCTCACCAACAAGCGGGACACGCCGGAAAATCTCTGGGTGAAGGATCCGGAATCGGGCGAGATGGTGTTTTACCGCGATCTCGAGGCCAATCAGTGGGTGGTGCCCAATTCGGGCCATCACATGAAGATCAAGCCGACCGACCGGCTGAAGACCTTTTTCGATGACGGCGCCTATGACCTGATCCCGGTCGCCGCCGTGCCTGTCGATCCGCTCAAGTTCCGCGATCAGAAGCGCTATGTCGACCGTCTCAAGGAAAGCCGGGCCAAGACCGGCTTTGAAGACAGCGTCATCGTCGCTCTGGGCAAGCTCTATGAGCGCGACATCACCGTGGCGGTGCAGGATTTCGATTTCATGGGCGGCTCGCTCGGCATGGCGGCCGGGCAGGGCATCATCACCGGTCTCGAAACCGCACTCGAGCGCAAGACGCCTTTCGTGCTCTTCGTCTCTTCGGGCGGCGCCCGCATGCAGGAAGGCGTGCTCTCGCTGATGCAGATGCCGCGCACCACGGTCGCCGTGTTGCGGCTGCGCGAGGCGGGATTGCCGTTCTTCGTGGTGCTGACCAATCCTACGACCGGCGGCGTCACCGCCTCCTATGCCATGCTGGGCGATATCCATCTGGCCGAGCCGGGCGCCCTGATCGGCTTTGCCGGCCAGCGCGTCATCGAGCAGACCATCCGCGAAAAGCTGCCCAAGGGTTTTCAGCGCTCCGAATATCTCTATGACCACGGCATGGTCGATATGGTGGTGCACCGGCACAATCTGCGCTCGACCATCGGCTCGCTCGCCAGCATTCTCACCCGAGGCCCCGAAAACGACGCTCTGGCCGGCAATCCGGGCAAGGCGCTGGCGGCCCAGGCCAGCCTGCGCGAGGCTGCCGTCGCCGCCGAAGGCGACGATGATCTGGCCCCGCCCGCCGCCCACGCCGAGTAATTTTCTTCCCCGTGCTCCGCGGCCCCAATTCGGGCCGCAAGGCCGGGGGAAATTCCGGCTGTGGTCCTGCCGGGCTGGACAAGCCGTCGCGCCCCCGGTCTTATCCGGCCATGGATATGCCTGATCGATTCCCCGATATCATGCTGCTCGCCGCCGGGCTGGGCACGCGCCTGCGGCCATTGACCGATGAGCTGCCCAAGCCGCTGATACCCGTCGCCGGCCTGCCGCTGATCGAGCGGGTGATGGCCAATGCCCAGGCGGAAGGGGCCAAGCGCTTCGTCGCCAACGCCCATTATCGCGCCGATCAGCTGCTCGCCCATTTCGGGGGCCTCCTCAAGGTCAGCCGCGAAGAGGTCTTGCTGGGCACGGGCGGGGGCGTCAAACGCGCCTTGCCCATGCTGCATTCCGACCCGTTCCTTGTCATGAACACCGACGCTTTCTGGCCTCTGGGCAGCGACGCGCCGCTGGCGCGCATGCGCTCGCGCTACCGGCAGGAGGGCGATATCGTGCTGCTTTGCGTGCAGCCCGCCCGTGCCACCGGCTTTGCCCGCAGCCATGATTTCTGCCTCGATCCGCTGGGGCGGGTGACAAGGGATTATGGCGCGCCGGTCATTTATGGCGGCGTTGCCCTGCTCGGCCCCGGCCTCTTCGCCGATACGCCCGACGGGGCGTTCTCGCTCACCGCATTGTTTGATGCCGCGCTGGAGCGCGAGACGCTTTACGGCGTGGTGCTCGACGCGCCCTGGTATCATGTCGGCGATCCGGCGGCGCTGGCCGAGGCCGAGCGGCACCTGGCCGTGTGAGCGCTGCGCCATGAGCCTTTATTCCATCCCGCCCCATGTTCCCTTCCTGCCCGCGCTGGCCGGAGCGGTGATGGAGGGGCGGCTTTTGGGCGACTGGCCGCGCACCGGCCCGTTCTGGCTCAGCGACGTCACCATCGTCGTACCCACGCAGCGGGCGCGCAAACTTCTGGCCCAGGCCTTTCTCGATCATCCCCAGAGCTCGGGCCTGCTGCCCGATATCCGCACCTTTGGCGGCGAGGTCGAGGACGAGGAGCCTTTCCTGCCGCCTTTCGAGGCGCCGCCCCTGCCAGCCGCCGCTTCGGCCCTGCATCGGCGACTGGTGCTCTCGCGCCTCGTGGCGGCCTGGGCGCACAGCGCCGCCGGCCGGGACGCGTTTTCAACCCCACCCACCGCCGCCGAAATCTTCTCCATGGCCGACTCGCTGGGGCGGGTCTTTGACGATCTCGCGGTGGAAGAGCGCGGCGCCGCCGAGCTGCGGGCGCTCGATGGCCAGCTCGGTCCCGAGCTTGGCGTCTACTGGCAGCAAACCCTGACTTTTCTCGAGATTGCGCTCAACGCCTGGCCGCAGATCCTGGCCAGCAAGGGGCTGGCCGATCCTTCCGCCCTGCGCGGAGCGCGGCTCGACCGCCAGGCCGAGGCGGCAGCGCTGGTCTATGGCGACCGGCCGGTGATCGCCGCCGGCTCGACCGGCTCCATTCCCGCCACGGCCCGGCTGTTGCGCGCCATCGCGCGCCTGCCGCGCGGGGCCCTGGTCCTGCCCGGGCTCGATACGGCGATGAGTGCCAAGACCCACGCGGCCCTGCTCGATCCGACCCAGAGCCCGCATGGGCATCCGCAATATCATCTGGCGCGGCTGCTGCGTACGCTGGGCGCCGGGCCCGGCGAAGTCGTCGATCTGGCGCAAGCTGTTCATCCGCGCACGCCATTGATGCACCGCGCTTTGGCGCTGACGGCGGAAACGGCGCAATGGTCGGCGCAACGGCTGGCACCGGCCGAGCTGGAGGCCGCTCTCGCCGGCGTCGCCATCATCGCCGCCCGCCATGAGGACGAAGAGGCGCGCGCCATCGCTCTCGCGGCCCGCTCGGCGCTGGCGCAAAAGCGCAGCGTCGGCATCATCACCCCCGACCGCAATCTTGCGCGCCGCATCGCCGCCGAGTTGGCGCGCTTCGGCGTCAGCGTCGATGACGCGGCCGGGGCGCCCTTGTTTCATGCCCCGGCCGGAAGGCTGGCGCGGCAGGTTCTGGCGCTGGCGGTCAATCGCTGCGTCGCCGTCGATCTTGTCGCTCTGCTGCGCCACCGGGCGGCGCTGTTCGGGCGCAGTCGCGGCGATATCGGGCCATTGACCGATGCCATCGAGCTGGGCCTGCTGCGCGGGCAGCGCGTGGCGCCGGGGCTCGACGGACTGCGCGCGGCGCTGGCCAGCCATCTGGCCGCCCCGCCCCGCCATGGCGCCCGCAAACTCTCTCCCGCCGAGGGTGAGGCGATCGCCGCGCTGTTCGATGCGGTCGAAGCGGCCATTGCCCCCTTGGCGAGGCTGTTTGACGAGCGGCAGATCGATGCCGCCCGCTTTGCCGGGGCGCTCTACGCGGCGGTGAGCGCGATCAGCACCGGCGCGCCTTTGCGCGGCCGCGAGGAGCTGGAGGGCTGGGCGCGGGAGATGGCTGCGCATGAAGGCGATGGCCATCCCTTTGCGCCGATAGGGCTCGACACCGTGCTTTCAGCGCTGATGAGCGGGTTTCAGGTGCGAAATCGCCTCGAACAGCGCAGCGATATCGCCATCTGGGGCCAGC
Organism: Devosia sp.; assembly: GCA_026126125.1. GTDB lineage: Bacteria > Pseudomonadota > Alphaproteobacteria > Rhizobiales > Devosiaceae > Devosia. Next base: position 9,256 of record JAHCJW010000034.1, read on the forward strand.
TCGAAGCGCGCCTGATGAGCCCCGATCTCGTTATTCTGGGCGCCCTCAACGAGGATAAATGGCCCGAACCGGCCGATCCCGGCCCCTGGCTCAGCCGGGGCATGCGGCTGGCGGCGGGACTGGAGCCGCCGGAGCGCCTGCAGGGTCTTGCCGCGCATGACTTCGTGCAGGCCATGGGCAATAGCGACGTCATTATCGCCTATGCGCGGCGGGTGGGGACAAGTCCGGCAAGTCCCTCGCGCTTCGTGCAGCGCCTCGACGCTTTCATCGGTGAAAAACCAGCGGAAACGCTGCGTTTGCGCGGGCGCACATGGCTCGACGCGGCGCGGGCGCTCGATGAGGTCGCCGCCACCCGTCCGGCGCCAAGGCCGCTGCCAAACCCGCCGGCGCATCTGCGCCCGCGCCGCCTGTCGGTCACCGAGGTCGAGACGCTGATGCGCTCGCCCTATGATCTTTATGCCCGCCACGTTCTGGGCCTCAAGCGGCTCGATCCGCTCGGCGAAATGCCCGATGCGCGCGAGCGCGGCACCATCATTCACGACGCCTTTGCCCGCTTCGTCATCGCCGGGCACGACCCGGCCGCGCCCGATGCCTTTGAAAAATTGATGGAAATCGCCGCCGAGGCGTTTTCCGGCCTCGAAACTATCGGCGAGCGCCGCGATATCTGGCTGCGCCGCTTCGCCACCGCAGGAGAACAATTCCTGGCCTTCGAGCGGCAGCGCGGGCCCAGGGTGAAACAGCGTCATGCGGAAATTCGCGGCGAAATGAACCTGGCGCTGGCCGAACCTTTCCTCATTTCAGGGCAGGCGGACCGGGTCGATGAAATGCTCGACGGCAGCGTCGAGATCATCGATTTCAAGACCGGCATACCGCCGTCCAAGGGCATGATGAAGGGGTTCGAGGCGCCGCAATTGCTGGTCGAAGCGCTGATGGCCAGGGCCGGCGGCATGCTGCCCCGGGTGGCCGGCTCGGCCAGCGCCCTGACCTATATCAAGATCGGTTTGGGTCCGGATGCCTTTGTTATCAATGAGTTCGTGACGGCGGAGGCCATGGCGCTGATGGATGCGGCCGATGAAATCGGGCGGCGGATGCAGAGCCATATCGACTTCTTCCTGCTGCGCGACACGCCGATGCCGGCCCGGCTGCTGCCCCTGGCCAGCCAGCGTTTCGCCGGGCCTTACGACCATCTCTCGCGGCTGGCCGAATGGACTTCGGTCGATGGCGGGGAGGAGAGCGAATGAGCGCGGAACGCGGCGCGCTCAGCGTGCCTTACGACACCACCCAAGCGCAGGGAAAGGCCAGCGATCCGGCCCGCTCGATCTGGGTGGAAGCCAATGCCGGCTCGGGAAAAACCTTCGTGCTGACCCGGCGGGTGTTGCGGCTGCTGCTGGCCGGGGTCAGGCCCGAATCGATCCTCTGTCTCACCTATACCAAGGCCGCCGCCGCCGAGATGCGTGGGCGGGTTTCGGCGCGACTGGCCAATTGGGCGGTGATGGATGAAGCTGAATTAATCGAGGAATTACAAAAGCTTGTCGACAATAGCGTCGATGACGAGCTGGTCCGGCGGGCCCGGACCCTGTTCGCGCGGGCGCTGGAGACGCCGGGGGGGCTGCGCATCCTCACCATCCACGCCTTCTGCGAGGCGGTTCTGCATCGCTTTCCCATCGAGGCGGGGGTGCCCTTTGACTTTGCGGTGATCGAGGAAGATCAGCAAAATCAGATGGTTATGGCGGCGCGCGAGACCGTGCTCGCCGAGGGCCTGCGCGGCGGCGACAATGGCGCGGCGGTCGAGACGCTGTTCGGGCTGATGAGCGACCATGCCATCGGCGAGGCCATCAATGCCGGGCTCTCGCTGGGGGCGCGGCTCGATGCGGTCCTGGCCGATCCGGCCGGCGCCAAGGCGCGGCTGCGCCGGCTGGTCGGGCATCAAGGCGCGTCAGCCGAGGCGATGGAAACGCGACTGCTTGCTGACACACTGTTACCATCGAGCGCGCTCGAAACGCTGTTTGGGGACAGCAAGGGGAAACCGAGCCCGGCGCAATTGCGCGCGCTGTTTTTCAACAAGGATGGCCAGCCGCGCGCCCGGCTGATGACCAAGGCGGAAAAGGCCAAAAACCCGGCGCTCGAAGACATCATGCTGGCCGAGCAGGAGCGGCTGGTGGCGCTGGACGCCGAGATCACCACCGCGCTGCTGGTCGAGCGCAGCGAGGCGGTGCTCGACGTGCTGGTGGCCATCGCTCGGCGCTATGAAAGCGACAAGCGCCGCCATGCCCTGCTCGATTTCGACGATCTGGTGGAAAAGCTCGGCGACCTTTTCGCCGATCCGGCCATCGGGCCCTGGGTGCGCTACAAGCTCGACGCGGGGATCGACCATGTGCTGGTCGATGAAAGCCAGGACACCAATGAGCGGCAATGGCGGGTGATCAAGGCTATCGCCGAGGAATTCTTCGCCGGCGAGGGGGCGGTGGATCGGCCGCGCTCGGTGTTTGCCGTGGGCGACCAGAAGCAATCGATCTATTCCTTCCAAGGGGCGCAGCCGGCGCTGTTCGGGGTGACCGGCAGCGAGTTTGCCAGACGGGCGGGAGCGGCGGACAAGTCTTTTGCCCGCCTGCCGCTGCACACCAGTTTTCGCACGCTTTCCGGCATTCTCGACGCGGTCGACAAGGTCTGCGACCGGCCCGACATTCAGGCGGCGCTGCTCTCGCAGGACAAGGTCGGGCACGTGGCGGCGCGCATCCAGCCCGGCGGCACGGTGACGCTGTGGCCGCCGATCAAGGCCAGCGCCGCGCCCGAAGGCGATGGCGAGTGGCCGCGCGAGCCGATCGAGGCCGAGCAGAGCGCGCCGCGCCAGGTGGCGATGCGCATCGCCGGCGAGATCAAGGCCTGGCTCGAAAGCGGGCGCATGCTGGGTCAGCGCGGCCGGCCCATCACCCCCGACGATGTGTTGATCCTCGTGCAGTCGCGCAATGCGCTGTTTCAGGAAATCATCCGGGCCCTGCGCCAGCTTGGCCTGCCGACGCCGGGCGCCGACCGGCTGGCGGTGACCGGCCATATCGCCGTGCTCGACCTTCTGGCGCTGATCGATGTGCTGCTCAACCCGGCCGAGGATCTGCAATTGGCGGCGCTGCTGCGCTCGCCTCTGTTCGATGTGGGGGAACAAGACCTGTTCCAGCTCGCCTCGCCCCGCGCGCCGGGGCAGACGCTGTGGGCGGCGCTCCTGGCGACGACCATCCCGACGGCGCGCGAGGCGGCCGACCGGCTGACGCAATGGCGTGCCATGCTCGATTTCGAGCGACCCTATGAGTTCCTCGCCCATGTGCTCTATGCCCAGGGCGGGCTCCGGCGCTTTCATGCGCGGCTGGGGCCGGAAGTGGATGAGGTGCTGTCCGAACTGCTCGAACTGGCGCTGACCCATGAGCAGAGCGCGCAGCCCTCGTTGCAGGGTTTTGCCGCCGAAATGCGGCGGCGCAGCGTCTCGATCAAGCGCGAACTGGCCGAGGGCGGCGGCGGGGTGCGGGTGATGACCGTGCACGGCGCCAAGGGGCTGGAAGCGCCGGTGGTGATTCTCGCCGATGCCACGGCCAAGCCGGCCGGCAATCAGATCGGCAGCGTGGTCTATCTCGACGAGGGGAGCGCGGGTCCGGTATTTTTCCACGCCAGCGCCGGGCGTCAGCAGGTGCCGCAGACGCTCGAGATCAAGACGCGAATCGACGCCACCCAGCAGCAGGAATATTGGCGCAAGCTTTACGTGGCCATGACCCGCGCCGAGGACGAGCTCTATATCGCCGGGGCGCTGACCAAGACCGGCAAGGTCGAGGGCTCCTGGTATGAGGCCATCGACATGGCGCTGCGGCCGCAGGCCGAAAGCGTGTGCGATGCGGCGGGCGCGGAAACGGCGCTGATCTATCCCCTGGAGCGGGCCGTGCCGGCGGCGGCGAGCGGCGCCGGGGGCAGCGAGCGCCCAGCCGTCATGCCGCTGGATCTGGCGCCGCTGCCCGCTTTCGTGCCGGTGCCGATGCTGGCGCCATCGGGGGAAGGGGCCGGCGAGACGATTTTGCAGAGCCTGGCCGAACGGGCCCGCGACGGCGAATTGGCCCGGCGCTCGGGCCTGGCGCTGCACGCCCTGCTCCAGCATCTGGGGCAGCTCGAGCGGGCGCTGTGGCCCCGGGTGATGCCGCGGGCGCTTGAAGCGCTGCTGCCCGAATTTCCCGAGGCGCATGCCGGATTGATGGCCAAGGCGCAGAGCATTCTCGCCCAGCCGGCGCTGGCCCCGCTTTTCGGCCCCGACAGCCGGGCCGAGGTGCCGTTCCTGGTCAAGGCGGCGCGAAAGGGCGAGGCGGTGCAGCTCTCGGGACGGATCGACAGGCTGGTGGTTGACGAAGCAGGGGTGTTGGTGGTCGACTACAAGTCCGACGCCAATGTGCCCGAACGGGTCGAAGCGGTTTCGGGAAAATATCTGACGCAACTGGGCCTATATGCGCTGGTTGCAAGCCAGCTTTTCCCCGGCCGGGCCGTGCGCGCCGCGATCCTATGGACCGAATTGGAATCATTGATGAATTTACCGTCCGATCTTCTCGCGAAGGCTCGGGCGGATTTCACCCTGCGGTGAGCAAGACTTGCGCCAAGGCTGGACTCTCCCCAGCTTTGGGAGCAATGAGACCACCGCTTTCACTCAAAGAGCAGAACCCAAAGGGCAGATCTATGACTCAGCACGTTTCCGATGCCAATTTCGGCGAGGAAGTCCTCAACTCCAAAGAGCCGGTCCTGGTGGATTTCTGGGCCGAGTGGTGCGGGCCGTGCCTGGCGATCGCACCGGTGCTGGACGAGCTGTCCGGCGAACTGGCCGGCAAGGTCAAGATCGTTAAGCTCAATGTCGATCAGAACCCCTCGACCACCGCCAAATATGGCGTGCGGTCCATCCCGACCATGATCCTGTTCAAGAACGGGGAAGCCGCCGACATGAAGATCGGCGCCGGCACCCCCAAGGCGGGCCTGACCAAGTGGCTCGAAGGCCACGCCGCCTGAAGCAGCTCGCCCCGAAACTGGGAGCCGGCTTCGGGAGACATGCTTTAAAATCCCCTGTTGGGGCTGATTTTCGGCACCGCCGGAGCGCTCCGGCGGTGTTTTGGTTTTATTGGCTGCTTCCCGCGCTCTATTCGGGCGGCGTGCGGTTTTTCGCCAACACGTCGCCGGCCAGATAGAGCGAGCCGCAGATGAGCACGCGGGCATTGTCGATTTTTGCCGCCGCCTTGATGGCGCTGGCGATGCCGCGCTCGGCCCGGGCGGCAAGCCCCAGCGCTTCGGCGCGCGCGACGATATGGGCGGCCGGATGAGCGTTTTCCTCGCCGGGAATGGTGAGGGCCAGCACCTGCGGAGCGAATTGGGTGAAGGAGGCAAGGAATTGCCCCGGATCGCGATTATTCATCATGCCCATGATCATCACCAGCGGGCGGGGATGGGCGCGGTCGAGCTCGGCAATGGTGCGGGCGAGGGCGGCGGCGCCATGCGGATTGTGGCCGCCATCGAGCCAGAGCTCGTGGCCGGGCGAAAGCGCATCGCGCAATACGCCATGGCGGATCGGCTGCATGCGGGCCGGCCAGGTGACGCGCCGCAGCCCCTCGGCGATGGATTTCTCCGTGACCGGCAGGCCGAAATGGCGGGTGGCGGCGATGGCCAGCGTTGCATTGTCATATTGATGCGGGCCAAGCAGCGCCGGCGGCGGCAGGTCGAGCAGGCCCTGGTCGTCCGAATAGATGAGGCGCCCATCCTCCTCGGAGCCGTGGAAATCCTCGCCCTGAAACAGCGGGCGCACGCCGAGGCGCTGGGCGGCGCGCTCGAGCACCTTGTGGCCTTCGGGGCGCTGCAGGCCGATGACGGCGCGGGCGCCGCGCTTCAAGATGCCCGCCTTGCTGTTGGCGATCTCGGTGATGGTGCTGCCCAAAAATCCCTGATGGTCGAAATCGACCGGGGTGATGATGGTTCCGAGCGGCTGCTTGACCACATTGGTCGTGTCATAGGTGCCGCCCATGCCGGTTTCGAGCAGCAGATAATCGGCCGGGGTTTCGGCGAAAAGGCAGAAGGCGGTGACGGTGGTCACCTCGAAAAAGGTGATGCTGGCGCCGGCATTGGCGGTTTCCACCATTTCCAGCGCCCGGTTGAGCCTGGGCGTCGAGACGAAGCGTCCGGCGAGCCGGATGCGCTCGTTGAACCGCACCAGATGGGGGGAATTGTAGACATGCACGCTGTTGCCCGACGCTTCGAGAAAGGCGCGCAGATAGGCGATGGTCGAGCCCTTGGCATTGGTGCCCGCGACATGGATGACCGGGGGCAGGCGATCCTGCGGATTGCCCAGTTTTTCGAGCAGCGGCAGCATGCGGCTGAGACTGAGATCGATCAGCCTGGGGTGCAGCTGGCTCAACCGCTTCAGGATGGCGTCGGTGCGGGACATGAGAAGGCTCCGGGGGCGGGCTTGACACCGATTATCATGGAATCGTCACCACCGGGGCTTGTCCCGGTGGTCCATGCGGAGGCGAGGTGGATTGCCCGGACAAACCGGGCAATGACGAGAGGGCGGGGCGGAGGAGAGGCTTAAGCCTATTTCCGCAACTCGCCGCCGGTGGTCTTGGTGACGGCGGCGACGATGGCGGCGGAGACTTTTTCGATGTCCTCGTCGGTCAGCGTCTTGTCGCGCGGCTGCAGGGTCACCTCGATGGCCACCGATTTCTTGCCCTCGCCGACATGGCTGCCCTCGAAGACGTCGAAAATCCCGACATCGCTGATCAGCCCCTTGTCGGCGCCGCGCGCCGCCTTGAGAATGGCCGCGGCGGTGACGCCCCGGTCCATGACGAAGGCGAAGTCGCGGCTGACCGGCTGGAACTGCGACAGCGCCAGGGCAGGCTTGGTCCGCGTGGCTTTCTTGCGTGCCTCGGGCAGGGCGTCGAGATCGATCTCGAAGGCGACGAGCGGGAAGTCGATGTCGAGCTCGGCGGCCAGCGCCGGGTGCAGTTCGCCGAACCAGCCCAGGCTCACCTTGGGGCCGAGGGCGATGCGGCCGCCGCGACCCGGATGGCTCCAGGCGGCGGCTTCGGGCAGCACCTGCACTTTTTCAATGTCGACGCCCAGCGCGTCGAGCACGGCGGCCAGATCCGCCTTGGCGTCGAAGACGCCGACGGTTTCGGCCTTGCCCGACCAGTGACGGCCGGCGCCGGTCAGCTTCGCCGTGCCGGTGCGGATGCCGGATGCATAGGTGTGCTGGCCCTCGGGTGCGTCGGAGAGGAAGATCTGCCCGACCTCGAACAGGGCCACATCGGCAAAACCGCGATTGGCGTTGCGGCGCGCCCCGGCGATGAGGCCCGGCAAAAGCGAGGGCCGCATGTCGGTCATGTCCGAAGCGATGGCATTGGCCAATTGCCGATCCGGGCTGCCGCCGCCGAAGCGGGTGGCGTCCTCATGGGAGATGAAGCTCCAGGTAACCGCTTCATCGAGACCCCGCGCGGCCAGGGCCCGGCGGGCGATGCGGCGGCGGTTCTGGATGGTGGTCAGCATGCGCGGCGCGACATGGTTGAGCCGGGTCAGCGGCTCGACCGGGACGTTGTCGACCCCGACCATGCGCATGACTTCCTCGACAAGATCGGCCTTCTGCGTCACGTCCGGGCGCCAGGACGGCACTTTGACGCTGCGCACCGGGCCGCTGCCCGCAACGACAAAGCCGAGCGAGGCGAGAATGGCTTCGATCCGCTCATCGGAAACTTCAAGCCCGGTCAGGCGCTTGACTTCGCTGAGCGGGAATTCGACCACGGTGTTGGCAAAGACATCGTCGCCGGAAATGGCCGGCTCCATCGGCTCGCCGCCGCACAATTGCAGCACGAGGCGGGTGGCCAGCTCCATGCCGGGCTCGGTCAGCGCCGGATCGACCGAGCGCTCGAGCCGGTAGCGCGCATCCGAGACGATGCCGGTCTTGCGGCCGGCGCGGGCGACAAGCTCCGGGTCCCAGCTGGCGCATTCCATGAAGACGTTTTTCGTCTCCTCGGTGACGCCCGAGCGGATGCCGCCCATGATGCCGCCGAGGCAGAGCGGGCCGGAATCGTCGGCGATGACCGTCATGGTCTGGTCGAGGGTGTAGACCTTGTTGTCGAGCGCATCGAAGGTTTCGTTGCGCGCATTGCGCAGGACGATCTCGCCGTCGATCTTGTCGGCGTCATAGGCGTGCAGCGGCCTGCCCCAGCCGAGCGAAACCAGATTGGTGATGTCGACCACCGTGTTGATCGGCCGCAGGCCCACGGCCCGCAGGCGCTGCTGCAGCCAGTCGGGCGAGGGGCCGTTCGTCACATTGGCGATATAGCGGCCGGCAAATTTGCGGATCGTCTTGGGCTCGTCGGCCGAAAATTGCTGCGGCAGCGGCGCGATGGGGCTCTTGCCCTTCGAGGGCACCGGCGAGAAATCGGTTTGCCTGAGCGTGCCGAGGCCGAAAGCGGCCAGGTCGCGGGCAATGCCATAGACCCCGGTGGCGTCGCCGCGATTGGGGGTGATGGAAATATCGAAGACCACGCCGTCGAGCCCGGCATAATCGACATATTTCGCGCCCACCGGCGCGTCCTCGGCAAGCTCGATAATGCCGTCGTGATCGTTGGACAGCTCCAGCTCGGCGGCCGAGCACAGCATGCCGTTGGAGGGCGTGCCGCGAATGACGACGCCGGCCTTCAATTCGAAATCCTTGCCCGGAATATAGGTGCCGGGGAAGGCGAAGACCGATTTGAGGCCGGTGCGGGCATTGGGAGCGCCGCAGACCACGTCGATCAATTCACCGGTGCCGGCATCGACCTTGCACAGGTTGAGATGGTCGGAATTGGGGTGCGGCTTGGCTTCGACCACATGGGCGACGACGAATTTTTCCAGCGCGGCGCCCTGGCTCTGCATGGATTCGAGTTCGAGGCCGATCATGGTCAACGCCTTGCCGATCTCCTCGGCCGAGGCGGTGGTGTCCAGATGCTCCTTGAGCCAATCGAGCGTGAATTTCATATTTTTGACCTTTATCGGAAGTCGCTGGCTGAGCCGGTGATGGGCGGTAGCGCTGCAGAGAGTTTGAAAAGTTCGACGAGGACATTGGCGAAGCCGCGCGCGTCGTCGATGGCTTTGTGGGTATGGGCGATATGGCCGTAAAATTCGGCCGGCAGCTTGCTCATCCCCCAGTCGAGATAGGGCGCGCCGCGCAGCACTCCGGCCATGGTGTAAAGACAGATCCCGCCGCCGCGAAAGATCTGGCGCCCCTTGAACGGCCCGGAGAGGGCGCGGGTCATGGCGAACTGATCGAGATAGTGATCCATCCACAGCCCGTCAAAGATCATCGGCGCGGCGACGAAGACTTTGGGGCCGGGGAGGCTCTCGACCCAGTCGGCAAAGCGCGGCATGACGATTTCGGCGTCTTCGGCCCCCGCCGTCGCCGCGTCCCAGGCCTCCGGTTGTGTCTTCCACCACGCCATGGTCATCTCGTTCTGCACCCGGTCGGGACGGGGCTTCAGCACCGCCTCGAATTCGCCATGCCGGGTGCCGTCCGCCTCGATGGCCACCGAGGCGAAGCTGAGCATGGAATTGTGCAGCGGGGTCGGGCCGTCCGATTCGATATCGGTGACGATGAAGATCGGCGTGGCGACCCGGTTATAGACCGGGCGGCCGGCCGGCAGCACCGAGACAAGGCGGAAGGTTTCGCACACGATCTCCATGTCCGGCGCAAAGCCGCCATTGCGGGCGAAATAGGCCTCGTGCCCCGCCCGCCACGCCTCATAGGGGCCTTCGCCTTCCTTGTCGGTGAAGCTCGATCGAACAGCATCGAAGCGCAGGGTCTCGACCGAGAGCGTCTCGATGACACAGGCCTCTTCGCCCCTGCTATCGAGCACGATGTCGCGCCGGCCGATTTGCGGCAGGGGTTGCTTGTCCGGGCCAAAATCGCGCCGGGCGCCGCAGGTCGCGGTCTTTTTCCCCGCCAGGACAAGCGCCAGCAAGCGGTCGGCCAATTCGGGAGAATCGCCGAAGCTGAAGCGGATTGGCTCATTTGTGGCCGTTTCAGACACTTCTAGTCCCTACCCGGTGTCATCCCCGCCAAGCGGGGGTCATTGTTACCCGATCCTGCCATCAGGGGTTCCCGCTTTTGCGGGAATGACCCGGTGAGGCTGGATGCAATTTACGGCTTCAGCGCTCCCGGTGCCTTTTCGCCGTGCAGCATGCCGACCATGCCTGCTCTCCCATCGCATGGACCACCGGGATAAACCCGGTGGTGACGACGTCGGAAAGATCGGAGGCGTTCGAGCGTCCTCCGCCCTAGCTCGACAGCCCTCCGAACAGGGTCGGCAGGTCGAGCGGGCGGAAACCATAGTGCTCGATCCAGCGCTGGTCGGCGTCGAAAAAGGCCCGCAGGTCCGGCATGCCATATTTGAGCATGGCGATGCGGTCGATGTCGATGCCCCAGGCAAAGCCCTGATAGACATCGGGGTCGAGCCCGGCATTGCGGATCACATTGGGATGGACCATGCCGCAGCCCAGGATTTCCAGCCAGTCGCTGCCTTCGCCGATCTTGACCTCCGAGCCGGAGCGGTCGCACTGCACGTCCACTTCCATCGAGGGCTCGGTGAAGGGGAAGAAGCTGGGGCGGAACCTGAGGGTAACGCTGGGCACCTCGAAAAAGGCTTTCAAAAACTCTTCCAGCACCCAGCGCAGCTGGCCGATATGCGAGCTCTTGTCGATGACCAGCCCCTCGACCTGATGGAACATCGGCGTGTGGGTCTGGTCTGAGTCATTGCGATAGGTGCGGCCGGGCATCACCACGCGGATCGGCGGATCCATGGGCGGGGTCAGGTAGGAGGCGGCCGGCTTTTCATTGGTTCTTTGCATGACGCGCATCTGCACCGGCGAGGTGTGGGTGCGCAGAACCTTCTTTTCGCCATTGGCGCCCGGCTTCATGAAGAAGGTGTCGTGCATTTCGCGCGCCGGATGGCCTTCGGGGAAGTTCAGCGCGGTGAAGTTGAAATAGTCGGTCTCGATGTCCGGGCCTTCGGCGATGGAAAAGCCCATGTCGGAGAAAATGGCGGTGATCTCGTCGATGGTCTGGGAAATCGGGTGGATACGGCCCTTGGCGGTCGGCGCGGGCGGCAAAGGCAGGGTGACATCGAGCGTTTCGGCCTTGAGGCGGGCGTCGAGCGCGGCCGCCTTCAGCGCGGTGCCGCGCGCCTCGACCAGGCCGGTGATGTCGATCTTGAGCCCGTTGATGGCCGGGCCGGCCGATTTGCGCTCTTCGGGCGGCATGGCGCCGAGCGTGCCGAGAAGCGCGGAAACGCTGCCCTTCTTGCCCAAGGCCGCGACGCGCACGGCGTCGAGCGCGGCTTCGGTGTCGGCGGCGGCGATGGCGGCACGAAGCTCGGTGCGCAGGGTTTCGATCTGGGCTTCCAAAGACATCACGAACTCTCAGTAAACCTCCTCCTGAGCGTGTCGAAGGACGAGGTCGTGGCGGGACCGGTGCAAGCGACCGCATGGTTCGACAGGCTCACCATGGGGTCTACGAAATTTCAGTGGCGGTTAGACCAAACAAAAACGCCCCGCGCCAGCCCTTTTCGGGGCGGCGCAAGGCGCGGTTTTGACCTCAGCGTGGCTGAAAGGTTAGGCGGTGACGCGAGCGTGGGTCGTGTCTTCCACGCCCTGCAGATAAGCCAGCGCTGCCTTGGCCTTGGCGACCAGGGCGCCGAACGCTTCGGGCTGGGTGATCGCGAGATCGGACAGCACCTTGCGGTCGACGGCAACCTCAGCCTTGCTGAGGCCATCGATAAATCGGCCATAGGTCAGGCCGTGTTCGCGCACGGCGGCGTTGATACGCTGGATCCAGAGAGCCCGGAAATTGCGCTTCTTGACGCGACGGTCGCGGTAAGCGTACTGGCCGGCCTTTTCGACGGCCTGCTTGGCGATACGGATCGTCGACTTGCGACGGCCGTAATAGCCTTCGGCGGCCTTCAAGACCTTCTTGTGACGGGCGTGGGCGGTTACGCCTCTTTTGACGCGTGCCATGTGTTAGTGTCCTTCCAGCTTAGCGGTTGTACGGCATGTACCACTTCACCAGACCCTCGTCGCCCTTGGACAGGATCTTGGTGCCGCGGTTGGTGCGGATGTACTTGGCGTTGTGGCTGATCAGGCGGTGGCGCTTGCCGGCAACGCCGGCCTTCACCTTGCCCGTGGCGGTGAAGCTGAAACGCTTCTTGGCGCCGGACTTGGTCTTCATTTTGGGCATTTTGCGGTTCCTTATTGGTCTGGAGGGGTCTTTGCGGACCCATCGCTTTCAAAGATCGCCACGGCATGCCTTTTGGCCGGGCGATCCGGAGACGGGGCTCTATAGGAGGAATGGCGGGCAAAGGCAAGTCCCGCCGGGGCTTGCGCGCCTCCCCGCCGGGCGCGGCCGGCCATCCTCGTCTCCCGCTGGCCGATTAGCTGTTCCACAAAGCCCGTACACGAATGAGTGTTCCTCGTTACCGAACATTCATGAAACCCGAACGGGGGTCTGGCCGTATTTCTGATAGGTCCGTCGCCAACGGGCCAGAAAATTTGAACTGGAGAAAAAAATGCGTTTCACCAAAGTCATTGCCACCGCCGCTCTTCTTGCTGCCACCACTGCCGGCGTGGCCTATGCGAGCCCGTTCAACGCCAATATGTCGCTCAACGCCCTTAGTGACGCCTATTTCGCCACGGTGCTGAAGGTCAATGCGAGCGAAGCGCGGGCGCTGGCCGTCGATGTCGACGTGGCGGCCCTGCAGCAGCGGATCAAGGACAATCCGTTCCTGACGCGCTCGCTGATGGACCAGGGCTATGCCATCGATCAGATCATCGGCCTCGACAGCGATAGCGACGGCGCGGCGGTGACCTTCTACGCCCTCTAAAATCGCCTTGCCCACCGGATGCAACAGGGGCGGCCGCGAGCGGCGTGCGTTTTGACGAACGCATGCCGCTCTCTTACGTTGTTTGTGCGTCCGATGAGCCGAAACCGGCGCGGACACTTTACCGTCCGATGCTTTAGCGGTCGGCCGTTGCGCCGGAACTTTGGGCTTGAGCGGCGCGCAGCATGGGCTCGATATGGTCTTCGAACAAGAGATCCGGGCGGGCGGCGCGCGCTTCGCCATAAGCCGCCTCCGCCGCGATGGAGACGGCAAGAAAGCCCGCGAGCCCCGCGACATCCTCTTCCCCCAGGCCATAATGGCCGGTTTCGAGCCGGCGCAGGATTTCGCGCTTGGAGGCGATCATGCCGGCAGTGACGTCCTTGCCATTGCTCATCGAGCCCTCGCGCTTGATATAGTCGTGCAAAGGCGTCCCCAGATGCAGCGACACCGGCGCGGTGCGATAGAGCTGCAGCAGGAATTCGAGATCGGTCATATTGCTCATCTCGAGGTCGAACCGTCCATCGGCCCGGCGCCGATCCCACACCACCATGGCGTCCATGGAAAGGCTCACCCATTTGTGTTCGCCCGGCGTCAGCACCAGGTCCGGCCCGGCCCCGACATGGCGCAGATGGGAAAAGTCCATGCCCATCACATCGAGCGCGGTGGTGACGATGCTGTGGGTTTCAAGGCCAGCGACGGCCCGGGCGAGCTTTTCGGGCTGCAAGCGGTCGTCGGCATCGAGAATGGCGGCATAAGGCGTCTCGAGGCGCTCCAGTGCCACATTGCGGGTCGCCGAGGCGCCGCGCCCCACACCGCCGCTCGATAAAAACACCTGGCGCGAATCGTGAAGGCCGTGCTGAGCGAGAAAACCGGCATAGTCGAAGCCGTCATCGGCGACGATCCAGTGCTGCCAGTCGCCATGGCTCTGCGCCAGCACGCTTTGCACCGTGGCGGGCAGGGTGTCCTGCGCCCGGAAGGCGGGGGTGATGATGGCGACGGTGGCGGGCATGCGGTCCGATCCTTTCCGGCCGCCCCAGCCGACTTGAACCGGGGCGCGTCTTGACCCATATCTGCACTCAACCATCGATGCCACTTCAATCCGGGTCGATGGGAAAGAACGTTGCTTGCTTGAGACAAGGACGGCGTCGATGTCGCGTATTTCGGTGTTTTCCGCACCCTTTCTGCTGGGCTTTGACAGCTTCGAGGAGAGGGTCGACCGGCTGGCCCGGTCAGCGGATGGCTATCCACCCTACAATATCGAACGCACCATCGGCGCGGATGGAGCCGAGCGCTTCCTCATCTCGATCGCGGTGGCCGGCTTTGCCCAGGCCGAGCTCGAGGTGACCAGCGAAGACAATCAGCTCACCGTGCGCGGCCGGCAGAAGGACGAGCCAGGGCGAGACTATCTCCACCGGGGGATCGCCGCCCGCCAGTTCCAGCGCAGTTTCCTGTTCGCCGATGGTATGATCGTCAAGGATGCAACGTTAGGGCATGGCATGCTCGTTATTGCTCTTGAGCGTCCGCAAACGCCCAAGACTGCCCGCCAAATCGATATTCGCTCGCTCTAGAGAGGAGCGGCTCGCCGGAGTTCCGGCCAACAAGACGTTGAAGGAAAGGGCTATGACGATGATGGATAGACGCAATTCCGCCAGCCCGGATCAAACCGTGCATCCGCTGAAGCTTCTGACCCGCGCCCAGTTCGCCGCGCTCGGCGGCAGCGCCGTCGCCTATGTCAGGCCGGTTTCGGGCCTCGTATTGTCGAACATGATCAGCGACGCCGAATTCGACGCCACCGAATTCTACCAATTGGTGATGTCGGCCGATGGCACGCCGCTGATGGTGGCCGATACCGAGGACGCCGTCACCGAATGGCTTGGCGACAAGAGCCTGGGCCTGGCGACGCTGCATTGAGGGTGTGGGCCCCGCAGTGGCCCACCAAACCACCTTATTCCCGCCCCTCCAATGGGGAGGCTGGACAGGCGATGAGGTCGCCGTGTGGTCCTTCTCGGGAGGCGTTTCGGGCAAACCAGCTTAACCCCGAAAATCAAAAAGCCCCGCGGCCGATACCGCGGGGCTTTCTATTCGGAAACACCGTCCTCTCACGCCGCGTAGGTATCCTCCAGCGGCGCGGTGAGAATGGCGTAGAGGCGGGCCGGATCGTTTTCGTGTCGCAGCTGATCGACCACGTCCTCGGTGCGCAGCATGCGCGCCACGCGCGAGAGGGCCTTGAGGTGATCGGCGCCGGCCCCGGCGGGCGCCAGCAGCATCATCACCAGATCGACCGGCTGATCGTCCACCGCATCGAAATCGATCGGCTGGTCGAGCCGGGCGAAAACGGCGACGACGCCGCCAATCCCCGCCAGCTTGCCATGCGGAATGGCGATGCCATTCCCGAGCCCGGTCGAGCCCAGTTCCTCGCGGCCAACAATGGCCGCGAGAATGTCGGCTTGTGCAAGCCCGGTTATTTCGGCCGCCTTTTCGGCAAGCATTTCAAAGAGCTGGCGCTTCGAGGTCACGTCCGTGCAAGTCAGCACGGCGTGCTCTGCCAGGATATCGGCCATTTCCATTAATCTGCCCTAAGCTCTACTCAGCCAGAGTGTGGCGGCCGGATCGTTCAATTGGTCCCGAGTGCGGGATCGATCCAGCCAATATTGCCATCGGAGCGGCGGTAGACCACATTCAGCCCGCCATGTCCAGCGTGACGGAACATCACAACCTGGGCACTGGACAAATCCAGCTCCATCACAGCCTCCTCGACGCTCATGGCGCGCAGGTCCTTGGTGGTCTCGGCGATCACCGGCGGAGCGTAATCCTCATCGAGCTCGTCATGCGCGTCGCTGGCGCCCAGAACGGTATATTGCGCGGTGAAACCCGTGCCATTGGGGCCGCGGCGATGCGATTTGAGCTTGCGATTATAACGGCGCAGGCGCTTTTCGATATTGAGCGCCATCACCTCATAGGCGGCGGTGGCGTCACTGGCCTGAGCGCTGGCGTGGAGCGTGGCGCCGCTGTCCAGATGCACCACACAATCGGCGCGGAAGCCGATTCCGTCGGGAGCGAGGGTAAGATGGCCATCATAGCCGCCATCGAAATATTTGCCGACGACGGCATCGACATGGTCCTGCGCCTTCCCACGCAGAGCATCGCCGACGTCCATATTCTTTCCCGAAACGCGCAAGGTCATGGCTCTTTCTTCCTTTCGGTCGTTGTCTGACGCGATTGGTCCCAAAAGCCGTTACCCGGTTTTCGGGATCACGCCTGCAGTCCCTTCCGATATGGGGAGACTGCAACAAGGATGCTAGCCCCGGTCGGCGCGGGGGGCAATGCGCAAGTCGTCACGCCGGGGCAATTGAGGGGGTGACAGCAAAGGGAGGAGCGCTTAGCCTTCCCCCGTTGCGTAACCGCCCGCTCAGCCGGCCTTGTCGAGGCTCTTTTTCTGCCGCCGACGGATGACCGAGGACGCAATGTTCATCCCCTCGCGATATTTGGCCACCGTGCGGCGGGCGACCTCGATCCCCTGCTCCTTGCGCAGCAGGTCGGCAATGGTGTCGTCCGACAGAATCGCGCTCGGCGATTCGGCGTCGATCAATTGCTTGATGCGGTGGCGCACCGCTTCGGCCGAATGCTCGCCGCCGCCATCGCTCGAGGCAATGGCGGTGGTGAAGAAATATTTCATCTCGTAGAGCCCGCGCGGCGTCGCCATATATTTGTTGGCGGTGACGCGGCTGACGGTGGATTCGTGCATGTCGATCTCCTCCGCCACCATTTTGAGCGTCATCGGCTTCAAATGCGCCACGCCATGGGTGAGGAACCCGTCCTGCTGGCGGACGATCTCGGCGGCGACCTTGGTGATGGTCTGGGCGCGCTGGTCGAGGCTCTTGGTCAGCCAGTTGGCGGTTGCCAGGCAATCGGACAGGAACGATTTTTCCGCCGTATCGCGGGTCTTTTTGGTCACCGTCGCATAGTAGACGCGATTGACCAGCACACGCGGCAGCACCTCGGAATTGAGCTCGATCTGCCAGGCCCCATCATGGCCCGGGCGCACGAAGACATCGGGCACCACCGCTTCCACCGGGGCGCTGTCGAAAGCGAGACCCGGGCGTGGATCGAGCAGGCGCAATTCGGCCAGCATGTCGGCGAGGTCTTCGCGGTCGCAGCCCACCGCCTTGAGCAGGCCCGCCATATTGTGTTCGGCCACCAGCCCCAGATGGTCGAGCAGGCGCTGCATGAGCGGGTCGAGCCGGTCGCGCTCGCGCAATTGCATAGCGAGGCATTCGGGCACGCTGCGGGCAAAGACGCCGACGGGATCGCAGCCCTGCAAGGCGCCGAGCACCGCTTCGACATCGCCCAGCTCCGCCCCCAGAAGTTCGGCGACGGCTGTGAGGTCGACGGCGAGATAGCCGGCCTCGTTGAGCCCGTCGATCAGGTGCTGGGCGATCAGCCGGTCGGCCGGCGTGCGCAGGATCATCTGCGCCTGGGCCGCGAGGTGATCGGCCAGACGTGGGCGGCTGGCAAGATATTGATCGAGATCGGGCGCTTCCCCGCCGTCGAAACCGCCATCGCGGTCGGGGCCGCCGGCCTGGCCCAGATCCTGCCGGCTCTCGCCGGGAAAGATGTTCTCCACCGCCGTGTCGTAGCCCTCGGCGATCTCGGCGGCGTCCTTGACCCGCTCGCCCTGGGCCACGGTGTCCTCATAGGCGCTGAGCTGGGCCGGGGCCTCGCCGGGCTCGGGCACATCGACCGCCTCGGCCGGATCGCCGCCGTCCTCGCGCTCGAGCAGGGGGTTGCGCAGCAATTCCTCGTCGACGAAATGGCTCAATTCGAGATGGCTCAATTGCAGCAGCTTGATCGACTGCATCAATTGCGGCGTCAGCGTCAGGCTCTGCGATTGCCGAAATTCGAGCCGCGGCGAAAGTGCCATATTTTGTAACCCCTTGGCACAGTGATTCCTGCCCAAGAGGGCGGCCTTCGGGGCGCAAGATGACCTAATTCGGGCGGGGGAGCAAGGGCAAGAGCAATTTCCGTGCCAGTCACGGCGGGCAGGATGGCTGCGGCTCCATCGCCCCCGCGCCTCTTCAGGGGAAAAGCGAAGGCGGGAGCCCGGCCAGACGTGCTAAAACTCGAAATTCTCGCCCAGATACACCCTTCGGGCGTCGGGGTCGGCGGAGATGGTTTCGGGCTTGCCCTGGATCATCACCTTGCCGCCATGGATGACATAGGCGCGATCGACCAGCCCCAGCGTTTCGCGCACGGCGTGGTCGGTGATCAGCACGCCGATGCCGCGCTGGGTCAATTGCCGCACCAGACCCTTGACCTCGGCGACGGCGATGGGATCGACGCCGGCAAAGG
>JAHCJW010000035.1 GCA_026126125.1 Devosia sp.
TAGTTCCGCCTCTTTGGGCGGCCTCCTGGGACAAGGCGGCGAGATCGGCTTCGGTCCTGGCGCTGGCCGCGATGATATGGCCGCGCCCGCTCAACTCGAGGGCCAGCGCGCGGCCGATGCCCTTGCCGGCGCCGGTAATCCAAACGGTCGATGTCGCCATGGTTCTGTTCCTGTCACAAGAAGCAGTTTTGACCGTGGCCAGCGCTCGCGGCAGCCTCGGACCTCACAGACCCTTATACGCGCAATGGGGCGCCCTGGATCGGCAAGACGCCGATTTCCGTGCCGTGCGGAACTGGGCCCCTGCGAGGGCTAGGCGGATGCCTGGCGTGCGGTGCTGAGGGGGATGCAGAGGGGGCGATGGTGAACCGGGTCGGTAATGACATGCGCGTTCACATCGAAGACGCGGGCGATATTTGCCTCGGTCATCAACTCCTCGGGCGACCCGGAAGCGGCAATGGCGCCATCGCGCAGGAAGACCAGATGGTCGGCATAGCGCGCGGCCAGATTGAGGTCGTGCAGCACCAGCACGACCGTGCGGCCAAAGGCATTCTTGAGCTGGCGGACGAGATCGAGGCAATCGAGCTGATGGGCCATGTCGAGGTGATTGACCGGCTCGTCGAGGCAGACGACATCGGTTTGCTGGGCCAGAACCATGGCGATCCAGACACGCTGCAACTGTCCGCCCGAGAGCGATCCAAGACGCCGCTGCCGCAGGGACGAGACGCCGGTGCCGGACATGGCGCTTTCGAGCGCCGAGGCATCGTCGGGGCTCCAGGGCTGCAGCATGGATTGATGCGGGTAACGGCCGAGGCGGACCAATTCTTCCACCGTCATGTCTTCGGGCGCCGAGGGGCTTTGCGCCAGCAGCCCGATCTGGCGGGCCAGCGCCTTGTCACCCAGGCGAGAAATATCGACTTCCTCGAGATAGATGCCGCCGCTGGTCGGTTTGTGCAGGCGCCGGATGGCGCGCAGCAAGGTGGACTTGCCACAACCATTTGGACCCGCCAGCACGGTGATCTTGCCGCGCTCGATCGGCAGGGAAAGCGATTGCAGGACATTGACCTTGCCATAGGACAGGCTGAGGTCGCGCACATCGATGCGCGCGCTGGATCTATCCGTCATTGCGTTGCTTGCCCATCAACAGGAACAGGAAATAGGGAGCGCCGATAATCGCCGTCACCGTCCCAGCGGGCACCTCGAGCGGCGAAAACGTCACGCGCACGATCATGTCGGCACTAACGAGGAAAATGGCACCGAGCAGGAAGCTGCCCACAATGCCGGCATAGACATTGCGGCCCACCAGCAGGCGCGCCAGATGTGGGGCCATCAGGCCGATAAAGCCCACGGCGCCGACAAAAGCGACCGACAAGGCCGTCAGGGCGGCGGCCAGAGCGAAGATCAGAATGCGGAACACCGGCAGGTTGAGGCCGACGGCGCGGGCCGACACTTCATCGAGATCAGCGGGGGGCAGGCGGCGCGCCGCCAGCAGGACCAGCGCCATGATCGGAAGCATGGCGATGGCGGTGATCTGGATCTCGCCCCAGTTCACCTCATTGACGGCACCGGCCAGCCAGCGCTGGGCCTGGCTGGCGCGATAGATCGGACCGATCAGCATGAAGATGACGGTGAGGGCCTTGGCGACGGCGGCCACCGCGATGCCGAACAGCAGCAGCCGGATGGCGGACGATGCCTGCCGACCCGACAGCATGAAGACAAGGGCGATCGCTACAAACGCCCCGATGGCAGCAGCCACCGGCTGGTAGGCGATGGAGGTGACCAGCGCATTGGACTCGTTGGAGAGCAGCGCCAGAAACAACACCACCCCGAGCGCTGCGCCGTCGATGACACCCAGGACACCCGGCGAGGCCAGACTGTTGCGCGTCACTTTTTGCAGCAGGAACCCGGCGACGGCCATGCCGCCACCGGCGAGGATCGCCATGACCACGCGGGGCAGCCGGAGCTGCAGCACGATAACCTTCTGGGTCTTTTCGCCAGCCCCGAAAATGACGCCGATGATCTGATCGAAGGCAATCCAGCTCGACCCGAAGGCCACTGCGCTCAAAGCCAGCAACACGAAGACCAGAGCGATGGCGCCAAGGCTCAACGGATAGCGATATTTTCCGGCAACGGGGGGCAGATCGTTCATGCTGCTCTCCGCTTCAACAGCACAAGCAGCACGACACCACCGACAACGGCGGTAATGGCGCCCACTGGCGCTTCGGTGGGATAGACGACAAAGCGGGCGATGACGTCGGCGAGGGTGGCGTAAATGGCGCCGATCAGCGCGGCGGCAGGAATGAGACGACCATGGCGCAGGCCCACCAGCCAGCGCGCGGCGTGGGGCACCACGAGGCCGATGAAACCGACCGGGCCGGCCATGGAAACGGCGGCGCCGGTCAGCAAGGACACGGCGAGAAAGCTTAGACCCCTGACAAGGAATAACGGAACGCCGAGCCCGGTTGCGGTGGCATCGTCGGCCTGCAGGGCGTCGAGCGGGCGGGCCAGGAGGAGCGCCAAAGCACCGCCAATGGCGATGATCGGGCCGCCGGTCTGGGCCAGGGCAAGGGGGCGATCGACAAAGGCGCCGGAGAGCCAGAACAGCAATTGCGACAATTGCGCTTCGTTGGTGGTGAGCACGACCTCGACAAGGGAGTGCCCAAGGCCGGCGAAGGTGACACCAATCAAGACGATCCGAATAGGGGAAAGCCCACCTGCGCTCGAGGCGATGGCAAAGACCAGCACGCTGGTGGCCAGCGCCCCCAGGGCAGCGGCGAGGGAGAGGCCGGTCATGGAGCCGACGCCAAACCAGAAACTGGCGATCACCACGCCGAGCGATGCGCCGGCGTTGAGCCCCAGCGTGTCGGGCGAAGCAATACGGTTGCGCGACAGGGTCTGCACCAATACCCCGGCGACACCCAGCCCCGCCCCCACCAAAGGCGCGATGACCGCCCGCGGCAAGCGCAGATTGGCGATGACCACGGCGGTTTCCGATCCATCAAAGGCGGTGAGCGCCTGCCACACCTGGTCCAGACCATAGATCCGGTACCCGACACTGATGCTCACCAGCATCACGGCGCAAAGCGCAACGAGCAACCCGGCATAGATGGCGGGCGTGGGCGGGCGCTGACGGGTGGCGGACGGTACGGTCAGGGGAGGCCCACTAAACTTGATGTTGACAGTCACAATAAAGTCTGGTGTGAGCTAAAACCATTAGTGACCGAGATTGTCAAGTTAGGTGTGAAATGCGCAACATGAAGTCTATTCTGGCCGCCGCCTCAATGGCTTGTCTGCTGAGCCTGGCTCCGGCTGCAAGCGCCCGCGACGTTGTCCATTCCATGGGCACGACAGAGGTTCCCGACGCGCCGCAGCGCGTGGTCGTGTTGACCAATGAAGGGACGGAGGCCCTGCTCGCTGTTGGCATCACTCCGGTCGGGGCCGTGCGCTCCTGGCTGGGCGATCCCTGGTACGATCACATTGCCGACGAGATGGCCGAGGTCACCGTGCTGGGCGAAGAATCGGCGGTCAATCTCGAGCTGCTCGCCGCGCTCGAGCCCGACCTGATCATCGGCACCAAGATCCGCCACGAAGCCATTTATGGCCAGCTCTCGGCCATTGCGCCGACGGTGATTTCCGAGCGCCTGCGCGGCGACTGGAAGATCAATATGGAGCTTTACGCCGAAGCT
The DNA here is from genome assembly GCA_026126125.1 of Devosia sp. Taxonomy (GTDB): domain Bacteria; phylum Pseudomonadota; class Alphaproteobacteria; order Rhizobiales; family Devosiaceae; genus Devosia. The sequence goes on from JAHCJW010000035.1 coordinate 3,684, forward strand.
GTCGGCAAGTCCGCCGAAGCCAAAGCCGCCTTCGATGCCTATGACACCCGCATTGCCGTGATCAGCGCGGCGCTGGGCGCTGCCAAGGCCGAAGAAATCTCCCTGGTTCGCTTCATGGCCGGCCGGACACGCATCTATCTCAAGGACACTTTTGCCGGCAACGTCCTCAGCCAGATCGGCTTTGCCCGTCCGGCCAATCAGGACCGCGACGAGTTCGTCGACGAAGTGACCAAGGAGCGCATCCCTGAATTCCAGGGCGACCGCCTGTTCTATTTCATCTACGAGACCGGCGACGGCGCCGCCGACACGTCTGCCGCCGAATGGATGGCCGATCCGCTCTGGGCTGCCCTCCCCGTGGTTAGCGCCGGCAAGGCGCAGGGCGTCTCTGACGCCATCTGGAACACGGCCGGCGGCATCATTGCGGCCAATGTCATGCTCGACGAGATCGAGGCCATTTACGGCCTTCCTTCCACCCGCCAGTAACTCCGGCCGGCCAGCAAAGCTGGCCGCCTCCCTCCCGCGACAGGGCAGACAAGATGTTCAAGCCGCTTCTTACCGCACTCGTTCTGAGCTCCGCCCTGTTCGGGCTTTCCATGCCCCTGGCTGCTCGCGAAATCACCCATGCAATGGGCGTCACCGAGGTTCCCGACGCCCCGCTGCGCGTCGTGATCCTCACCAATGAGGGGACCGAGGCCCTGCTCTATATCGGCGTCGTGCCAGTGGGCGCCGTGCAAAGCTGGGATGGCAACCCCTGGTATGCCCATCTCGAAGATGCGCTGAAGGACACAGTCGCGCTGGGCACGGAAAATGCCGTCAATCTTGAAGTTCTGGCCAGCCTCGAACCCGACCTCATCATCGGCAACAAGGTGCGCCAGGAAAAGATCTATGACCAGCTTTCCGCCATCGCCCCCACGGTTTTCGCGGAAGACCTGAGCGGCAGTTGGCAGTCCAATCTCGCCCTCTATAGCGAGACGGTGGGCAAGGCCGAGGAAGGCCAGCAGGCGCTCGCCGCCTTTGAGGCGCGCACCAGGGCATTGGCTGAGGCATTGGGCGACAGCCTCAACGAGGAAATCTCGCTCGTGCGCTTCTCTCCGGGCCGAGTGCGCATCTACTACAAGGACACGTTTGCCGGCGGCATATTGAGCCAGATCGGCTTCCATCGCCCGGCGGCGCAGTACAAGGACGCCTTTGCCGAGGAAGTGCAGAAAGAGCGCATCCCTGACATGGCCGGCGACCGGATCTTCTACTTCTCGGCCGATGCCGATCCGGCCGAGGCCAAAGCCAATCTTGAGGAGTGGCTGAGCGATCCGCTGTGGCTGAACCTGTCGGCGGTCCAGGCGGACAAGGCCCAGCGCGTTAGCGAACTGGTCTGGAATACCGGCGGCGGCATCTATTGCGCGAATATGCTGCTCGATGAAATTGCCGCCATTTACGGTGTGTCCGTACCGGCGCCATAAAGCCGCCCCTGCATGAGCACCCCGAAAGCTTTTTGCACGGACTATGCCATCGCCCAGCCGCTGGCCGGCACCGGGGCGATGGCGCTTCGTCATCTGTTCGTGCGCTGGCCCAAGGGCAAATGGCGCAGCCCACGTTACGATTCGGTCGGTTTTGACGAGGTGTTGAAGCGGGCTATCCACGAATCCTACGGGCCGGGTCGCTATGTTGGCCTTGTGGAGAGTGATGGCGGCCCGGACCTCGAACTGGTTTCCTTCCCCGACAGCCGAACCGCGTTGCCCGCCGACCAGGCGGAGGCGGCCTCGCTCATTCGCGCCTGGGCGGCCGGTACATCCCTGACGGGGCCAACCCTGCAACGCCCCGTGATCCTATGCTGCACCGACGCCCGGGTGAACGCCTGCTGCGCGCGCTATGGCTTCCCTATCTACAAGGCCTTGCGGGATCTGGCGGGGGCCGCCAATTTCGATGTGATGCAGACCACCCATTTTGGCGGCTGCCACTTCGCGCCTTCGGTGATCGTCATGCCACAGCGTGCACGCTATGGACGGCTGAGGGTGGCGGAAATTCCTCAGTTTCTCGAAACGATTGCCCAGGGGAGATACTATCTTCCCTGTTTTCGAGGGCGTCCCGAGCAGAGCGAAATCGAGCAATGCGCCGAGATCGCCGCCCTGCAATGGGCCGAAGCCAATGGTGTTCCCCAGGACGAGGTGCGCCTGCTCGAGGCGGTGGAAGAAGGCGCGGTTGGCGCCACCGCCTATGCTCTGGTCGGCTCCGTGCGCCTGCAAATTCTCCTCGCGCAGCAGGCGTTTCACATGCACGGCACCTGCCGATCCCTGGACGAAGGTGAAGGAAAGATCGCGATGCGGATGATCGTCAAAGGCATAGCGGTCGTCTAGACAAGAATTGGCGCGGCCAATGACCCAGCGCCTATTCCGCCACCGATACAATCACACTGCCGCGCTTCCGGCCGGTGTCGGCAAGGCGGCCGAGAAAACGCTTGGATCGAACCAATAAAGCATAGGCCTACGCCTATGCTTTATCTTTTATGTCGACTATCCGCTCAAAAACAGGATGCATTTCGGCGAAATGATTTCACTGCGCCCTAGAGCATCGTGCTTGAACCTTGAATCGTAGGATTCCCTTTCGGGTCGATTTGTGATTCACCGTTTTTGGAGGTGGATCATGGCTCATTCTCAGGATTTGCGGGTTCGTGTCGCGCGTGCGGTTGCTGAAGGCCAGTCGCGTCGCGCGGCGGCGCAGCGCTTTGCGGTGAGCGCGAGTTCAGCGGTTCGCTGGGCGGCTCGTACTGCCGAGCACGGGGAACCGGTGGCGTACAAGAGCGGCCGTCCTGCCGGCAAGGGTCCGCTATCGGACCATCTGGACTTCCTCGTCGCCGTGGTAGAGGAGAAGCCGGACATGACGATGCCCGAGCTTGCCGGGCGGTTGTTGGAGGCGCGCGGGGTTGCCGCCCATGCCGCTTCCCTGTCCCGGCTGCTGTGCCGGGCCGGGTTTAGTTATAAAAAAACAGCTGATGGCATCGGAGTGCGCACGCGCTGACGTTGCCGAAAAGCGCCGGGTCTGGATCGACAAGCGCCAGCCTCGTATGCGCCGCCAGCCGGGTCGGCTGGTGTTCATTGATGAGACCAGCCTCAACACCAAGATGACCCGCCTGCGCGGCCGCTCCCGCCGCGGCGAGCGCCTCAAGGCCAGCGCGCCTTTTGGAAAGTGGGGCACGCAGACCCTGATCGCGAGCCTGCGGCACGAGGGCCTGACCGCACCCTGGGTGATCCACGGCGCCATGAACCGCGCCGCATTCAACATCTATGTCGAGACCCAACTGGCGCCGACGCTCGCACCCGGCGACATCGTCATCCTCGACAACCTCAGCGTCCACAAGAGCGCCAGGGCCGAAGCCGCTATCCGAGCGCGAGGCGCATGGATGCTCTTCCTGCCCCAATACTCTCCAGACCTGAACCCGATCGAGATGGCCTTCTCCAAACTCAAGGCCCATCTGCGCAAGGCCGCCGCGCGAACCTTCGACGCGATGTTCAATGCTCTGCAAGACATCTGCCACCTATTCCAGCCAGACGAATGTAGAAACTATTTCAAGGCCGCAGGATATGCGTCATAGTTACAGCACGACGCCCTAGTGAAACCGGATAGTTCTAAAATGAACACATTATAGAAAATCCAATGTCAATTTGTTGAACCGGCCTGCGTGCTCCCATTGCACCCAATGGCCACAATTGTTGAACACGTGCAGTTCGGAGCCTGCGATCCCGGCAAGCAATCGTAGGCCGGTGTCCAACGGCACGAACCTGTCGTTTCTTCCCCAAAGGATCAAGGTCGGCGCCTTGAGTTCCGGCAGCCGGTGGCCGACGTCCGGAAACTGGCGCAGATTGGCAGCGGAGCTCTTGAGAAAATTCTCGAGATGATCTTTGCGCGCAAGAATATTTTCGAGCCGCGAGTTGAAGAGTTCGTCGCTGAGCTGCGTCGGATCAAACACGAAGATGTCCATCATCCGGCGAAGGTTATCGATCGTCGGCTCCCGGTAGACATGCTGCAGGAGTTTTATGCCTTCGGTGGGCGCGGGCGCGAAGGTGCTGGCGCCGCCGGTTCCGCCGCCCATAAGGATCAGCTTGCTGACGTGCTCGGGATGGGCAAGCGCGAAGGCGACGGCGCTATGGCCTCCCATGGAGTTACCGACAATGTGCACCTTGCCGATCTGCAGCGTGTCCAGCGTGGCTTTGAGAATCCGTGCATTGAGATCAGAGCGTGACCCTGAGCAAACAATCGAGTCGCTTTTACCCCAGCCGGGACAGTCCAGAAGGATGACCCGGTAGCCAGAATCGGTAAACGGCTGGATGTTCCGGTTGAAATTGGCCCACCCGCTGGCGCCGGGGCCCGAGCCGTGGAGCATGACCACGGTCTCCCCTCCAAGAACGGGGTCGCAGTCATTGTAATGAATTTTGAGCGTTTGCCCTGCTTCTTGGACTTCAAGAAAACGGCTGGTTTGAGCTTCTGTGAAGTTGGTCTGCGTTGCATTCATATTTTTATCACCTTGCCGTTTGGGTGTCAGCGAGACCGACTGATGTCGAGCGCAACATCGACAATCATGTCTTCCTGACCGCCGATCATGCGACGGGCTCCCAGTTCCATGAGGATGTCGCGAGCGTCCACGCCGTATTGTTTTGCAGCGTTTTCTGCATGGCGCAGGAAGCTTGAATAGACGCCTGCATAGCCCAGGGAGAGGCTTTCCCTGTCTACGCGCACCGGGCGATCCTGCAAGGGGCGGACGAGGTCGTCCGCCGCATCCAAAAGCTTGTGAAGATCGCAGCCTGACGCGATCTTCATCAGGTTGAGAACAGCTATGAGCGCCTCAATGGGTGCGTTGCCTGCGCCTGCCCCCATTCCAGCCAATGATGCGTCAACGCGCGTTGCGCCGGCGTTTATCCCTGCGACGGCATTGGCCACGCCCAATGTAAGGTTGTGATGGGTGTGAACGCCAATTTCGGTCTCGGGCCTCAGCTCCTGGCGCAGCAAGCGAACACGCTCGGAATACTGCTCTGGCAACAAGGCGCCGGCAGAGTCTGTGACATAGACGCATTCCGCGCCATAGCTTTCCATGCGCTGCGCCTGCTCCAGCAGTGCCTTCGGCTCGGCCATGTGGGCCATCATCAGGAAGCCAACGGTATCCATACCGAGAGCCCTGGCCGCCTCAATGTGCTGACGAGAGACATCGGCCTCCGTGCAATGGGTCGCGACGCGCACCGAGCGCGCGCCTGCCGCATATGCAGACCGGAGTTCGTTCACAGTGCCGATTCCCGGGATGAGCAATACGGTGACAACGGAGTGCTGGCAGACTTCCGAGACGGCTTCGATCCATTCAATGTCGGAATGACGCCCAAATCCGTAGTTGAAGGAAGAGCCGGCCAGACCATCGCCATGAGTGATTTCAATGGCATCGACGTGCGCGGCGTCTAGTGCCATCGCGATCCTGCGCACGTCGTTGAGGTCATAGCTGTGCCGGATGGCATGCATGCCATCGCGAAGAGTCACGTCCTGCACGTAGAGAGTATCGCAGTTCTTGCGAGCCATTAGGCGGCGTCCCTTGCTAGCTGCTTGGCCGCCCACTGGTCGGCACTTCGTCATGGCGGCTGATGTCATGATGTCCAGATTGCCGGCATAGGCGGGGAGGTAGTGCGCAGCACCTTCGACCTCGAGGAAGATGGTAGTTTTCAACCCAGTCGATGGCCCAACTCCGGGGATGTTCACTGGAGCGTTTTCGCCAACGACCTCGAATTGCACCGTCTGCTTGAGGCGATAGCCTGGAACATAAGCTTGCACGGTTTTGAGCATTTCCTTGACCGAGTTCTCTATGTCCTCGGTACTCGCGCCCTGCGAGAGCACGAACACAGTGTCCCGCATGATCATCGGGGGCTCAGCAGGATTGAGAATGATGATGGCCTTGCCTCTTTCGGCACCGCCCAGTTTCTCGATGGCCCGTGAGGTAGTTTCGGTAAACTCGTCGATATTTGCGCGTGTGCCCGGCCCTGCAGACAAGGACGCAATCGAGGCCACGATTTCCGCGTATATGGTGCGCTTTGACACGCGAGACACCGCGTGGATCATGGGGATGGTGGCCTGGCCGCCGCAAGTGACCATGTTGATATTGGCCTGGTCGAGATTGGCCGTGCCATTGATTGCCGGAATAGTGAACGGACCAATCGCAGCAGGCGTCAGGTCAATGACCTTCTTGCCGTCGCCCTGCAGTATTGCGTTGTTGGCAATATGCGCCTTGGCGGAGGTAGCATCAAAAACCACGCCGATCTGCGGGTAGTTTGGTAGCCGCCGCAGGCCATCGATCCCCTCATGGGTGGTCGGAACGCCCAATCGGGCCGCTCTTGCGAGGCCATCGGAGTTGGGGTCGATACCGACCATGGCGCCCATCTCGAGATGGTGGGCATTGCGCATGATCTTGATCATCAGGTCCGAGCCGATATTGCCGGACCCAATGATGGCGCACTTGATCTTGGACATAAAGAATTAGGCTCCGAAGGCCAGGTGCAACGGCGCGAAGCCATTGATTTCGGCCGTGTAGGTGTTGCCAGCGGTCGCTGCATGCATCGGACCGAGCGCGCCCGAGAGAACGATCTCGCCGGCCTGAAGCGGACGACCGAGTTCAGCCATCCTGCGGACAAGCCAGAGGGCCGCATTCAGCGGGTTGCCCAGGCATGCCGCGCCCAGGCCGCTGGACACAACAACGCCGTTGCATGTCAGCAAGGCGCCGCAGAGCCTCAGATCGAGGTCAGAAACTGAGCGTGGGCTGTTACCGAGGACAAAGCCGCCGCCCGAGGCGTTATCCGCAATGGTGTCTGCCAGAGTAATTTTCCAGTCGGCAATTGCACTGTCCACGATCTCAATGGCCGGCACAGCAAAATCGATCGCTCCAATGAGCTCAGCGATTGAACAGTCAGAAGTGTTGAGATTGCGCTTGAGCACGAAGGCGATTTCAACTTCCACCTTGGGCTGCATGAAGCGGCCTACGGGCACCACATCACCATCATCGAATGCCGTGTCGGACCACAGCATGCCATAGTCGGGCGAGTTCACGCCCAACTGCGCTTGCACCGCCTTGGACGTCAGCCCGATCTTCTTGCCGACTACGCGCCGCCCCCCAGCAAGCCAGCGCTCCGTATTCAGATCCTGTGCGCGGTAAGCGTCGTCCGCCGATATCTCGCCGAAGCTTTGAGCCAAGGGCGCAACCTGGCGAAGATCTGTTCGGGCCTGGAAGATGGCGTCGGCGATACGGGCTATTGTGTCATTCATTTTATCCTCATGGCGCATTCGGGCTACGGAAGTCGCATGAGGAGCTGCGCCGTGTGGCGCAGCTCCATAGTGTCAGCGATTTGCGAAAACTCGGTCCTGAACGGCCAGCACGGCGTCGCTCTGTGCAAAAGGCTTCAGATCCAGTGCCTTATCCACAGTGTTGGCACCCGACAGAATTTCACGCACTGCTTCCCATGCCTGAGGGTTCACCTTTCCGGGCACCGCCTCGGCGTCATTAGGCAGGACAACACGCCGGGCTTGGGCATAATAAGCCTCGGCCACCGCGGGATTCTGGCAAAGCGCCGGGAGGGTCTCACAGACGGTATCGTAGGTTTCCTGTTCGTTATCGCGAAGGAACTCGATGCCCTTGACCCATCCATCCATGAGAGCGGTCACAGTGTCAGCGCCGTCCTGGGATGCGATTAGGCCTTCGGTGACGACCAGGCAGTTTGCCGGGACGGCGTCATAAGTAGGAGGCGTGATATCTACCCACTCAATGCCGCCAGCGCCAAGCGATGCAACGTCGCCAAAGCTTGAGCTGTAGGCGTCGACGACACCCCCCTGGAGCGCCGACAGCGACTGCGGCCCCGCCCCACCGATGGGCAGAAGGGTCAGCTCCTGACGGTCGATACCGGCCTCCGCCAAAGCGGCATCGACGTAGCGCATTTCACCGCCGCCAGCCTCGGTCATGCCCAGAGTGCGGCCCTTGAGTTCAGCCACACTGGTGATACCAGAGGCCTTGGTGGCCACGATGCGGTAGGAATTGTTCACCTGATTGCACATCAATACGCGAAGATCGTTCTTCTTCTCGTAGGCAATGACGCTGTCGAGCGCGCTCATCACGGCGAAGTCGACATTGCCTGCGATGGCCTGGAGCGACACGAAGCCTGAACCGTCGGCAACGTTGAACTTCACGTCCAGCCCCTTCTCCTCGAAGAAGCCCTGGTCCTGTGCAACCACCAGCGGGCTGAGACCCCAGCCAAGGTTGAAGGGCAGCAGAACCTCAATGCTTTTGAGATCCTTAGCGTGGACCATGGGAACAAAAGCGCCCCCCAGAAGCACACCGCACACCACTGCAGCCTTGATATTTGCTTTCATTTATCTCTCCTCAATTTAAAAATATTGATGAACGTTTTTACTTCTTTACCCAGAAGATTATTTTGCGCTCAGCAATTTCGATAAGACCGTACAAAATCAACCCGATAGAAGCCAAAACGAGAATGACAGCGAATGCCATGTCGACTCGAAGCTGAAAGTTGAATTCTTTTACAAGGACGCCCAAACCTTCGGATCCACCGACAAACTCTGCAACAATCGCGCCAAGAAGAGCCAGCGTGAGCGCCGTCTTGATGCCAGCAAAGGTGATGGGTGCCGCGCTGGGCAGGGTAAACTTGAAGAAGGTTTGACGCGTAGATGCGCCCAGGGTCTTGTAGAGCAGGCGGCCGTTCTGATCCACGGCGGCAAGCCCTGCCACTGTGTTGATGACGACCGGGAAAAAGCAGATAACGGCGGCCATGACCACTTTGGAGGTCATGCCAAAACCAAACCACGTCAGAAAGACAGGCGCCAGGGCAACACGTGGGGTATTCTGAAAAGCCACAATGAATGGGAACAATGCAACGCGGAACATCGGAAATGTTCCTGTCATCGCGCCGATCACCAGCCCGACTGAGGCGCCGATGACAAAACCAAGCATCGTCTCCTGCAATGTGACAATGACGGCCTCCCAGAAGAAGCGCTTGCCCAAAAGCTCAAAGAACGCGAACGCGATTGCGCTTATGGGCGGTAGCGTGATGGGATTCACGACGCCGCTTCGGCTTAACCCCTCCCATGACAGACAAGTTATCAGCAGGATCAGGATCGGCAGCCCGATGCGCACTGTCTTGCGCTGATACAGCGGCACCTCCAGCGGCCTGACGGCGTTTTGAACGTGAGTGGCACTCATCGCGCTCGCTCCCCATAGCTTGTGGCAATAACGAAACGGGAGGGCATCACGCGGCTGCTCCCACTTCTGTGACGGCAAGCGCATCACGGATTTGCTTCACCGCATTCTGGAACTTGGTCGTACCAATAAGATCGGGGGTACGCGGGCGTGGCAGGTCGATGGCAATGTCTCCCAACACGCGACCAGGATGCGCGCCCAGCGCAATCACGCGATCGGACATCAGCACTGCCTCGGGAATGCTGTGGGTCACGAGGATGCTGGTTTTCTTGAGGTCGTCGTGGATCTTGGCGACTTCGACATTGAGGAACTCACGCTTAAACTCGTCTAGCGCGGCGAATGGCTCATCAAGCAGGAGGATGCTGGGGTCCAACGCCAGTGTCCTGGCAAAAGCTACGCGCTGCTGCATGCCCCCGGAGAGTTCCGACGGAAGCAGCTTGAGATTGTTCTTGAGACCAACGAGATCGATCAGATCCAGAACGCGCTGCTTGGACTTTTCGGACTTATCGTGAGCGATTTCGAAAGGAAGAGCTACGTTCTCGCGTACCGTACGCCACGGCATGAGCACCGACTGCTGGAACATAAATCCGATGTCGCGACGTCCGGCGCGAGGCTCCTCCCCGCCAACCTTCACAACCCCCGAGTTAAAAGGCTCGAGACCGGCAATAATTTTGAGGATTGTGGACTTCCCACAACCCGAGGGGCCGACCAGCGAGATGAACTCGCCGCTGCGAATTTGCAAACTGATACTACGAAACACCTCAAGGGAGCCGGTCGCAGTCGGGTAAATTTTGTCGACGTTTTCAAGACTGATGGCCAGCCCTGATCCGTCTGCTTTATCCGTCTTTTCTAGCATTGACGGTCGATCTCCACTTTTACTCAGGCCAGCCAGCGATGCCGGACCAAGACCGATCCAGAAGCAGAGAGATCTGGCGTTGAGGTCAAAGCATCCGCGCCCGTGTCGGATATCCGTCCCCCCACATGGCACATCGTAGGCGCCACCAGATTCAACTCCTCCCAGAGATGACTATCGATGTTCGATATTTCGAACGACTATCGATTTGTCGAATATAAGACGACTAATCACAATGATCAAGCTTATTTCGGCAGAAGTGCGGCACTTCGGCTGCACTTGATCGCCGCGTCGCAGGCGGGTAGACGGAGTGGTGGAGGCTTTGGAACACATGGCACGCTTGACCCCCGCAGTGCTGAGGGCACTGGATATTCTGGAGCTTTTTCTCGACGGCGCGACGCTGAGTGCGAGCCAGATCGTCGTGGCGACGGGTCTTCCGCGCACAACCGTGCACGAGCTGTTGGCAACTCTGGTTTCGCGGGACTATCTGCAAAAGGAGGGGAACGACTTCCGTCTTGGCGTGCGGCTTCTGCAGTTGGGCAACGTGTATGCGACACGCTTTGATCTGCTGCGTGCAGCGAACGATGTGGCTCGCGACCTCGCAACCCGCACTGGCGCAACTATTAATGTCGCACTGCGCGAAGGCTCTGAAGTGTATTACCTCGCCAGGGTGGAAAGCGAGAATCGGATGACGCTGCCCTCGGGTATTGGCCGTCGTCTGCCCGCGAGTTCCACGGGTTTGGGTAAGGTGTTATTGGCTGACCTGCCCCTTAGGGCTCTGAGGGAACTTTATCCCGACCCCGGCGCGCTTCCCACCCTGACCCCTAACTCCATCCGTGACCTTGGCGTACTGGAGGCTGAACTTGAACAGGTTCGCCGAACCGGTATCGCTTTCGATCGCGAGGAGGCAATGGAAGACATCGTCTGTGCGGCAGCCCCGGTCAGAGATGTACAGGGCAAGGTTGTAGCTGCGATCAGCGCCTCTGTACCCAAAGACCGGTGGTTTGCGGAGGGGCAGGGTTACTGGGAGAACATCGTTCTGGAAGGCGCAGGGACGCTATCCACACAACTGGGCTTCAGTGGCGCACCTCCAAAGTGACGTACATTCCTGCGAGGTCCAAACAAGATAGTCTCGTAGCCAACATCTTGGTTAAACACCCCATCCCCTCGACCAGATCCGCCTGACTTTCGATGCACCCTTGGCGTCAAAGAGCGCCTGCGATCAATGCGCCTGCGTCTTGGTGAGGCTGGCGCTCAGGCCATTGGCGAGGCTCCTCTGTTCCCCGGGAACCTGAGCTCGCGGGGGGGCAGAGGAGCTGCCTTGCGGGTTCAAGAATGGTGTCTGAAAACCTGATCGTGGGAGGCCACCCAATATTCGCCGGCATCGGTAACCCAGCCGCGGAACATGCCGTCTGTATTGTAGGGGGCAGCGATGGAGCCGTCGGCGCCGACGGCGACGAGACCGGCGCCGATATCGTGCGGCTTGAGGTCTTCCATGATGACCTTGGTCGCGGCGTCCTCGACGGTCTCGCGCAGATAGGCGATGCGCGAGGCAACTTCGTGCCCCACAACGTGGCGGATGAAGAATTCGCCTTTGCCGGTGCCCGAGACCGCGCAGACGCCGTCGCGGGCATAGGTACCGGCGCCGATGACGGGGCTATCGCCCACGCGCCCGTCCGGCTTGTTGTTATAGCCGCCGGTGGAGGTGGCGGCGGCCAGATGGCCTTGCTGGTCGAGTGCGACGGCTCCTACCGTGCCATGTTTTTCCGATTCGCTGGCCGCGACATGGGTGCCTGCAACAACGTGCGCCTTCATGGCCGCCAAGGCCTTCCTGCGCCGCTCGGTGGTAAAATAGCCCTGCTCCTCGACGGCGAGGCCACTGACTTCGGCAAAGCGGTCGGCGGCCGGGCCGACAAGCAGCACCGCATCGCCATGTTCGAGCACGGCGCGGGCGGCCAGGACGGGGTTGCGGATGTGGCGCGAGGCGCAGACGGCGCCTGCCGCCAGTGTCCGCCCGTCCATGATAGAAGCGTCCAACTCGTGGACGCCATTTTCGTTGAGCGCAGCGCCATGGCCGGCATTGAAATGCGGGCTGTCCTCCATGAAGACGACGGCCGCCTGTACGGCGTCGATTGCCTTGCCGCCACCCACCAAGACGGCATAACCGGCCTCGAGCGCGCGTCCAAGATCGCGTCGCGCCGCAATCCATTCGGCCTCGCTCAGGTCGAGCTGGGCCATCACGCCGCAGCCGCCATGAATGGCAAGGGCGAATTTAGTCATGAGAGAATCTCCGGTTCCATATGGAAAAAGGCACCGGCATTGTCTGCCGGTGCCCTTCGGTGACAGCGCGAGGCTTACTGCTTGGGATGGACATCCATCGCCAGCGTGTCCTCGTCCGAGCGCGGGTTGTAGGTCAACTTGTCGGCCTTGGCGCCCCAGGCCGAGAGGTTGATCGCCAGCGGCAGGTCCGGGCGATCGGTGGCCACCAGCATGTTCGCTTCTTCGAGCAGAGCCAGGCGCTTGGCTTCGTCCATCTCGATGGCGGCGTCCTCGATGAGCTTGTCCATGGTCGGGTTGGAATAGCCGCGCACGTTGAAGGCGCCCAGAGAGGTAACCGGATCGTTCGTGTGCATCAGCGACGACAGCATGTAGTTGGATTCGCCCGTCAACGTGCCCCAGGAGGCTATGTAGAGCGAATATTCGCCGCGCGTCTTGGCCGGGTTGAACACCGCTGCGGGCACGCCCTGAACGTCGACCGTGATGTTAATGGCGGCGAGCAGCTGGGCAACTGTCGGCCCGAGCTCGGTCGGCAGGCGATCATTGGGGTAGGAGAGCGTTACCTTGAAGCCATCCGGATATCCGGCTTCAGCCAGCAGCGCTGTCGCTTTGGCTAGGTCAAAGGCTGGGACGGCGACGTCCTTGTTGTAGCCGAAGATGTTCGGGCTCACGAGCTGGGTGGAAACCACGCCCATGCCTTCGAGCGCGTAGTCGACGATGGTTTCGCGGTCGAGCGCCAGATCGAAGGCTTCGCGCACGCGCGTATCGAGGAACGGGTTCTTCTCGAGCTTGGCGCCGGCATTGTCCCAGACCTGCGGGGAATCCTCGCGGAAGTCGAATTCGAGGTAGGGAATATAGATCGATTCCGACTTGATCATCTGCAGGGCAGAATCGGTCTCGATGCTGGAGAGGTCGGTCGCAGGAACCTTGGCGATGATGTCGACCTGGCCCGCCTTGAGCTGGGCGACGCGTGCGGCGTCATTGGGGATTTCCTTGCGCACGACGCGGTCCCAGGGCTGGGTGCCATCCCAATAGCCTTCGAACTTTTCGAGCAAGAGGTCCTGGGTCGGCGCCCAGCTTACGAACTTGTAGGGGCCGGTGCCGATGGTGGCCATGCCCATGTTGAAGCCTTCGGCCGAGGTATCCTGCGTCGAATAGTCAGCGGCGGCGAGATGGGAGACGACGAAGAGACGCACGAAGTCGTTGGGGAGGTTCGGAGCCGGACCATTGGTCTTCACGCGCAGGGTGTAGTCGTCGATGATTTCGACGCCGGCCACGCGGCGGACATAGATGGTGGAGGGGTTGGGGCCCGTCACGTTCGGGATGCGCTCGATCGAGAACTTGACGTCCTCGGCGGTGAAGTCGGACCCGTCATGAAACTTGACGCCTTCGCGCAGCTTGAATTCCCAGGTCGTATCGTCCAGCGGCTGCCAGCTCGTGGCCAGCGACGGCAGGATTTCCAGGTTGTTCCCAGATCGCAGCAGCGTGTCGAAGATGTGCTTGGTGGCCTCGGCATTGGCCGCGGTCGCGGTGAAATGCGGATCCATCGAAGCCGGACCGTTCTTGGTAGCGATCACCAGGTCCGCGGCTAGGGCAGGGCTGGACAGCAAGGTAGCCGCGAGCGCTGCGCGAAGAATGAATTTAAGTGACATGCGTTCCCTCTCTTGGTTTCATTCTTGGTTGGTCAGCCCGGTATTGGGTCGGATGACCGGTGCCAATCACGGGTTGGCTCAGGGCTATTCGCCCTCGAGCACTTGTGGCCATCTGCTCGATGCTGCCACGAGTTTGGTCATGATCTCCGATAAGCTCAGTCGTTCGGCCGGGCTCAGTTCTTCCAGCATGCGGCGCTCGTGCTCGATCATCATGGCTTTGACCATTTCGACCGCTTGCCGGCCCTTATCGGTCAACTGGAGCGTGATGCGGCGCTGGTCTTCGTGATTGCTCTGACGATCGATGAGACCGAGCCCGTGCACCTTGTTGGTGGCGCGGCTGAGCGTGTTCTTGGGAAAGCCCGAAGAGCGCACCACGTCGGTCAGGGTCGAGTCCCCGCTCAGATAGAGCGACCACAGCACCACAAATTCCGGGCGCAACAGTCCCAACTGCTGCTGGATGTGGTTGTAGACAGGATTGTTGAACTGCAGCGCCAGGTAGTTGAGCCGATAGGAGAACCAGCACGGATTGTCCCAGAGCTTGGCGTGCATGTTGGCATCAATCTCGACGCCGAAGGAAGCGGCTGCTTCATGCCGACCGGCTCGACCCTCAAATAACGCCTGACGCACTGCGTCGTCCATTTCGCCCCATCCCTCGGGAACCGAGATTGATCCCAAATGAAACTTTATTTGGAGGAAATCTCTTGCGTCAACTCAAAATGTCGATCCATATAGAACTATTATGCCGGCTCAAGCTGACCCTCGATCGACAGTGGGACGGCCCTGATCGGTATGGCCGCGAGGCGAGTTTCGATATTGAAAAGGGATAGGGTATGCGCGTTCAGGACATGCATTGGAGTCAGGTCGAGAAGCGGGCGAAGGAGGATGACCGTTGTGTTCTTCCGATCGGCTCGACCGAACAGCATGCCTATCTGAGCCTGGCTACCGATACGATCCTGGCCGAGCGGGTTTCCGTGGAGGCCGCAGAGCCTCTCGGCGTTCCGGTTTTTCCCTGCCTTCCCTATGGCATGGCTTCCGGCTTTGCCGATTTCCCCGGCACAGTGAGCCTGACGCTGCGCACCTATATCGGGGTGTTTGAGGACATCCTCGACAGCATCTATCGCTCGGGGTTCCGGCGCATCCTGATCGTCAACGGCCACGGGGGCAACACGCCGATCAACCCGGTGATCAGCGAATGGCTCAACCGAAACCGTGACGCCTCGGTCAAGCTGCACGACTGGTGGCGCGCGCCCCGGACCATGGCCAAAGTGCTTGAAATCGACTCCGCGGCATCACACGCCAGCTGGATGGAGAATTTCCCGTGGACGCGCCTTGAAGGCGCGCCGATCCCAAACTTCAAGAAGGAACGCATCGATTTCGCCGCCACCACGCGCGTCGATGCGGGCCGCAAGCGCGAACGCATCGCCGAGGGCAATTATCACGGCGTCTTCCAGCGTCCTGATGACGACATGCTGGCGATCTGGCAGATCGGCGTCGAAGAAACCCGTCACGAGATCGAGCACGGCTGGCAGTAGGCCAGCGGGACGAGCCCCTGTTCCGGCCCCATTTTCCCAGGAGATCGCATGGCATCTTTCATTCTTCGCAGATTGGGGCAGGCACTCCTCGTGCTGCTAGTCATGTCCATGCTCGTCTTTATTGGGGTCTACGTCATCGGCAATCCGATCGACGTGCTGATCTCCCCGGACGTCACCCAGGAAATGCGCCAGCGGGTGATCGAGCAATATGGCTTCGATCTGCCGCTTTGGCAGCAATACGTGCAATTCCTGCAGCGACTGCTGGCCGGTGACCTGGGCCGCTCCTTCGTGTTCAACATGCCGGTCATCACGCTGATTGCGCAGCGTCTGCCGGCGACGCTGGAGCTGACGCTCACCGCCGTCCTCTTCGCTACGATCGTCGGCATTCCGCTCGGCGTCTATGCCGGCTACAAGCCCGATAGCCTTCTCTCCAAGGCAATCATGGCCGTCTCGATACTCGGCTTTTCGGTCCCGACCTTCTGGGTCGGGCTGATGCTGATCATGGTTTTCGCCGTGCAGTTCGGCGTACTGCCTGCCGGCGGCCGCGGAGAGACGGCCAACCTGTTCGGCATACCGTTCTCCTTCCTCACTGCGGATGGCTGGTCCCATCTCATCCTGCCGGCGATCAACCTCTCGCTGTTCAAGCTCTCGATGATGTGCCGGCTCGCAGCCTCCGGCACCCGCGAGGTCATGCTGACCGATACCATCAAGTTCGCGCGCGCCGCCGGCCTTTCCGAAGGCACGATCCTGCGCCGGCACGTTCTCAAGCTGATCTCCATTCCCCTTGTCACTGTGTTCGGGCTGGAACTCGGCTCGACCCTCGCCTTCGCACTCGTCACCGAAACGATCTTCAGCTGGCCTGGGCTGGGCAAGCTGATCGTTGATTCCATTACCTCGCTCGATCGGCCGGTCATGGTCGCCTACCTGATGATGGTTTCGGCGCTGTTCGTGGTCATCAACCTGTGCGTCGATCTCGCCTATGCAGCGCTCGACCCACGCCTGCGCCAGGGAAAGAGCTGAAATGTCCATCAATTCCGGCGCGGCAAGGTCGGTGTCGCCTATTGCAGAATTCTGGTTCACCTTCCGTCGCAACAAAGTAGCCATTGCCGCCCTTGTGGTGGTGCTCGCCATCACGCTGGTGGCGATCTTCGCGCCCTTCCTGGTGCCGCAGGATCCTTTTGACCTCAAGAGCCTGGTGCTGCGCGACGCCCGCCGGCCGCCAGGTTATGTCGGCGCGACGGGGATCGTCCATCTGCTGGGTACGGATAGCCAGGGGCGCGATCTGCTGTCGGCAATCGTCTATGGCCTACGCATCTCACTCCAGATGGGGCTCGTTGCCGGTGCCATTGCCTTTTCGATCGGCGCCATTGTCGGCAGCTTCGCCGCCTATGTCGGCGGCCGCATCGAAGCCTTCATCATGCGCATCGTCGATGTGCAATTGTCCTTCCCAGCCATTCTCCTCGCGTTCGTCGTCGCCGCTATCCTGGGACAGGGCAAATCGCAGCTCATCCTGGCGCTGGTCTTCGCCCAATATGCCTATTTCGTCCGCACGGCCCACGGCGCGGCCTCGGCCGAACGTCAGAAGGACTACGTGCAGGCTGCGCTTTCTGTGCCAATGAGCGGCTGGTTCGTGGTAACGCGCCACATCCTGCCCAATTCGCTGCCGCCGCTGATTGTGGTCGCCACCGTCCAGATCGCTTCGGCCATCTCGCTCGAGGCAACGCTCTCTTTCCTCGGCGTCGGCCTGCCGGCGACCGAGCCGTCGCTGGGCATGCTGATCGCCAATGGCTTCCAATACCTGATGTCGGGCCGCTACTGGATCGCCATTTACCCAGGCATCGCGCTCATCGTCCTCATCATGGCCATCAACCTGGTTGGCGACCAGATCCGGGACCAGCTCAACCCGAGGCTGCGCAAATGAGCTCTCTCCTCGATATCCGTAACCTGCGGACCTATTTCGAAACCGACAAGGGCGTCGTCAAATCCGTCGACGACATCTCGTTCTCGCTGCGGCGCGGCGAGGTGCTTGGGCTCGTCGGCGAATCCGGCTCGGGCAAATCCATCACCGGCTTCTCGCTGATCGGTCTGCTCGATGAAACCGGCCGCATCCAGCCGGGAAGCTCGATCCAACTCAATGGCCGCGAACTCGTGGGCCTGAGCGAGAAAGAGCTGCGCAAGATCAGGGGCAAGGACATCTCGATGGTCTTCCAGGACCCGATGATGACCCTCAATCCCGTTGTCAAGATCGTCGACCAGATCGGCATGGCTATCCGTGCCCACGACCATGCATCTGACGCCGAAGTTCGCCGCCGCGCCATCGAGGCGCTGGCCCGCGTACAGATCGCTGATCCGGAAACAAAGATCGACCAGTATCCGCACGAATTCTCTGGCGGCATGCGCCAGCGCGTGGCGATAGCGATCGCCCTGCTGCATCGCCCGCAGCTGGTGATCGCCGACGAACCCACCACGGCGCTTGATGTTTCCGTGCAGGCCGAGATCCTGCGCGAGGTCAAGGCGCTGGTCGCCGAGATGGGCACCTCGCTCATCTGGGTCAGCCATGACTTGGCGACCGTTTCCTCCATCGCCGACAGCATCGTGGTGATGCGGCAAGGAAAGATCGTCGAAGCCGGTCCGTCGCGCCAGGTTCTACATAGCCCCACGAACGCCTATACACGCGGCCTCCTCGACGCCCTGCCGTCACGCTCCAGGCCCGGCACGCTGCTCGCGTCCCCCGCCACGGAAGCATCTGGCGCCATGGATTTCAGTGGCCTCCACAGCGCGGCCATGGGCGCAGCGCCCGACACGGCTTTCGTGCGCGCCGAAGCGGTCGACAAGATCTATGCACCCCGCGTCGGTGCTATCCGCCGCTTCGCCATCCGCGCTGGCTTCTCGCGCGAGCCGGCGAGCGTCCACGCCGTCAAATCCGCCAGCATCACCATAGCCCGCGGCGAAATCCTCGGCCTTGTTGGCGAGTCCGGCTCCGGAAAATCCACGCTCGGCCGGATCATCTGCGGCATTTATCCTCCCACCTCCGGCACGGTCGAGGTCGGCGGCCAGCCCGTTCGCACCGAAACCGGCAAGCGCGGCACTCAGGCGCAGATGATCTTTCAGGATCCTTTCGCCTCGCTCGATCCGCGCCGCACCATCTTCCAGTCGGTGGCAGAAGGGCCGATCGCCCATAAGCTCTGCACGAGCGCCAATGCCCGCGACTACGTCAACCGCTGGCTGCGAGCCGTCGCCTTCGATCCCGAACTGGCAGACCGCTATCCGCACCAGTTCTCCGGCGGACAGCGTCAGCGCATCGCCATCGCCCGCGCAGTGGCCATGCAGCCCGAAATCATCGTCTGCGACGAACCTGTCGCCTCGCTTGACGTGTCGATCCAGGCGCAGGTCATCAACCTGCTCATGGAACTGCGCCGCAACCTCAACATCACCCTGCTGTTCATCAGCCACGACCTATCGGTCGTCCATCACCTTTGCGACCGCGTAGTGGTGATGCGGCGCGGCGAAATCGTCGAACAGGGCACGGCGACCGGGATATTCAACGCTCCTCAGCACGCCTATACTCAGATGCTCCTCGCCGCAGTTCCCAAACTCGCGGTCTGATAGCCGTTTTCTTGTTGAGACCCGGGTTTTCCGGAGGCCTGCAGGGTCCTGTCGGTCGCCCCATCCACCTATCATGAGCATATTGCCCAACGCCGTGATCCCTCGCTTCTGTCGGCGCGCGCCCAGCGCTGATACGCTAGGCGTTCAGCCTCCGCAGGGGTCCTTGGTGCCGAGGAAATAGCGCTGTTGCCCCTCGCCGCGCACGCTGAAGCTGACATACCAGACGCCCTTGCGGTCTTTGATCGTATAGCCCTGCGAAAGGTTTTCGGGTGGGCTGAACTGCGGTGTCTGTCTTATGTGCCCTCTCGCCGGGCCAGTGGCCCTTGGGGATCATACCGACGCGAAGGAGCGTTGCTGCGGTTTGTGCTAGCCGAGCGCGGTTTCGAGTCACGCGAGGGCGCCCTGAAAATCAGGTATGTTATTGATTTCAAAGGGGAGATGAATGGTGCCCAGAGCCGGAATCGAACCAGCGACACGCGGATTTTCAATCCGCTGCTCTACCAACTGAGCTATCTGGGCATCGGGCCGATGCAGCGAAGAGCTGCGAGCCACGCGCCTTATAGGAGATCGTTTTTAAGCGCGCAAGCGTGAAAACGCGGTGTGGATAAAGTGAGGGTTTGTTAGCGCATTGTCAGCGTCTCGGGGCGCTTTTCGCCCTATTCGTCATCGGAGGCGTCGGCGACCGGCTCGTCGTCCCGCGCGGGGATGACATAGGAGCCGGTGAGCCAGCGATTGAGGTCGACATCGGCGCAGCGTTTCGAGCAGAACGGCTTATAGGCCTCGGCGCTGGGCTTGCCGCAGATCGGGCATTTGCGCGTTCTGGTCTCAGCCATCAGACGCCCGAATGGCTCGACTGGTTGAGCCAGTTGAAATGGACTGGATAGCCCTCGCCGGCCAGGAGCTGCGCGGTCTCGTGCAGCGGCAGGCCGACCACGGCGGAATAGGAGCCGGTGAGCTTGACGACGAAGGCCCCGGCAATGCCCTGGATGGCGTAGCCCCCCGCCTTGTCGCGCCACTCGGCGCTGGCGAGATAGGCTTCCAGCTCGCGGTTCGAGAGCCGCTTGAAGCGCACGCGCGTCTCCACCAGCCGCTGGCGCTTGGCGCCGGAGGGGGTGATCAGCGTCATGCCGGTATAGACGCGATGCGCGCGGCCCGAGAGCAGGCGCAGGCATTCGGTCGCCTCTTGCATGGTCTCGGCCTTGGGCAGGACGCGCCGCCCCACCGCCACCACCGTATCGGCGGCCAGCACCAGCGCGTTGTCGCCGAAACCGGCCACCCGCGCCTTGTGCTGGGCGGTCAGAGCCTTAAGCTCGGACAGGCGCATCGCCAGCTTGCGCGGCAATTCGCCCTTTTCCGGCGTTTCATCGACATGGGCGGGCACAAGATGCTCGGGCTCGATGCCGATCTGGTTGAGCAGCGCCAGCCGGCGCGGCGAAGCGGAGGCCAGGATCAGAT
Source organism: Devosia sp. (assembly GCA_026126125.1). Lineage (GTDB taxonomy): Bacteria > Pseudomonadota > Alphaproteobacteria > Rhizobiales > Devosiaceae > Devosia. The sequence continues at coordinate 24,285 of JAHCJW010000035.1, forward strand.
CCGGACGGCTAGCCATGGAGCATCAGATCACTTGAAGCGATAGGTGATGCGACCCTTGGTGAGGTCGTAAGGCGTCATTTCGCACAGCACCTTGTCGCCGGCGAGAACGCGGATGCGGTTCTTGCGCATGCGCCCGGCGGTGTGGGCGATAATCTCATGTTCGTTTTCCAACTTGACGCGGAAGGTCGCGTTGGGAAGCAATTCAGTAACCACGCCCGGAAATTCGAGCACTTCTTCCTTGGCCATACTTTCTCCTGGGAAGACCCCGTGCGGACATAAGCCGAGTCCGGCAGGGGCCGAAATTTGGCGGAACCTACTGCAATTCAGCCGGTTTGTGAACCACCGGAAACCAGAGGCTCCAAACGTTCGCGAACACGACGGCGCAGAGTGTCGCGCAACTCACGATATGCAGAGAGAACGAGCTCGCGGCTGCCCTCAACGAGCGAGGGGTCGGGCACGGTCCATTGCTCGACCGCGCCCGCCTCGAGACCCTTGCGGGCAACCGCGTCCGGCGCGTCATCCGAGAGGGTGATAACGAGATCGAAGCGGTTGGCAACGAGTTCATCCAGGATATGGGGCGTATGCACGCTCATATCAATGCCGATCTCTTCCATCACCGCGTGCACGAACTGATCGGCCTTGCCGCCATTGACCCCGACCGAGCGGGCGATGATGCGACCCGGAAAGGCCTGACGGGCGAGCGCCGCCGCAATGGGCGAGCGCACCGAATTCATCGAGCAGACGAACAGCACGGTGGGCAATTCGCTGGTCGCCTCATCGATTCTGGAGGCATAGGGCTGCACGGCGCAGATGAGGGTGAACAGGCGCCGCGCCGTGTTGAGGTCGATGATGATCTTGTTGGTCAGCCGCGTGCGCAGCAGCTCGGCCGCCTCGTTGTGCATGCCGCGCCGCGCCATGTCGACGGTTTCGATCTGAAACGGCTGGGCCGAGCGGATCGCCTCGTAATAGGCGTCGCGAATGCGGAAATAGTCGCGGATCAGGCGACGAAACGGGGTCAGCGAAAGATAATGGGCGGCGATGGGGGTGAAATTGTCCGGGTCGCGCACGTCGAGCACGATGAAATTGCCGGTGATGGACACGTGCAGCGCATAAGGCCCCTCGGCGCTGACGCGGGCGGGCTTGAACGAATTGTTCTCCAACAGATCATAGATGGCGATGCGCCATTCATGCACCTCGTCGGGATTGATCGAGGTGATGGTGTTGGGATCGAGCGTGACGGTGACCAGGCGGTCCCGGTCAGCCTCCCCCGTCTCTGTCCCCATCGAAATACTCACCGGTTGAGCCGGATCGAAATCGAGCGGCCATGGCCGTCGAGCGCCTCGACCTCGGCGATGGTCACCGCCGCCTCGGCCAGGGCGCCAAGCGAAATGGGGTCGCAGCCCAGGATCGAGGTGCGCTTGAGGAAATCGAGCACGCCGAGCCCGGAGGCAAAGCGCGCCGAGCGCGCCGTGGGCAGAACATGGTTGGAGCCGCCGACATAGTCGCCAATGGCCTCGGGCGTGTGATGGCCGAGAAAGATCGCCCCGGCGTGGCGAATGGCGGGCAGGATGACCTGTGGATCATCGAGCGCCAGCTCGACATGTTCGGAGGCGATGCGATTGGCCAGACCCGCCGCCTCGTTGAGCGAGGCAACGGTGATGATGGCGCCAAAACTTTCCCAGCCTTCGCGGGCGATCTCCTGCTTGGGCAGCAGGTTGAGCTGACGATCGACCTCAGCCGCAACCGCGTCGGCCAGACCCTTCTCGGTGGTGAGCAGGATGGACTGGGCCCCTGCCCCATGCTCGGCCTGGGCGATCAGATCGGCCGCGACCCAGGCAGGATTGGCCGAGCCATCGGCGATGACCAGCACTTCGGAGGGGCCGGCTATCATGTCGATGCCGACCTGGCCGAAAACCTGGCGCTTAGCGGTGGCGACATAGGCATTGCCCGGCCCCACCACCTTGTCGACGCGCGCAATGCTGGCGGTGCCATAGGCCAGCGCCGCGACGGCCTGCGCCCCGCCGATGCGGTAGATTTCGCTGATGCCGGCGATCTTGGCGGCGGCGAGAATGGCGGCGGCCAACTGTCCATTGGGCGTGGGCACGACCATGGCGATGCGTTCGACCCCGGCGACGCGCGCCGGCACCGCATTCATCAGCACCGAGGACGGATAGGAGGCAAGCCCCCCCGGAACATAGATGCCCACCGCATCGACGGCGGTCCAGCGGGTGCCCAGCGTCACGCCCAATGCGTCGGTGTAGATATGGTCCTGCGGCTTCTGCTTTTCGTGGTGCGCCTTGATCCGGTCATGCGCGACCTGCAGGGCGGCGCGCACATCGGGGGTGACGCGGGCGGCGGCCTCATCGATCTCGTCCTGGGAAAAGCGCAAGCTCTCGGCGGTGACATTGGCGCGATCGAAGCGATTGGTCAGCTCCACCACGGCGTCGTCGCCGCGCGCGCGCACATCGGCGATGATGGCGGCGACCACATCGCCCACTTCCTGGGACGATTCGCGCTTGCCCGCGAGAAGCTGCGAGAAGCGCTGTTCGAAATCGGCATCGGCGCTGTCGAGGCGTAGAGGCATGATCGGCTTTCGTCAGTCGAGGGAATGTTGCGGTTTGGCGGCAGCGGCCCAGGCGGCGCCCAGATCGGCCAGGCGCGCCTCGATATAGTCGACGCCGAGCCGAACCGTGCCGCCACCGGCAAAGCGCAACTCGATGATGCCGGAGGGCGCATCGGTCGGGGCGAAGGCGATGGCCAGCAATTCGAGCACACCTTCGTGTGCGTTGGGATCGAAACCGGCATAGGCGACATGATGGACCGCGTTGAAATGCAGGCCGGCGCGCTTGCGAAGGCCCTTGCCGCGCGGCAGGGAACTGGTCCAGTCGAAGCGGTTCATCAGCAAAGCGAAGCGCCGGTCTCCCTTCGCATAGCCCATATCGGAGACGCGGATGACCGCATCCTGCACATGGGCGGAAACGACTTCGAGATCTTCGGGATCGAGCGCAAGGAGCTTCAGATCGGACATTCGCGGTTCTGGCCTTTCAAAGGGTGAGGCACCCTATCTGGTCAAGTCGCATCCGATCTACAAGTTTGCGCCCGGAGGAGCAATGCTTGGCAGGCGTCTTCTGCGTCCCGGAGGCCGTGGAAGACACCATTTTAGCGTCGCTCTGTGGGCCTCCTCGCTTCC
>JAHCJW010000036.1 GCA_026126125.1 Devosia sp.
TCCGGCTACGTAGCCGACATCGGATATACCTATGGCTTCTATCGCGAGCTGGGCCCTGAACTTATAAGCCTGGTCGCCTTAGCCAATGGCCTCAGCAGTTTTCGCTCGGGCGAACCTCTGAACTATTGCGAGCTTGGCTGCGGCCAAGGCCTGTCGATGAACATCCTCGCATCGGCCAACCCACATATTCAGTTTCACGCGACCGACTTCAATCCCTCGCAGATTGCGGGCGCTCGGGCGCTCGCGATGGAATCCGGGGTGTCAAACCTGAAATTCTATGACACCAGCTTCTCCGACTTCGCAGACAAGCCTGAGCTGCCGGAGGAATTCGACATCATTTCCCTGCATGGCATTTATAGTTGGATCAATGCCGAGCTACGTGCCTCGATTGTGGAATTTATCAATCGAAAACTTAAGGTCGGCGGCTTGGTTTATATTTCATATAACGCCTTACCGGGTTGGTCGGCAGTCGCTCCCATGCGGCATCTCATGTATCTGCATGGCAACGCACAAGGCGGCCCAACAGATGGCCGCCTACAGCCAGCACTAGATTTTATGGAGGCGATGCAAAAATCTGGCGCGGGCTACTTTCGTGCGGTTCCCGGCCTTGGAGATAGGCTTGAAGCGGTTAAGGCGCAAAATCGCAACTATCTTGCTCACGAATACTTCAATGATGCCTGGGACTTGTTCTATCACTCAGACGTCGTGCGCGATCTGGACAAAGCTAAACTGACTTTTGTCGGTTCTGCTGCACTGTTGGAGCAGATGGATGCGATAAACCTCACTCCAGACCAGCAGAATGTTATCGGTGATATCGCTGATCCTGCACTGCGGGAAACGGCCAAAGACTACATGACGAACAAGCAATTTCGTCGGGATGTTTTTGCGAAGGGGCCATTGCGGATATCAGCCAGAGCAACACAGAAAGCTTGGTTGGAGCGCCGGTTTGCACTGTCAGTGCCGCGACAGGACGTGGAGATGAAGGTAAGCGGCGCGTTAGGTGACGCGACGTTGCAAACGGAAGTATATTCACCGTTGCTGGAAGCTCTGGACGGGTCGCCTAAAACGGTTCGCGAGTTGACCGCAGAACCGGCAGTCGCAGCATTAGGCTGGGGTCGGCTACAGCAGGCACTTTTTGTCCTTGTCGGGATGGGACATGTGCAACCGTGTCTACCTGCCCAAGACCAATCTGCGAGGATAAAGAGCACTACATCCTTTAACCTTGCTGCCATGCAGCGCGCACAAGATAACGCCGATCTGCAATATCTGGCCTCCCCGGTCACCGGCAACGGCATTGCCGTCGATCGCTTTCAGCAATTGTTTCTGCTGGCTTTGGCCAATAAGGAAAAAGACCCTGCCGAATTTATCTGGCGCCTGCTGGAGGGGCAGGGCCAGCGTCTGGTGAAAGAGGGCAAGACGCTCCAAAGTGCCGAGGAGAACCTCAGCGAGTTGCGCGAGCGTTATCTTGTTTTCGAAAAGCGCCTGCCGACACTAAAAAGTCTCGGCATTGCTTGAAGTTTTCGGCAATATTCGTAGTCTAAGACCGTCCGATCGACTAGCTTTTGCCCATAATGGCGGCAAGGCGCGGACATTGCTGTTCATCGATGATGGTGAGGCTGGCAGGGGCGAGGGCATGGACAATGGCCTGGGCGTCGCCGTACTGAACGTCTATTCCGATGTCGTCATCGACGTGACCGGCCTTGTCGGATTGAAGACCTCTGCCGATCAATTGCAGGTTGCCGGCTCCTTTTTCGCCTGAGAGTCGCGCAAAGGGCGAAATGCGGCGCCAAAGGGGAACAGTCTGTGAACCTCAAGGCGCTTTTGGAGGGATAGGCGGGGCCGGTTTTCGGCCTTGCCACCCCTCTCCCACCACGCTACAGCCTCCCGGTGGAAACGGGAATTTTCGCCATGTCCAAGCTCGCCGACGAGACCAGCATCGATGCCATCCTGGCCCGCGTTCGCGCCGAAACCGCCAAGGATATCAAGGCGGTAGCGAGCGAGGCCGGGCGGCGGCAGGGCCTGTCCGCCATTCCGTTGGTTCCGGTTCCCCAGGCGGCCGACGCCATCGCGCCGGGCAAAAAACGCTATACGATAGAAGAGTTTAGCGCCCTAGACGACGAAGATTTCCTCCGCAACGCCTATCGTGTTATCCTGGGCCGCGAAATCGATGGCGTTGGCCTTGGCACCCGCCTCCCCGCTTTGCGCAGCGGTCAGACCACCGTTGTGCGGGTCTTGTTCTCCTTATCCCGCTCCGCCGAAGGGCGCGCGCGCGGCGTCAAAATCCGCGGCCTCTTGCCCGCCGCCGTGTTCGACCGCGCCGCGACTTTGCCGGTCATTGGTAGAATTATTGAGCCTTTTCAACGGCTTGTCGTTCGCTCCACCACCCAGCGCCGGCTGGCGAACCTGTCGGTACGCCAGTTCGACACCATCGACAACGTCAACGCCGCCCTCGCCGCCATCCGCAAGAACCAGCTCGCCCTCGACCAGCGCATCGCCCTGTCCGAGCAGGCCGCCGAGGCCACCCGCCTGCGCGCCGAGGAGATCGCCGACATCGCCGCCCACTCGCTGGCCGAGATGCGCTCAACCCGTATCGAGATCGCCGATCAGCGCGCCGCCATGAGCCAACTCATTGCCAATGCACGCAAAAATCTCCCGGCTGCTGCGCAGGAGCAGATCGACGCCATCGAAAATGCCAGCCTCGACAGCCTCTATGTCGCCTTCGAAAACCGCTTTCGCGGCTCCACCGACGAGATCACCCGCCGCTCCGAGCGCTATCTGCCGATCTTCCGCGCGACCCCGCCCGTCGTCGCCGGCGGCGTGGTTCTCGACATTGGCTGCGGTCGCGGCGAGTTCCTTAGCCTCTTGAAAAAGCACAATTTTTTGCCGCGCGGCATCGATCTTAACGCGGCCATGGTGGCCGAGGCGCGCGCACGAGGCCATGATGTGGTCGAGGGCGACGCCATCGCCTGGCTCGAGGCGCAGCCCGACAATAGCCTCGCCGCCATCGCCGGCTTCCATATCGTCGAGCACATTCCCTTCAAGTCCTTGGTGCGCCTCATCGATTCCGCCCGCCGCGCCCTCACGCCCGGCGGCATCATCCTGTTTGAAACCCCCAATCCGGAAAACCTCGTCGTCGGCGCCTGCACCTTCCACTACGACCCCACCCATCTGCGCCCCCTGCCGCCCGACTATCTGCGCTTCATCGCCGAAGCCCGCGGCTTCGCCGACGCCCGCATCATCCGCAAGGACGAGGATACCAATCTCGCCGAGCCCGAAAGCGGCTTTGCCCCGACCGAGATCAACGACTGGTTCCGCCAACCGCCCGACTACGCGCTCTATGCGCGTAAGCCCTTGGAAAACGAGGCGAATTGATGCGGGTCGGCGTCGCCACCGTCTTCACGCCGGGCATCCATGGCGGGGCCGAATTCCTCGCCGATGGCCTGGTTGCGGCGATCCGCGAGGCGGGCCATCAGGTCCATCGCATCTCCACCCCCTTCCACTACGACGCCCCGTCCTCGGCTGGCCGCGCCCTCGACCAATGTCTCGCCACCGACTTTTGCCGCTTCGACGGCGGCCTCATCGACCGGCTGATCTGCCTCAAATTTCCTGCCTATGCCATAAAACACCCCGACAAGCGCCTCTGGCTCCTGCATCAACACCGCGTCGCCTATGATCTTTTCGGCTCGCCCCATGGCTGGCCGGACAATGCCGAGACCAAAGCCCTGCGCCAACGCATCGCCGCCGCCGACCGGGAGGCCCTGGGCGGGCAGGGGGAAGGCAGCGCCCGCGCCGTCTATACCATCGCCGAGCGCGTCTCCGCCCGCCTGCGCCACTATAGCGGCATCGAGAGCCGGGCGCTTTATCACCCCCCTGCGGACGCCGAAAAGTTTCGCTGCGCCAAGGCCTTGCCCTATATTTTCGTTCCCAGCCGGCTCGAGGCGCTCAAGCGTCAGGACCTGTTTCTGCGGGCGCTGGCTGCGACGCCAACCCCCATAGGCGCCGTTATCGCCGGCGGCGGCGGCATGCGCGCCCAGCTCGAAGCCTTGACCCAGGAGCTGGGGCTGTCGGATCGCGTGCGCTTTGTCGGCGCCATTTCCCGGGCTGAAATGCTGGAGTTCTACGCCCAGGCGAGCGCCGTGTTCTTCGGGCCGCTCGATGAGGATTACGGCTATATCACGCTCGAGGCCATGCTGGCCGGCAAGCCGGTGGTCACCTGCACGGACAGTGGCGGGCCGCTGGAGTTCGTGGTGGATGGCGAAACCGGCTATGTCACTGAACCGACACCGCAATCGGTGGCGGAGGCGCTCTCGCGCCTGATGGAAAATCAAGCGCTGGCCCGCGATCTCGGCTGCAATGGACGGGCGCGTTATGAGGCGATGAACATCAGCTGGGCCCATGTGGTGGAAACCCTCCTCGCCGATCTGCCGGAGGTCGGCTCATGAAAATCGCGCTGGTGACACCGCTGGCAGTTCCCCTCGCTCTGGGCGGCGCCGAAAATCTCTGGTGGGGGCTGCAGAACCATTTCAATACAAAGACCGAGCATCAGTGCGACATCGTCTCGGTGATGGCGCCGGAGGGCAATTTCTGGGATCTGATGGCGTCGTACGAGGCTTTTTCCAGTCTCGATCTCTCTGGCTATGATCTTGTCATTTCAGGCAAATATCCGGGCTGGATGGTCAATCATCCCAACCATGTCTGCTATATGCTGCACCGGTTGCGCGGCCTTTACGATACCTATTCCGGTGCGCCGCTCGATATCGCCGCCCAGCCCGCCGAATTGCGTGGCATGCTCGAATGGATGGCGGAGGACGGGGCCGAGCCGGACGCCGGGAAAATACCAACGCTGTTCGAGCGGCTGCGATCCTTGCGCGGCAAGCCGGAAATCGAGGCGGCACTGGGCTTTCCAGGTCCGGTTTCGCGTGCCATCGTGCATTTCCTCGACAATGCGGCGCTGTCGACGGGCCGGGTTCGGCGCCATGCGGCCATCGCCCGAACCGTGGCGCGGCGAAAGGATTATTTCCCGCCCGATGCGGTCGTCGACGTGCTGTATCCGCCGCCGCACCGGGATGATTATTTCTGCGGCGGGCAGGATTATTTCTTCACCTCCAGCCGCCTTGACCGGCCCAAGCGCCTCGATCTGATCATCGAAGCTTTCCGAGCTGTCGAGGCCAATATCCCCTTGCTCATCGCTGGTTCGGGGCCCGATGCGGAACGGCTGAAAACCCTGGCTTCGGGCGATGACCGCATCCGCTTTCTCGGCTTCGTCGCCGACGATGCCATGGCCGGGCTCTACGCCAATGCGCTGGCGGTGCCGTTCGTGCCCTATGACGAGGATTACGGGCTCATCACCATCGAGGCCATGCGCAGCGGCAAGCCGGTGGTGACGGTCAGCGACAGCGGCGGCCCGACCGAGTTCGTTGAAGATGGGGTGACTGGCTTCGTCACCGCCCCCGAACCGCTGGCGCTCGCCGCTGCGCTTTCGGCTTTGGCTGATAATCGCGCCAGAGCCGCTGCAATGGGCCTGGAAGCGCGCAAGCGTGTCGAGCCGGTCGATTGGGACCGGGTGGCCGATGGGCTGCTTGCGACGCCGGCGCCGCGCCGCATTCGATCCAAACTGACCGTCGCTACCACCTTTAAAGTTTTTCCGCCCATGAATGGCGGACAGGCGCGGGTCTATCATCTCTACCGCAATCTGGCCCGGCACTACGACATCGACATCGTATCGCTGGGCGGGCCGGCCGATCCCCGCAGCGAAGTGGAGATCGCGCCCGGCCTTCTGGAGATCACCATTCCGCGCAGCCAGGACCAAGCCGACGCCGAATATTATGTGTCGCGGCTAGTCGGGGAACGACCGGTTTCCGATGTAACCACCAATGCCTTTTTCGGCCTGACCCCCGGCTATGTGGAAGCGCTGGAGTTGTCCGCCACGACCAGTGAGGCGGTGATTGCGAGCCACCCTTATGTCGTTGCGGCACTCCGTGCTGCTGCGCCGGACAAGCCCTTGTGGTATGAAGCGCATAATGTGGAGCTCTCTCTGAAAGAGGCGGTTTTCGGGAATCTTCCCGCGGCGGAAGCTCTGTTGGCAGAAGTACGTCATGCCGAGAAGCAATGCTGGGTGGATGCTGTTCGTGTTTTTGCCTGTACCGGTCGCGACCTCGACGATCTCGGGCGGCTCTATGGCGCCACGACCGCCCACCTTACCGAAGTTCCAAATGGCGTTTCACTCGATGACGTCCGCTTCATCGATCTGGCCCGGCGGCGCCGGCTGCAAATGGCTGGACGCATTGATGGGCAGCAGACGGCGATTTTTCTCGGTAGCTGGCACGGTCCCAATCTCGAAGCGGTCGAGGATATTCTGGTCGAGGCGCCAAAAAATCCGCAAACGCGATTTCTCATCGTCGGCAGTGTCTGCCTGCCGTTTAAAGATCGCAGCCTGCCGAGCAATGTAGAATTGCTCGGTGCCGTAGACATGGAAACCCGTGATCTCGTTCTTGCGCTGGCCGATGTCGCGCTCAACCCGATGCGCTCGGGCTCCGGTACCAATCTCAAGATGCTCGATTATATGGCGGCGGGAATTCCGGTGATCTCTTCAGCCTTCGGCGCGCGTGGACTGCGCATCGAGAAGGGCACACACTATATGCAAGCGGAAGCGCCAGATCTTTCCGACGCGCTCCGTCAACTGGCGGCCACCGACGACGCTGCCTTAGCGCAGATGATCGTAGCGGCACGCGAGCGGGTCGAGAGCGAATATTCCTGGCGCGTGATTGCTGACCGCTTCCTCGAAGAGTTGGTAGCTACCTCATAGCCAGATCTTTCAGTCGTCGATCTTCTCAATCGCAATCGTCGATGGCAGGAATAGCCGGCCGTCGAAGGCCGGGCGGCTGAGATTAGCGACTGTGAAGATCAAGGCCAGATCGCGCCATTCGTAGTTGTCCGCGATGTGGTTTTCGCCGCCGACCAAAGCCAGTGCCACCGAATAGGAGCCTTCGCCGAAATCGGCGTTGAAGGAAATTGTAAAATCGAAGACGTCGCCGGGCTTCACATTGCCAAGGGACTGGCCGGTATAGAACGTGTTGGTGCCGTAAAGGGTTTGTCCGAACCGGTCCTTGATCGAGTAGCCGAGCACGAGATTTTCAACGGCCTGGTGCGCCTTGGCGCGGATCGTGATGGCGACTTTTTCACCGACATCCAGTGTGTCCACCGTTTCGCCGGCCTCGTTGAGGAGGCTGGCTTTTTCAATCGTCACCTTCTTGGTGCCGGAGCTGGTCTGGATGCGGCCATTGCCCAGTTCGCGGGTTTCGATCGAGACGTCGCTGGCCTCACTCAGGAGCGCATTATAATAGTCCAGCACGGCCTCGGGGTCGCCGTCCTTGGCGAGGGCGCCATTGTGCAACAGGATGGCGCGGTCGCAGAGACTTAAGAGCGCCATGCGATCGTGGGAGACGAGGATCAGCGTCGTGCCCTGTTTCTGGAACGCCTTGATGCGGTCAAAGCTTTTGTGCTGGAAATAGGCGTCGCCGACCGAAAGCGCCTCGTCGACGATCAGGATATCGGGGCGGAAGGCTGTCGCCACCGAGAAGGCAAGGCGCATATGCATGCCGCTCGAATAGACGCGGAGCGGTTGGTCAAAATAGCTGCCCAGCTCAGAAAAACCGGCGATATCGTCCAGCGCCGCCACGATCTCGGCATGCTGATAGCCCATGAGGCCGAGGGCGTGGAAGACGTTTTGCCGCCCGGTGTAGTCGGGGTTGAAGCCCATACCCAATTCGAGAATGGCGGCGATCTTGCCGTGAATGGCGACAGTGCCGCTGGAAGGGCGCATGGTGCCGGTAATGAGCTTAAGCAGGGTGCTCTTGCCCGCGCCATTGCGGCCGATGATCCCCAGCGCCTGTCCGGAGGGGACATCGAAGGAGATATCCTTCAGGACCCATTTTTCTTCCGCGATGGGCGCATCGATTCCGAACCAGCGCAGCACGCGGTAGATCTCGTGGCTGTAGCGGCGAAACACCTTGCCCAGCCCGGATACGTTCATGACGGGGTGGCTCATAGCGCGTCCACCATTTCCGGGCTCGCCTTGCGGAAGAGCCAGAAGGCCATGGCCAATATGGCCAGCGAGACGAGGAAAATGCCGATGAGCGGAGCGTTGAGCGGCGCCTCGTTATAGACCATCACCCGGTGATAGCCATCGACGATCCAGAACATGGGATTGAGCATAACGATCTGCTGGAAGGTCTCGGGCAGGATAGTGATGATGTAGACGATTGGCGTGAACCAGAACAGAAACTGCATCAGGATCGGCGTCAACTGGCCGATGTCGCGGATGAAGACGTTGAGAATGCCGGCAATCAGCCCGATCCCGGCGGCGAAGGCGACGTTGATCAGCATCATCACCGGTAGCCAGAAGATGTTCCAGCCAATCCGGAAGCCGAGCAGCGTGAAGGCGGCCAAAACCAGCGCCAGGAAGATGAGATTGGTGATCAGCGAGGTCGACACCACGACAATGGGCAGGATGGTGCGAGGGAAGGAGATTTTCTTGAGCACATTGCCGTTGTCGATGAAAACGGTGATCGAGCGCGTGATGATCTCACTGAATAATAGCCAGGCCTGAAACCCCGACATCAGATAGATGGCATAGGAAAAGGAACTCTCGATGCCCGGCAGACGCTGCGACATCAGCGAGGAGAGCACGAAGGCATAGATCAGCACCTGGGAAAGCGGCGCCAGAATAATCCAGAGAAAGCCAAGCCGACTGCGCAGCACGCGATTGCGGAAGTCGGCGAGGATGGAGGTGAACAGAAAATAGCGATAGCTCCAGAGCGCCCGGAAGAGATTGAGCCCCATTTTATCCTCGCATCATCGCGCCATCGTTGCCCGATAGGCGACGAGCGTGTCGGCGGCGCATTGCTCCCAGCTGAACTGCCGGGCATGGGCAAAGCCCTTTTCTATCGCGTTTTCGCGCCAGTTATCGTCGTGCAGGGCGCGTTCCAGCGCCGCAGTGAGCGCGTCCACATCTTCCGGCTCGACATAAAGCGCCGCATCGCCACCCACCTCGGGCAGCGAGGAGCGATCGGCGGTGACCACCGGTACGCCCGAGGCCATGGCTTCGAGAACCGGCAGGCCGAAGCCTTCATAGAGCGAGGGAAAGGCGAATAGGCGCGCGCCCGAAAAGAGCAGCGGCAGATGCTCGTCCGGAACGAAGCCGAGATAAGAGAGCCAGCCCTCGGCGCGCGCGGCGTCGATGCGCGCCATGATCGCTTCGTTCTGCCAGCCGCGGTGGCCGGCCAGGACGAGAGGGGTGGCGAGGCGAATGGCTTGGGGCAGTCGCGCATAGGCATCGATCAGATTGACGAGGTTTTTACGCGGCTCGATCGTGCCGGTGTAAAGCGCGTAACCACCATGAGAGAGGCCATAGTCAGCGAGGATTTTTTCCGTCGTGTCGGCCGAGCGCGGATGAAACTCGGCGCCGCTGGCCAGGCGCGCGACGAATACGTCTGCTTCCGGTACCCCGAAGCGGATGATCACCTCGTCCTTGATAGCCTGGGAGTCGGTGATGATGGTGTTGGTGCGGCGCAGCGACACTTCAATTTCCTTGCCCAGATACATTACCCGCTCGGGCGGATGAAACTGAGGCATGGTGAGAACCGAAAGGTCGTGAATGGTGACTGTACGGGGGCCGGGAAAGTCGGGCACGTAAAAATTGGGCCCGTGGAAGAGCTGGCCCTCGTAGCCGCCGAATGGATTGCGGCGGCGCAGCGCCTTGAGCGTGCGGTAGGTTTCGAGGATAAGGGGATTGCGCGCCAAGTGGCGCTTGAGGGTCAGAAGCCCGTTCGAGGTGGCGCTGGGCGCGGTTTCCATCGCCGTCCGCTCGGGCAGGCTCGGCACGAAGCGCTCCCCGTGGTAATAATCACGCTGCTCGATATCGGGGCTTGCCGCCAGTTGCCGCGCCAATTCGAGCGTGTAGCGGCCGATCCCAGTCAGCGGATATTTGAGCGCCTGGATGGAGAGTACGAGCTTCATGCTGGGTTCGGTTCGCTTGTGGCCTCGTGGCGCAGCGGGACCACAGCGCCACGCGTCGGGGAGAGGCCGTCTTTGTAAAAATAAAACCCGTTGGCCGGGCGAGCGAGGGCAGGGCGCGTTGAACAGGCGAACCGGCGGGCCGATAGCGCCGCCGGTATGGATGCCGAGCCCTACTGCTCGCGCATGCCCTTGTTGAACATGTCGGTCATGGGGCGGATGAAATATTCGAACATCGTGCGCTCGCCGGTCGAGACGATGACGTCGACCGGCATGCCGGGCAGCAGGCGTTCGCGGATGTCCTGGGGTACGTCGGTGTCGGCGACCTCGATGCGGGCGCTGTAATAGGGCGCCTGGTTCGGGTTTTCCGGCTGGATCACATCCTGCGACACTACCGAAATGCGGCCGAAGATCACCGGCGTGGTCTTGGAGGAAAAGGCGGGAAAGCGCACCTCGGCGTCCTGGCCGATGGAAACGCTGTCGATGTCGATGGGACGGATCTGGGCGGCAATGACCAGGTCGTCATCGAGCGGGATGATATCCATCACCGGTTCGGCCGGGCGGATGACGCCGCCAATGGTATGCACGCGGATATTTTGCAGCATGCCGCGGACCGGCGCCCGCACCACGGTGCGCTCGAGGACGTCGCGGGCGACATGCAACCGCTCGGTGGTTTCGTTGAGCTGTTCGCGCATATCGCGCAGCTCGCTGCCGGCGCGCTCGACGAATTCCTGGTTGACCTGGATGATCTGCAGTTCGGTTTCCGAGATGGACTGCCGGAGCTTGGCGACTTCAGAGGTGATGGCGCCGAACTCGCCCTGCAATTCCAGGCGGGCGCGATTCATCGACGAGAGCTGATTGGTGGCGATAACGCCATTGGCCTGGCCGCGCGTCAGGCGGTCGATTTCCTCGACCAGCGAGCTCATCTGACCATCGATGGCCTCCTTCTGCAATTCGAGGCCTTCGATCGCCGCGTGGAGCTGATCGATGCGGGAAGTCAGAATTGCGACCTGTCCATCCTTGCTGGCCTTGCGGTCGGCAAACAGGGTCTGTTGCAGGGTGATGACGCGCTGGACGGCGTCGTCCGGCGATTGCGCCAGCTCGTCGGGAAACAGAACCGCCGCGGCATTGGTGCTCTCGGCATTGAGCCGGGCCTCCTGCGCCTGCAACATATGCTGGCGGCTGGTGAGATAGGCGACATTGCCCTGCGCCTGGGTGGGGTCGAGCGTCAGGACGACGGCGCCGGCTTCGACGATCTCGCCCTCGCGGCCGAGAATTTCGGAGACGATGCCCCCTTCAAGATGCTGAACGATCTTGCGGCTGGACTCGACCGAGATGACGCCGCCGGCGACCACGCCGCTGGCGAGCGGCGCCGTCGCCGCCCACAGACCAAAGACGCCAAAGGTCAAGGCGAGCGTCGCATAGCCCATCATGATGTAGGGGCGGGGCGAGAAATCCTTGGCAGCCTTGCCGACGGCGGCGGATTCTTCGCTGGAATAGGGCACGACCGACATGAGTTTTCCTTAGGCGATGCTGCGGGTTTGCTGGGCGTCGGGCGCCTGGACCGGCTTGAGGGCAGGCTTGATCTTGAGCAGTTCCTGGGTCGGGCCGAAGGAGCGCATGCGCCCATCGGCCAGGATCAGCGCCTTCTCGGCGAGGCTGACAAGGCTCATCTTGTGGCTGACGAACAGGATGGTCTTGCTCTGGCCCTTGAGCTCCTGAATGATCTGGAACAGGGCTTCCTCGCCTTCGCTGTCGAGATTGGCGTTGGGCTCGTCGAGGATGATCAGCGCCGGATTGCCGTAAAGGGCGCGCGCCAGGCCGATGCGCTGGCGCTGGCCGCCGGACAGCGAGCGGCCGCCGACGCCGATCTGGGTATTGTAGCCATCGGGCAGGTTCTGGATCATCTGGTGCACGCGGGCCTGCTGCGCGGCGGCGAGCACGTCTTCGTCCCTGGCACCGACCTGGAAGCGCGAAATATTCTCGGCCACCGAGCCGTTGAACAATTCAACCGATTGCGGCAGGTAGCCGAGATGCTTGCCCAGCATGTCGGGGTCCCAATGCTGCAATTCGGCGCCGTCGAGGCGGATCGAGCCGGCGGCGGCCGGCCAGATACCGACCAGGGCGCGCATCAGGCTCGACTTGCCGGCGCCGTTGGGGCCAACCAGCGCCACCGCTTCGCCGGGCACGGCCTCGAAGCTGACGCCCTGCAGCAGCGGGGTGCGGGCGGTCGGGGGCACGACGGCCAGATTGCTGACCGAAATATTGCCGGTCGGGGTGGGCAATTGCGTCTTGTCTTCCTCACCCGGCACCTGGGTGAAGATCTGCGACAGACGGGCATAGGCCTGACGGGCGCCGACGAATTGTTTCCACTGGCCCACGACCTGGTCGACCGGCTGCAGGGCGCGGCCCATCAGAATCGAGCAGGCGATCATCGAGCCGGGCGAAATCTGGCCTTCGAGCACGAGATAGGCACCCACGCCCAGGATCAGGGTCTGCAGGCCCATGCGGACGAATTTGGACACGGACTGGATGGCGCCCGCATGGTCGCTGGCCACGGCCTGCTTTTCCAGCATGCCGCGGTGCATGTCGTGCCAGCGGCTGCGCAGACTGTTTTCCATACCCAGCGCGCGGATGGCCTCGATGTTCTGCAAGGTGGTGGTGGCGAAATGCTGTGCCGACTGGCCAAGGCCGGAAGCTTCGTTGAGCGTCTTCTTGGTCATGAACTCATTGGCGATGGCCAGGGCGAAGACGATCAGTGCGCCGGCCAGCGCCACATAGCCCACCAGCGGGTGGAACATGAAACAGACGAAGATGAAGATCGGCACCCAGGGCACGTCGCACAGGGCAATGAGGCCCGAACCGGTGAGGAATTCGCGCAGTCGGTCGACGTCGCCGAGCACGAATTCGGACTTGCCGTTGGGCTGGCGGATGGTGGTGGTGACCACGCGGTTGAACAGCGCCTTGGCGATCATCTCGTCAAAGCGCAGTCCGGCGCGGACGAGGACGCGCGAGCGCACCCATTCGAGCAGCGCGTAGATCGCCAGGCCGGCCAGGGCGATGATGGTGATCATCACCAGCGTCGTCTCGCTGCGGCTGTGCAGCACGCGGTCATAGACCTGCAACATATAGATGGGCGAGATGAACATCAGCAGATTGATGGCCACGCTGAACGTGATGGTCGCCACCAGGATCGTCCGATAGGTCTTGAGCGCCGCCTTGAACGGATTGATTGTGGTCATATTCGTGCTTTCAGTCTGCCGCTGTTCGCTGGGGCTCGCCCCATGGCGGTGGTCCGTTCAATCGCTTCGGCTTGGTGCGCGTGACGGCAATGCCGCTAGGGCGCCAATGCAGCAATTTTGTGCCCTTATAGCAAGGCGGCACACAAATGGCATCACAAAGCGGCGATAGGTCGCTCGCCCGAGCGCGAATCTGGTGAGTTGTGTACTTTTGCCAACAGGGATGCTCAAGGCGGAAGTCGGCTTTTTTCAATCGTTCCGCCCTCCTCATCATCTTTGTTTGGCCATGGGATACAGGTGCGCATCGCAATCGCGGTAATCCATCGGACGATTGCGCAAGAATTGTGCCCGCCGCACCTTAAATATGCGTTGTTCCACAAAGACAGTGCGCTACGCCAGATTTGCATTCGGGTACCAGCCTTGCTAGGCAAGCCTTGGCATCTGTTTTTCCTCTCACTTTTTCCGGGCCCAGCCTATGACCGAAACCATCAGCCCCATTCGCGTCGCCACGCATGCCGATCGCTCCTGGCGGCCAAGTTCGGGATATGAGTTTGCGGCCGGTTCCATCATCGCCCCAATCGCCGGCGAAGAGCTGGCCCATGCGGCAACGCAATATGCCCTGGCGTTTCTGGAGGGCGAGCGGCCGGCGCTGGTAACGCTTCTCGGGCTGCGCCCGCAACAGAACCTCTATGTGGGGCCGGATGGCCGCTGGCTGGGTCAATATGTTCCCGCCGTGCTCCGGGGTTATCCCTTCAAGCTCATGCCGGCGGAAAACAACCAGTTCGCGCTGGGTTATGACGATAGCAGCGGGCTGCTGGCGGGGGCGGGTGAGGGCGAGGCTTTCTTCGATCAAGAGGGGCGTCCCGCCGAGCGTATCCAGCAGATCCTGCAATTCCTGATCGGCGTTCACAAGGGGATCGAGGCCATCGGTCGGGCCGGAGCCAAGCTCGCCGAGCACGGATTGCTCGAACCCTGGCCGCTCAAGGTGCGCGACGGCGAGACGGAAATCCCGGTCAACGGATTGCTGCGCGTCGACGAAGCCAGGCTCGGTACGCTTGACGACGCTGCCTTTCTCGACTTGCGGCAGGGCGGCGTTCTGGCTGTCGCCTATGCACAATTGCTGTCGATGACCAATATGGCGAGCCTGGGCAAGCTGGCGCAGTTGCACGCCCAGCACGCCGCCATGGCCGCCAAGCGCGAAGCGGAAGTGGAAGCTATGTTCGAACCCATTCGGGCAGAGGATGAAATCGACTGGGACGCCATGCTCAATGACGTCAAGGACTGAACCGGCCCGAAGCGGAGAGATTGGTTCACATGGATGAGACCCGCGCAGAACCTCTTATCGGGCAGGTTTCGCTTGGCTACAGCGCGAAAGAGGATCGCCTGGTTCTGTGGCTGGGCAGCGGGGAAGCGGCCAGTGCCCTGTTTCTCACCCGCCGGCTTTGCGCGCTGCTGATCAATGGGCTGGCTGGCATTCTGGCGCGGTCCAGTTCGGTGGCCGCGCAGGCCCCGGCCGAGATGCGCAACGATATCGTCCTGATGGAGCACCAGGGCGCCATGGCGGCTGCATCCATGCGCCCAGCCAGCCCGGACAATCTACCGCCGGTTTCGGCGGCCTCATCGGTGCCCATGCTGGTCGAAACCGTCAATATAACCACCTCGACAAGCAGCTTTCGCCTGACCTTCCGCCCGTCGCCCGAAGAGCTCGGCCCGGTAGTGGACTTGTCTCGCTCGGATCTGCATCTGGTGCTTGAAATGCTCAAGCGGCAGTCCGATCTGGCCGAGTGGAACCTGCCGCTCGATCCGGGCTGGCTGACGACCGCGTCCGTCCAGGTGACGGTGAATTAGGACGACACGACGCGCCGGTTTGAGCGTGGAGGAATGTGCCTCACCGGCTTTGCGTTGTCAGCCGAGGCCAACGCGTGGTTTGCAGTTGGCATGGCTTTGGCGGGCTCTCTTGCCGTCCTCCTTCCGCTGGGGAGAGGGCAGTGGTTCCAAGAGGCGTGATCCCCAAATTTGCGGGCGCGGTTCACCATACGAACGCAACGGCTTACTGCGCTGAATGATTGTCTCCAAGCCTTGCAAACGATGGTGCCGCAGGCGTCGCCCGAGCCATCGCCCGCGACATGTTTTTATTCAGGACGGGGAACGCCAAATTAATTCGTTGACTTATCGTCAGACGTCAATCTAATGGTTGGCCATTGTAGAGGCATTCCAAAAAATGGGAGGGGATGCCCGCAATGACTGGGCTCTGCCGTGAAGACGAGCCCCTGCGACGCGGATGCAGCGCTTGGATATTCTGCTGCGCCGTTTCGTGCCGCCCTATTACCCATCTCGCGCAAGCGCACCATTTTCCATCTCAGGGGGAGATATCATGAAACGCATTCTGACGGCCGTCGCCGTTGCCGCCGTCATGGCCGGATCGGTATTCGCGCAGGACCTGCCGACCGTTCGCTATGGCATTTACGAGCCAGGTTTTGACTCGGGCTTCCTTCTCATGGCCCAGGAAAAGGGCTTCTGGGCCGAACAGGGTGTCAATGTCGAGGTCGTGACGTTCAAGAGCGCCGCACAGGCATTTCCAGCCTTCATCGCGGGCGAAGTTGACGTGGTGCAGGCCAATCCCAGCGAAGCCATGCTGGCCTCCCTGAAGGGCGCGGACATCAAGTTTATCGGCTCGACCATGCCGGGGCTGAACTATGCGCTCTATTCCAATGCCCGTTTTTCTCAGCTGTCCGAGCTGAAAGGGGCAACGATTGGCATCTCCGCTCCGACCGCGCTTCCTGCAGTCGTTGTCAAGGCCATGCTGATCGCGGAGGGCATCAATCCCGACGAAGTGACCTATGCGAATTCCGGCGGCAGTCCGGAACGCTATCTGGCCGTCGTCAACAGTGTGACCGATGCCGCAAGCTCGCCCAGCGACTACATGACTCGCGCCGATGCCGATGGAGTCAAGGTCCTCGCCATGGCGAAGGATGTCATTCCCGACTATCCGCGCTACACCCTGATCAGCACCAATGCGTTCCTGACCAGCGAGAACGGCAAGGGCGTTGTTGGGTTGCTTGCTGGCCTGATGCAGGGCATCCGATATGCGACTGACAATCCGGAAGAGGCGAACGTTCTGTCCGCCAAGACGGTTGGTGGTCTTGAGCCGAACGATCCGTCGATCCTTGCGACCTATGACGAGTTCAAGAATGGCGGCTATCTTGCGCTCAATGCCGAAATTCCCGTGCGGCAGATGAAGTATCTGGCGGACCTGCAAAACAAGCTTGGCATTTCCCCGATGGTGGTCGACGTCGAACCTCTGGTCGACGATAGCTATCGCCAGCAGGCGTTGGCCTTGGTGGGTGAGGTGACTTCGACCTACTATGGTGGTGTGGAATGACAATTATCGACGCGGCGCCCGAGACCATCGGGCGCCCTTCGACCGCGGGTGAAAGCCAGTTCGCTGTCGAAGTGGATCACGTTAGCAAGGTGTTCTTTGCGCAGCCCGCACGGCAGGTCCAGGCGCTGCTCGATGTTTCCTTTACTGTCAATCGGGGAGAGATCGTTGCCCTGACGGGGCGGAGCGGCTGTGGCAAGACAACCCTTCTGCGCATTATCATGGGCCTCGAGCAGGCATCGACGGGTACGGTCAAGGTCGGCGGCAAGACGGTGACCGGCTGCGGTCTCGACCGAGGCATTGTCTTCCAGAATGCCGAATTGCTGCCATGGCGCACGGCCTTGGGCAATGTGATGTTCGGGCTTGAATCCCGCGGTGTGCCAAAGGCCCAGCGGGTGGAAATTGCGCGAGATGCGTTGCAGTTGGTTGGCCTCGGTCACGCCATGGACCGCCATCCGCATGAATTGTCGGGCGGCATGAAGCAGCGTGTGGGCCTCGCCAGAGCCCTCGCAATCGATCCGCAGGTGCTCTTGATGGACGAGCCGTTCTCTGCGCTCGACGCACAGACCCGCGAAGTCATGCAGCAGGAACTCATCGATATTCAGGCTCGCACGGGCAAGACGATAATCATCGTCAGCCACGATCTTGATGAATCAGTGCTCTTGGCCGATCGCATCATCGCCATGCTGCCCAATCCAGGCCGCATGCAGAGCATTCTGACGACCAATATGGACCGTACGCGCTCACTCGATGAGCTGCGTGGCTCCAGCGAGCTGGTGGAACGCCGACAGGAATTGTGGAAGCTCATCCACGCCAAGGAACCAGGGGAGACCCACTGATGACCATGACGCTTCCGTCGCCGGCCGTCGCCAATCCCAAATTGGCATTGGCACTCAAGAAGGCATCGGGCAAGGGCAAGAGCTGGAAGGACTATTCCGTCACGCTCGGAACGATTGTTCTTCTGCTGGTGGTCTGGGAAGTCTTGGCTCGCCAGGCCAATCCCATCCTCATCGCTCCCCCGAGCAAGGTCTTGCAGGCCCTTGTGGCCATGATTTCCGACGGCACTCTGGGCAAGGCGCTCGCGGCTTCATCGCAGCCTTTCGTGGTGGGTTTCCTCGCAGCCATTGTCATCGGCGTGCCGTTGGGCCTGCTGATAGGGCGCTTCCGCTACGTAGAAGCGGCACTTGGCTGGCTGGTTATCGTGGGTTACGCCATGCCGATGATCGCCCTGGTGCCCGTTTTCATGCTCTGGTTCGGTTTGGGTTTTTTGGTCAAGGCAGTGATGGTTGCGACCATGACGGTCTTCGCCATCATCATCAACACCTGGAATGGGGTGCAGAACGTTCCGCGTAGCCTCATTGAGGTGGGCAAGGCATTCAACGCCTCGCCGCAGCGCGTGCTCACTCAGATCGTTCTGCCATCGGTCATTCCCTCGATCATGACGGGTCTCCGCATCGGCATTGGCAAAGCGGTGATCGGCATAGTCATCGCGGAATTCTTCACCGCGCTGACAGGTCTGGGAGGCATCATCGTCGAGGCCGGCGGCACTTTCCAGCCGGACCGCATGTTTGCGGCTGTTTTGGTGCTGTCCATCATCGCCACCGGTCTGACCTGGCTGGTCGGCCGCCTCGAACGTCGCATCGCCCCTTGGAACCATGCCACTACCGGCGACTAGCAGAACGACCAATGGTGTCGGGCGCAAAAAAGGATCGAGTACATGACGAACCGCATGGTTGTAGGCATTTCAGGAGCTTCCGGCGCCATCTATGGCGTGCGGTGCCTGGAAATGCTGCGCGAACTGGGAATAGAAACCCATCTCTTCATCTCCAAGAGCGGCGTGCTGACGATTGAACAGGAACTGGGCGTCTCCGTCGCCGGGGTTAAGGCCCTCGCCGACGAGGTTCATGCCCCTGGCAATATCGGGGCTGCATGTGCATCGGGATCTTTCCAGACATTGGGGATGGTCGTGGCGCCGTGTTCCATGCGGAGCCTTGCTGAAATCGCCTGCGGGGTCACCTCGTCGTTGCTGACGCGCTCGGCGGAGGTGGTCCTCAAGGAGCGGCGGCGGCTCGTTCTGCTGGCGCGCGAAGCACCCCTGACGAACACCCATCTCAAGAACATGTTGGCCGTGAGCGAAATGGGCGGCATCGTCATGCCCCCGGTCCCGGCCTTCTACACCCATCCCAAGTCTTTGGACGAGGTGGTGGATCATACGGTCAGTCGCGCTTTGGACCTGTTCGGTCTCGATACCGGGAAGCTCAAGCGTTGGACTGGCCTGCAAACAACCCGCCCGGTATCGACGACCGTCTGAGGATGAGGCCTGCCAATGAGCGGCTGCATGCGAAAAGTGCGACGTCTGACGATCAGGGTCTACGAGGAGTATAATCAATGAAAGTAATAGTCATCGGCGCCGGTATTGGCGGCCTGACCCTCGCCTGCAAGCTCGCCTTGGGCGGCATCATCCCGGAGGTTTATGACTCGGCGCCTCGGCTGGAGCCTATCGGTCTTGGCATCAATCTCCTGCCCCATGCCGTTAAGGTCATGCAGGAGATCGGGGTGTTGGATGCGATCGCTACCCGGAGCATCGAAACCTACGAATCCACGTTTTTCAACCGCTTCGGCCAACATATATATTCCGAGCCGGCAGGCCGACATGCGGGTTACGACCTGCCGCAATACTCTGTGCATCGTGGGGATCTCCATGGCCCGCTTCTGGAGCGTTTCACGGAGATTGCTGGCGAAGACCATGTGCATGTCAGCCATCGCTGTGTCGGCTACGAGCAGAATGAAACCGGCGTCGTGGTGCACTTCCAGGACACCGTGACCGGCGAGGTTTTGCCTAGCGTGCACGGCGATATCCTGATCGGGGCCGACGGCATTCATTCGGTGATCCGCAAGAGCCTGCACCCGCACGAAGGGGACCCGGTCTATTCCGGGGTCAACATGTGGCGCGGTTCGGTTGTGCACAAGCCGTTCCTCAATGGCGCCAACATGACCCGCATCGGCTGGCTCTCCACCGGCAAACTCGTGCTCTATCCGATGCGCGACAATGTAGATGGCGCCGGCAACCAACTCATCAACTGGGTGGTCGAGATCGAGACGCCCAAATACAAGGACAAGCGCGACTGGAACAAGGAGGGCTCGTTCGACGACTTCATGTGGGCGTTCGAAGACATGAAGTTCGACTGGCTCGATGTTCCGGCCCTTCTGCGCAGCACGACAAAGGTGATGGAATTTCCCATGGTCGATCAGGACCCGCTGCCGTTCTGGACGCGCGGCCGCGTGACGCTTCTGGGCGATGCCGCCCACCCCATGTATCCGCGCGGCTCCAATGGCGCGGGTCAGGCCATCCTCGACGGCAAGGCGCTCGGCGATGCCCTTGTTGCGGCGGCTACTGATCCATTGGCCGCGCTCAAGGTCTATGAAACGGAGCGCCTCCCCGCCACGACCAAAGTCGTTTTGACCAACAGGGCGACCCCGCCCGACATCATTCTGAAGGAAGTTTTCGACCGCACCGGCGATAAGCCTTTCACCCGCATCGAGGACGTGATCAGCCTGCAGGAGTTGTCGGGGTTGTCGAGCAATTACAAGAAGATCGCAGGCTATGACCGCGAGCAGCTTGCACTGCGCTAAAGGACGAAAGGAACAAAGACATGACGCTTAGCAATCGTCCGCACCCCTATCAGGACCTGAGGGAATTTCTCGCCCGTATCGACGACATCGGCGAGCTGCGTACCATTCGCGGTGCCAGCTGGGACCTCGAGATGGGCGCCCTGGCCGAGATCATCTATCATGGCGAGCAGGACAATCCGCCCGCTATCCTTTTCGATGACATTCCAGGCTATCCCGGGTTCCGCTGCGTTTCCGGCCTCACCAATTCCAGCCAGCGGCTGGCCATAACCCTGGGCTTCCCCCTCTCCAAAAAGCCGCTCGACATCGTGCAGAGCTATCGCGACCGCATGAAGGAGCATAAGCCGCTGCCGCCCGTCGAGGTGCAGCCGGACCAGGCGCCGATCTACGAAAACGTACTGCGCGGCGACGACATCGATATTCTCAAATTCCCTGTCCCCAAGCTTCATGAACTGGACGGTGGCCGCTATGTTGGCACCGACGATCTGGTCATCATGCGCGATCCGGACGGCGACTGGGTCAATATCGGCACCTATCGCTCCATGGTGCACGATTCAAAGTCGCTTGGTCTGTGGATTTCGCCGGGCAAGCAGGGCCGGCAGATTCGAGACAAGCATTTCAGCAAGGGCGAGCCCTGCCCAGTTCTGATCTGCGTCGGCCATGACCCGCTGCTCTTTCTCGCTTCGGGCAACGAACTGGCCTATGGCCTTTCCGAATACGACTATGCGGGCGGCCATCGCGGCCTCCCCTTCGAAGTGGTGCGCAGCGAAGTGCATGGTCTGCCCATGCCCGCCTATGCCGAGATCGTCATCGAAGGCGTCATGATGCCGGGCGACACCCGGATCGAGGGGCCGTTTGGCGAATTCACCGGCTATTATGCGAGCCATGCCAGCCCGCAACCGGTGGTGCAGATCCAGCGCATCTATCACCGCAACAATCCGATCATGACCATGGCTTCGCCCATGCAGCCGCCATCGGATTTCAGTTTTTCCAAATGCGTCACTAAATCGGGCATGATCTGGGATGAGATCGAGCGCGCTGGCCTTTCCGGGGTACAGGGCGTTTGGTGCCACGAAGCAGGGGGCGCGCGCATGTTCAATGTCGTGTCCCTCAAGCAGCGTTATCCGGGGCATGCCCGACAAGCGCTGCATCTGGCGGCCAGCTGTCAGTCCGCATCCTATATGGGGCGCTTCGTCGTGGTGGTGGACGAGGATGTCGATCCTACCAATACTTTCGACGTGCTCTGGGCGATCAGCACTCGCTGCGACCCGAGCGAGGACATCGAGTTCATACGTCGCGCCTGGTCGGGACCGCTCGATCCCATCCTCAACGAGACGAGCGGTACCAATTCACGCGCCTTGATCGATGCCTGCCGCCCCTTTGAGAGATTGAAGGAGTTCCCGCCCGTCGCCCGCGCCAGCGACGGTCTGCGCAACGCGGTGGCAGAAAAATTCAAGCAACAACTTGGCGCCGATTGAGCGCCACGCTTGAAGACAAGCTTGGCAGTTTGCCCTCGACGTCTATGGCGTCGAGGGCGTTTCCGCCGAATTTCTCGAGGTTCAGAATCGTTGTGGCGCCGATGTCTGCATCGTGCTGACAGCAACCTTTGCGGCCCGTCAGGGTTCGGTTCCGGATGCGGCGACTTTGGCGGCATGGGACACGGCGATCAAGGCCGAAGCGGCGGCAAGCTCCAAGGTAGGCGATCTTCGTCGGGTGGTGCTGGACGCAGAGATTCAGGCGGAGCGCCAGCAATTGGCGAGATTGGCTGCACATCTGCGGGCGAGCGTTCTCTCATCCATCGCCCATCGTGAGGAACGCGATAGGGTGATCGCCGCCATTGCGAACGCGCTGATGCTTTGGACTGACAAACCTGTTGCCATGCCGAGGCTTGTACAGGCTTCAGTCCTCCAGCGGCTATAACGAGTTGACAGGGCGGCCTTGCCGGACGAAGTGTTTGCCGCGACGAGATTACTCGCGCGTATGCAAAGCAGCTTCTGTTCGGGACGAGTGGATGACAACCTGGAACGGCATGGCCGTAATCACCGCTTCAGAACTTGCCTCGACATCGGCGCTGTCGCTGGAAGGCCTCTATGGTCGTCCGGGGTTCAAGATTCGGCGTGCTCATCAAACCGCTGTCGCCATCTTCGCGGAAGCTACCGCCGGCCTAAATATTACCACCAGCCAATATGGCGTGCTTCACACTTTGGGTGTCATAAAAGAGCTCGATCAGGTTACTTTGGCACGTCTCGTCGGGCTTGATCGTTCCACAACCAGCCTCGTGCTCGGCCATCTTGAGGAGCGCGGCCTGGTGCAGCGTGTGCAGAACACCGTCGATCGACGTCGGCGCATTCTTGACATCACCTCAACAGGTCGCGAACTCCTGGAGTTGTCCAAAAAGCCTGTGGCCCTTGCCGTCAGTCGTCTGATGGAATCTTTGGGCACAGCGGAGCGCGATCGTCTTCTTGATATCCTGGAGGGGGTCGTGAATGCCGCGACACCCTCGGTCGAGCCTGCCATGGCGCGCTTATTGCGCGATCTCTATCGTCGTCCCGGTTTCCTGATCCGCCGGGTTCACCAGGTGACTTCGGCGCTGTTCATCGAGGCATGCAAGCCGAACGACGTAACGCCGACGCAATTCGGCATGATGTTTGTACTCAATCAGCGCCCTCATCTTGATCAGGTGACGCTGGCCGGGTTGGCCTATTTCGATCGGTCCACCAATTCCATGGTGGCCGAGATGCTCGTCAATCGAGGCTGGATCGAGCGAAAAATCGACGTTCTGGATCGCCGCCGTCGATTGCTGAGCCTCACGCCGCTGGGGGAGCACTCGCTGGGCGAAATCATGCGCGGCGCTCAAAAGGCTCGTGACAGCTTCTTTGCCAGCATCGATCCAAATGACCGGGATTTCCTGTTGTCGAGCCTGGATGCTATCACCGCGTCGCGCCCCGCTTCTTGAAGCCGTCGCGCTCTTGGCGTTTAGCGCTTTGCTTTTTGCGGATATCTTTGCCCAAATCGGCGACCATTTTGGGCAGGCGTGCTTTGATCGCTACACCCGTTCATCGATCAGCCGATTGGGTTGTGCGAGGGTTTCGAGGCCGGTTAGGTCAGACAGGCAGATTCGTTCGTTGTCGACTTGCACGCCATAGGCCTTGAGGGTGCCAAAGGCGCGCGACAGGTTTTCCGGCGTCATGTTGAGGAGGGAAGCGAGCGTTTTCTTGTCATAGGGCAGAATAACCGTGCCCGTCGCGCCCTGGGCGTTATGAAGGCTGATGATGCGGTTGGCCAGGCGCTCGACGGAGCTGCGCAATTTGAGATTTTTCTGGTCACGGACCACAGCGCGGTAGCAGCTCGACAGCTCCACCACGATGGCGCGCGCGAAGTCACCGTCCTTGGCGAGAAGGTCGCGGATATTGCGCGCCGGTATCATCAGCACCCGGGATTTTTCGGTCGTGCGCGCCGACATCAAGTGGATGGCATCCATCAGCACGGCGGCGAGGATGAAGGTCCCAAACGGCTTGATGATCGCCATCGTGGTTTCACGGCCCGCGGTGCTACCCAGCAACTCGACCCGGCCTTCGAGAAGAATGAACAGAAAATCGGCCAGGTCGCCTTCCGAAATCAACTGTACCTGGGTTGGGAATGTCTGCAGATAGGCGGCGTGCATGAGCTCGGCGAAACTTTCTTCGCTCATGGTCCGAAACAATTCCAGGGCCCGAATCTCGGGCAGGTCGTGCTCGCGCATGTCAGCCTCAACATGACATTTATCAAGTAGTCGACAGGAGTTTTTGTGCCGGGGCAAGCCCCTCTGCGCAAGCTCCGTTGTGCAGTTTTCTCCGACGGACCCCAAACATTTCCCGCGTCTACTTGTTTTTCCGGCGGTGGGCCGGGTCTTTGATTCAGATCAATCCTTCCCGCTTTTGCAGGCCAGCATGTGGACTTCACGGGTATCCGGAAAGCCATTGCGCGCCGGTGATTATGGGGGTCCTCATGTCGGACTTGTCGGGTGTAACGAAGGGCGAACAGACTGTCGCCCTGACCATGAGCACGGTGGCTTTCACCGTGTGTTTTGCCGTTTGGACCATATTTTCCATCATCGGCGTCCGTATTCAGCAAGAGCTCGGGTTAAGCGATACCCAGCTCGGGCTTCTGGCCGGAACGCCGATCCTGAGCGGCTCGCTGTCGCGGGTGTTTCTCGGCATCTGGACCGACCAGATCGGCGGGCGCCTGATGTATGTGCTGACCATGCTGCTGGCGGCTGTGGCGGCCTTCCTGCTTTCTTATGCCACCACCTATGAAATGATGATGCTGGCCGGGCTCGGGCTCGGGCTGGCGGGCGGCGCCTTCGCCGTGGGCGTCAGCTATGTGTCCAAGTGGTATCCAGCCGACAAGCAGGGCACGGCGCTGGGTATTTTCGGGGCCGGCAATGTCGGCTCGGCAGTGACAAAGCTCGCGGCGCCCTTCGTCATGGTGGCCATGGGCTGGCAGGCGGTGGCGCAGATCTGGGCGGTGGGCCTCGCCATCATGGCCGTTGTCTTCTGGTTCACCACCAAGGACGACCCCGAATTGCGCGCCCGGCGCGCCGAGGGCCGCAAAGCCGAAACCGCGGCCATGCAGCTCGAACCGCTCAAGAACCTCCAGGTCTGGCGTTTCTCGCTGTATTATTTCTTCGTCTTTGGCGCCTTTGTCGCACTGGCGCTGTGGTTGCCGCACTACCTGATCGGGGTTTACGGCCTGGATATCGCCACGGCCGGTGTGCTGGCCGCCGTATTCTCCATCCCGGCCAGCCTGTTCCGCGCCTATGGCGGGCATCTTGCGGACCGTTATGGCGCCCGCTCGGTGCTCTACGTCACTTTCGGCGTGTCGCTGGTGTGCACGCTGATGCTGTCCTATCCGCACACCGACTATGTGATCCACGGCATCAACGGGCCGATCGCGTTCTCGACGCAGATGGGGCTGGTGCCGTTCCTCATACTGATCTTCATTCTCGGCTTCTTCATGTCGCTGGGCAAGGCGGCGGTCTTCAAGCACATCCCGGCCTATTATCCGGGCAATGTCGGCTCGGTCGGCGGGCTCGTTGGGATGATCGGGGGCCTCGGCGGCTTCGTGCTGCCCATCATCTTCGGGGTGATGAACGATCTCACCAATATCTGGACCAGCTGCTTCATGCTGCTGTTCGCCATCGTGCTGGTCTCGATGGCATGGATGCATGTCTCGGTGCAGATCATGGAGCGGCGCGCCGCCAGGGTCGATCTCAGGCAATTGCCCGAACTGCCCGAAATGCTGCCGCTGCATGAACAGGGGCAAGCCAAGAAGGCCAGGGTGGCCACGGCCCATGTGCTGACCGCCTGGAATCCCGAAGACAAGGGGTTTTGGGACAGCACCGGCAAGGCCGTCGCCAATCGCAATCTGTGGATTTCGATCGCGAGCCTCCTCCTGTCCTTCGCCGTCTGGATGGTGTGGTCGATGGTGGTGGCCAAGCTGCCCAGTATCGGCTTTGCCTATACGACGGACCAATTGTTCTGGCTGGCGGCGCTGCCGGGCCTCTCGGGCGCGACGCTGCGCATCTTCTATTCCTTCATGGTGCCGATCTTCGGCGGCCGGTTGTGGACGACATTGACCACCGCCTCGCTGATGCTGCCGGCCTTCGGCATCGGCTATGCCGTGCAGGACCCCACTACGCCTTATCTCATTTTCCTGATCCTGGCGCTGCTCTGCGGCCTGGGCGGGGGCAATTTTGCCTCTTCCATGTCCAATATCAGTTTCTTCTTCCCCAAGCGGGAAAAGGGCAATGCGCTGGCCCTCAATGGCGGGCTGGGCAATCTGGGCGTCTCGGTCATGCAGTTCCTCGTGCCCGTCGTCATCACCGTGAGCGTCTTCGGGGCCCTTGGCGGGGACCCGCAGGCGGTCAATGAAACGACCAATCTCTGGGTGCAGAACGCTGGCTTCATCTGGGTGCCCTTTATCATCCTGGCGACGCTGCTGGCCTGGTTCGGCATGAACGACATTGCCGATGCCAAGGCCTCGTTCCGTGACCAGGCGGTCATTTTCGGCCGCATCGATACCTGGTTGATGTGCTGGCTCTATACCGGCACTTTTGGCTCCTTCATCGGCTATTCGGCAGCCTTTCCGTTGCTGGCGGCCACCGAATTTCCCCATATCAACTCGCTGCAATTCGTCTTTCTCGGGCCGCTCCTCAGCGCGCTGGCGCGCGCCGGCACCGGCTGGATCGCCGACCGGTGGGGCGGTGGACGGGTCACTTTCTGGACCTTCATCCTGATGATGGGGGCCTTGCTCGGGGTGATGTATTTCCTCTCGATCAAGCAGGAAGACTATGCCTTCTGGGGGTATTTCGCCTGCTTCATGGTGCTGTTCCTAGCAACGGGCATCGGCAATTCGTCCACCTTCCAGATGATCCCCAATATCATGGGCGTCGTGGTCGGACGCACCATGCCCGAACTCGGCCCCGACGAAGCCCGCAAGCAGGCCGACAAGGAAAGCGCCGCGATCATCGGCTTCACCTCGGCCGTCGCCGCCTATGGCGCCTTCTACATCCCCAAGGCCTATGGCAGCGCCATCGAGATGAGCGGCCATGCCTTACCCGCGCTCTACGGATTCTTCCTCTTCTACGTCTCCTGCGCCGTGCTCACCTGGTTTGCCTATACCCGTCGGGGCGCCATGCTCCATGCCATCGAACGCGGCCGGCCGCTGGCCGCCCGTCCCGCATAACCGCGCATTTGGAAAGGCCCCCTTATGTCGCTTCTTCTCGATAGACTGAATTTCCTCGCGCCCAAGACCATTGACCGGTTTTCCGGCGGTCATGGTGTCACCACGGTAGAAAACCGGGACTGGGAAAACGCCTATAGACAGCGCTGGCAGCACGACAAGGTGGTGCGCTCCACCCATGGCGTGAACTGTACCGGTTCGTGTTCCTGGAAGGTTTACGTCAAGGGCGGGATCATCACCTGGGAAACCCAGCAGAC